>JAEXGM010000255.1 GCA_023450835.1 Bacillota bacterium | reverse complement strand
CAGGGTATCTAATCCTGTTTGCTCCCCACGCTTTCGAGCCTCAACGTCAGTTACAGTCCAGTAAGCCGCCTTCGCCACTGGTGTTCCTCCTAATATCTACGCATTTCACCGCTACACTAGGAATTCCACTTACCTCTCCTGCACTCAAGTCAAACAGTTTCCAAAGCAGTACCGGGGTTGAGCCCCGGGCTTTCACTTCAGACTTGCTTAACCGTCTACGCTCCCTTTACACCCAGTAAATCCGGATAACGCTTGCTCCATACGTATTACCGCGGCTGCTGGCACGTATTTAGCCGGAGCTTCTTAGTCAGGTACCGTCATTATCTTCCCTGCTGATAGAGCTTTACATACCGAAATACTTCTTCGCTCACGCGGCGTCGCTGCATCAGGGTTTCCCCCATTGTGCAATATTCCCCACTGCTGCCTCCCGTAGGAGTTTGGGCCGTGTCTCAGTCCCAATGTGGCCGTTCACTCTCTCAAGCCGGCTACTGATCGTTGCCTTGGTAGGCCGTTACCCCACCAACTAGCTAATCAGACGCGGGTCCATCTTACACCGATAAAATCTTTTCACACCGCTCCATGCGGAGCTGTGCGCTTATGCGGTATTAGCAGCCGTTTCCGGCTGTTATCCCCCTGTGTAAGGCAGGTTACCCACGCGTTACTCACCCGTCCGCCACTGAACAGGTAAGCTTCCATCCGAGGACTTCCGCTTACAAGTTCCGTTCGACTTGCATGTGTTAAGCACGCCGCCAGCGTTCATCCTGAGCCAGGATCAAACTCTCAAATTAAAGTTTAATCATTTTCAGAATTAACATTGGCTATTCAAATCTAAGATTTGACAAGTTAATTTCCGATAGTCTGTAGCCGAAGCTACCTACTATTTTACTGTTTTTAAGGTTGTATCATTTCTGATACGGTTCTTTTTGATCGACTTCTGATGCCATTCGTTTCTTATAAATAAGAAGGAACTTTTTCTTCTATCTCTCAATGAAATTTTAAAGAAAATTTCAGGGTTGTTTCACTGTTCAGTTATCAATGTTCTGTATTGCTTCTGCGTCGATGTTTTCATCTGTTAACGCGTCAGCAAAAGGTATTCTAACACATTGTTTCTTGCTTGTCAACATTTATTTTAATTTCTTTTTGATTTTTTCAAATCAATTTGTTAAAATAAAGCGGAGAAAGAGGGATTTGAACCCTCGCGCCGCGTAAACGACCTACACCCTTAGCAGGGGCGCCTCTTCAGCCTCTTGAGTATTTCTCCAGATACTGAAACAATGTATTTTATTCAGTTACACCGACTCAAAATCACTCGCTGATACTCAGCGGCTCAACTCGTCAGGTGCATTAGTTAGTATAGCAAAAGGGTTGTCTTTTGTCAATCGTTTTTTAAACAATTTTCAAACAATTTTGTATATTTTAATTTTATACCTGAATTATAGGCTTTTATCCTCCTTAGTCTGCATGATTTTAGGTAATAATATTCACTTTTTTACCAATATCTCTAATATTTTTTTATTTGTTCTGTTTTTATATTAAAATCTAATCAGCTGATTATTCATTTATATCGGCCTGGGTTTTTATATAATCCTCTACCGCAATTTCATATAGATTTTTTCCATTGCTGTCTATTACTACTATAACAGGAAAATCCTCCACGTATAATTCTCTGATTGCTTCCGTGCCAAGATCTTCATAGGCTATGACTTTTGAACTTTTAATTTTTTTTGATAAAAGAGCTCCTGCTCCTCCCACTGCTGCAAAATATACCCCGTTGTTCTTTATAATGGATTCTATTACTTCATTACTCCGCTTGCCCTTTCCTATCATCCCTTTTAGACCTTTATCCATCAGGAGAGGTGTATACTTATCCATGCGGCTGCTGGTTGTGGGTCCCGCAGAACCAATTACCTGCCCCTCTTTTTCCGGAGTAGGGCCTAAGTAATATATAATATTATCTTTTACAGAGAAGGGTAAGTCCTCTCCCCTAAGAGACGCCTCGTACATTCTTTTATGGGCAGCATCCCTTGCAGTATAAATTATACCGGTAATATATACATAATCTCCCGCATTAAGATTTCTTGTCTGCTCTTTCGTTAACGGAGCTTTAATATGTTTTTCCATGTAATTTCTCCATCATTTTTATATTTTGTAAGGCTGCTGTAACATAACGGCTTAATCTTCAAATGCTTCATTCTCTTTATTTTTGTGAATAGAATGCACATAGATATTGATTTTTCTATGCGTTTATCCACAAAAAGAGGTCTTTTGGACTTTTTTTGTGGATAATATTTTAATAATCCTATAGGATTCTGGATATATGTCTGTTTACATGGCAGCAAATATTAATTGCAACCGGCAGAGCTGCTATATGAGTAGGGTATACTTCAACATTTACTCCCAAAGCGGTTACTTTACCGCCAAAACCTCCGGGTCCGATGCCAAGCTTATTAATTTCACTTAAAAGTTCTTCTTCTAACTTCTTAACATGTTCTTCTTTGGAAGATACCTCAATATTTCTGGTAAGCGCCTTTTTTGACAGAATGGCTGCCTTTTCAAAACTTCCTCCGATGCCCACTCCTACAACTATAGGGGGACAGGCATTAGGACCTGCTAAACGAACAGTTTCAAGTACTGCCTTTTTAACGCCTTCCACTCCGTCTGCCGGTTTGAGCATATATATACGGCTCATATTCTCGCTTCCAAATCCTTTTGGTGCAACTGTTATCTCAATATTTTCGCCCGGCACTATTTCATAGTGTATGATACCGGGGGTATTGTCTTTTGTATTTTCTCTGATTAATGGGTCAGAAACAACTGATTTTCTCAGATAACCATCCTTATATCCCTGTCTGATACCTTCATTGATAGCCTCTTCCAACGAAATTCCTTCTATTGTGACCTGCTGACCAATCTTTATAAATACAATTGCCATCCCTGTATCCTGACAGATTGGTATTCCCTCATCCCTGGCAATTAACATATTTTCTTCCAACTGTCCAAGAATTTGTTTACCCAATATGCTTTTTTCTTCTTTGGCTCCTCTGTTAATAGCACTCTCTATATCAGCGGATAAATGATAATTTGCTTCGATGCACATTTCTCTGACATTGCTAATTATTGCGTCTGTATGTATACTTCTCATATTTTGCTCCCATCTGTGTGCCTATTAGCACCCTTTCAGCTGTGCTAAAGCACGCATACAAAATTTAACCTGACTGCCATGCCCTTTCTGACCCGCCGCAAGATTGGCCGAGGATTTCGCAGGCACTTGTGTGAATGATAGCTTTCAATAATTCACACTAACAATAATACCATTTCCAATACTCCTAATGTTTGCGCCGAGGGTTTCACAGGCGCAAACATGTGTGTGAAAATTATCTTTTTAATTTTAACACTAACCATATCTTTGCCAAAGACTGAAAACTTTAGGCCACGGGCACAAAGTTATGTTTGAAAATTTTTGATTTTTCAAACATCCCCCTATCTATACACTATCATACTTAAATCAAGATATTAAAGATTATATTATTTTGATAAAAGCCCAAGTAAAGAGATATTATAAATTAATTCTCTTTACCCAGGCTTATTCTTAGTATTTACTCATTACTCATCTTTTTCATCATTCTCTGAGTCTGTTTCATCATAATTTGCCGGCTCTTCTAATTCATCGTCTAATACATCATCCGACTCATCTGCAAAATCTTCATCCAAATCTTCTTTGTCAATGGATTCACTGATTTCTTCTTCCAGTTCTTTTTCCAATTCTTTGATTACTTCTTCCTCGGAGCTTCTGTCCTTTACTTTTGCAATGCTGGCTACGGTGATATCACTTTCCAGATCCATATTGATTAAGCGTACACCTGAAGTAATTCTGCCAAGATTAGAAATACCGTCTACCATAAGCCTTATGACAATTCCCTCTGTGGTAATTATCATAATTTCATTTTCTTCATTGACTGCTTTTACGCCAACTACATAACCGGTCTTTTCTGTTATCTTATAGCACTTAACACCTTTTCCGCCTCTTCTTTGCACACTGAATTCATTCATTTCACTGCGCTTGCCCATACCTTTTTCAGATACGATAAGCAGGTATTCTCCCTGGGTATTTAACTGCATACCAATAATTTCATCATTGTCTTCCAGGTTCATACCAATTACACCCATAGAAGCACGGCCGGTCTTACGTACATCTCTTTCATTGAAACGTATACACTGCCCCTGCTTGGTTACAAGTATGATATCTTTTTGATTGTTGGTTGTTTTAACTTCTATCAGCTCATCATCTTCTCTGAGATTTATAGCCTGAAGTCCTGTCTTTCGGATATTTTCATACTCCATAATAGAAGTTTTCTTAACAATTCCCTTTTTGGTAGCCATAAATAGATACTTGCCTTTGGTATAATTCCTTAAAGGTATAATGGCAGTTATTCTTTCCTCCGGTAACAGTGAAAGAAGGTTGATAATAGCCGTACCTCTTGCAGTTCTTCCTGACTCCGGTATTTCATAAGCCTTTAGACGGTACACTCTTCCCTTGTTGGTAAAGAACAGTATATAGTGATGGGTAGTTGTCATCAATAGCTCTTCAATGAAATCCTCATCAATAGTCTGCATTCCCTTGATACCTTTGCCGCCTCTATGCTGGCTCTTGAAATTATCTACTGTCATTCTCTTAATATAACCCAAGCGTGTCATGGCAAGTACGATGTTCTCATTTGGAATCAGATCCTCTGTGGTCAAATCATCTTCGTCAAAACCGATGGAGGTTCTTCTGTCATCTCCGTATTTATCTCTGATTACTGTGATTTCTTCTTTGATAACAGCAAGAAGTTTCTTTTTATCAGCAAGGATTGCTTTATATTCTGCGATTTTTTCCATTAACTCCTTGTACTCTGTCTCTAATCTTTCTCTTTCCAGACCTGTCAGTGCACGAAGTCTCATATCAACGATTGCCTGAGACTGAACTTCCGTTAACTGAAAGCTCTCCATTAATCTTTCCTTCGCAATGGCAGTATTCTGGGAAGACCTGATTATACGGATTACTTCATCAATGTTATCAAGGGCAATTAACAATCCCTGTAAAATATGAGCTCTTTCTTCTGCCTTATTTAAGTCGTACTTAGTTCTTCTGGTTACAACTTCTTCCTGATGCAGTAAATAGTATTTCAGCATCTCATGAAGATTAAGTACCCTGGGCTCATTATTTACCAGTGCCAGCATTATAACACCAAAGGTATCCTGCATCTGTGTATGTTTATATAATTGATTAAGCAGTACATTGGCATTTACATCTCTTCTTAGCTCGATACAAATACGCATACCTGTTCTGTCAGATTCGTCACGAAGTTCGGTAATGCCATCTACTTTTTTATCTTTTACCAATTCTGCAATTTTTTCTATCAGTCTTGCTTTATTCACCATGTACGGAAGTTCCGTTACTACAATACGGTTCTTTCCATTGGTCATAGCTTCTATCTCGGTTACCGCGCGTACTTTTATCTTTCCTCTGCCGGTACGGTAGGCTTCGTCAATTCCTCTGACACCCAGAATCGTTGCGCCGGTAGGAAAATCGGGTCCTTTTACAATCTCAAGAAGCTCCTCTATAGAGGTATCCCTGTCTTCCTCAATATCATTATCAATCATTTTAAGTACGGCATTAATAATCTCCTTCAAATTGTGAGGAGGAATATTCGTAGCCATTCCGACAGCTATTCCGGAAGTACCATTTACCAAAAGATTAGGAAACCTGGCTGGAAGAACAGTAGGTTCCTTCTCTGTCTCGTCAAAGTTTGGTATAAAATCTACGGTGTCTTTATTGATGTCAGAGAGCATTTCCATAGACATCTTACTTAACCTTGCTTCTGTATAACGCATGGCGGCGGCACCGTCACCATCCACAGAACCAAAATTTCCATGACCGTCAACCAAAGGATATCTGGTCGAGAAATCCTGTGCCAGCTTAACCATGGCCTCATAAATAGAACTATCCCCGTGAGGATGGTATTTACCCATGGTATCACCAACAATACGGGCACATTTACGGTGGGGCTTATCCGGTCCGTTGTTCAGCTCTATCATGGCATATAATATTCTTCTTTGTACCGGTTTCAGACCATCCCTGACATCCGGCAATGCACGGGCTGCTATTACAGACATGGCGTAATCGATATATGATGTTTCCATGGTCTTTTTTAAATCGACTTCATGGACTTTATCAAAGATATTCTCATCCATTTATATTTCCTCCATCTATGCTTTGTATCGCAAAATAAGGTTTAAATATCAAGGTTTCTTACATATTTTGCATTTTTCTCAATAAATTCTCTTCTGGGTTCAACTTTATCACCCATCAGCGTTGTAAAGGTCATATCAATTTCTGAGGATTCTTCATCATCAATGATAACTTTTAATAAAATTCTCTTTTCAGGGTCCATGGTCGTATCCCAAAGCTGCTCGGCATCCATCTCTCCCAGACCTTTATATCTTTGTATCTTATTATTGCCGTCTCTTCCCAAGTCGGTAAGTACACGGTCCAGCTCTTCATCACTATATACATACTTTACTGTTTTGTTCTTTTCCACTTTGTAAAGAGGCGGCTGTGCCAGATATACATGGCCCTGCCTGATTAGCTCCGGCATAAACCGGTAGAAAAAGGTTAACAATAACGTACTGATGTGGGAACCGTCCACATCCGCATCTGTCATTATAATAATCTTATGATATCTCAATTTTGAAATATCAAAATCATCTGATATTCCTGTTCCAAAAGCTGTAATCATAGCTTTGATTTCGTTGTTTACCAAAATCTTATCAAGCCTTGATTTCTCTACATTCAAGATTTTTCCTCTAAGAGGCAGGATTGCCTGAGTCGCTCTTGATCTTGCAGTCTTCGCTGACCCGCCCGCGGAATCACCCTCAACAATATAGATTTCACAGTTCTTTGGATCTTTATCGGAGCAGTCCGCTAACTTGCCGGGAAGGCTCATTCCTTCCAGCGCCGTTTTTCTTCTGGTAAGGTCCCTGGCTTTTCTTGCGGCATCTCTCGCCCTTTGAGCTAAAATAGATTTTTCTAATATCATTTTTGCAATAGACGGGTTCTGCTCTAAAAAGTACGTCAGCTGTTCGCTAACGATACCATCCACCGCTCCTCTTGCCTCGCTGTTACCAAGTTTTTGCTTTGTCTGTCCTTCAAACTGAGGTTCCGGAATTTTGATACTGATAATAGCCGTAAGACCTTCCCTTATATCTTCTCCTGAAAGACTCGTCTCATTTTCCTTTAAGTATTTATTATTTCTGGCATAGTCATTAAATGTTTTCGTAAGCGCATTTTTAAAGCCGGTAAGGTGGGTTCCTCCCTCCGGTGTTGTTATATTGTTTACAAAGCTGTAGCACCCTTCCGAATAGGTACTGTTATGCTGCATGGCAACTTCAACATATACCTCGTCTTTGGTTCCTTCACAGTAAATGATATCAGAATACAGGGCATCCTTGTGTTTATTCAGGTATTCAACATATTCCTTGATACCGCCGGCGTAATGGAATTCCTCATCTTTTTTTGTTTCTTCTCTGTCATCGATAAGCATTATTTTTAAATTCTTGGTAAGGAATGCCATTTCTCTTAAACGCTGTTTTAAAATATCATAATCATAAACCGTCTCTTCAAATATTTCCTTATCCGGCAAAAAAGTAACTGTTGTACCTGTTCTGTCAGTATCACCAATTACTTTAAGGGGATAGACTACTTTGCCTCTTTCAAATCTTTGTTTATGAATTTTTCCATCCTGATAAATCATTACTTCAAGCCATTCAGAAAGTGCATTAACTACAGAGGCACCAACGCCATGAAGACCGCCTGATACCTTGTATCCTCCACCTCCGAATTTACCGCCTGCGTGCAGGATTGTAAAAACTACTTCAACAGCAGGAATACCCTTCTTGTGATTGATACCTACAGGAATTCCTCTTCCGTTATCTACAACGGTTATAGAATTATCTTTGTTGATGGTAACCTCAATACTGTCACAAACTCCGGCCAATGCTTCGTCTACGGCATTATCTACAATTTCATAGACCAAATGATGCAGTCCTTTTGAAGAAGTACTGCCAATATACATACCCGGCCTTTTCCTTACTGCTTCTAATCCTTCCAGTATTTGTATTTGATCTGCACCATATTCCGCACTCATACATTGCCTCCTGTCTTTTTCTGGGTGAAATCCATCTCATCGAAATTTATACTATCAACGGTTCCTTCTGTAACTTTGAATATTCTGTCACATTGAATCCGGTTTTGAACTAACTCTTCTAATCCGGTACAAGTTATGATTGTTTGTATATCATGTATACTGTTGAGTAAATAATTCTGTCTCTTTCTGTCAAGCTCGGATAATACATCATCCAGCAGCAGAACCGGACTGTCCTTTGTTATGGTCCTTACGACTTCTATTTCCGCAAGCTTCAGGGAAAGTGCTGCTGTTCTTTGCTGACCCTGGGAACCGAACCTTCGGATATCTATCTTGTCGTTAAAAAAACTGATATCATCCCGGTGAGGACCGGTACCGGTACTTTTCAGCACGATATCTTTCTCAAGGGAACTCTTAATTTTTGCCATGAAATTATCCTTATCGGTATTAGGCTCGTATCTAATTCCCAGGGATTCTTTTCCACCTGACAACGTGTTATGTATTCCCGATACAATAGGGTTCAGCATCTCGATAAAATGATTTCTGCCCTCCATAACCTTAATTCCATGAAATACCAATTGTTCATCCCATACACTAATTGTATCCAATAATTTTCTGTTAAAACTTATCTGTTTTAACAAATTATTCCTTTGGTTGATGATTTTATGATAATTAGCCAAATGATAAAAGTACACTTTATCCAGCTGGCATAATTCCATGTCAAGAAAACGTCTCCTTTCAGAAGGTCCGTTTTTAATAATACTTAAATCTTCCGGAGAAAAGAAGATATAATTTACTATGCCAAGAAGTTCACTGGATTTTTTTATGGGGATGCCGTCAATGGCCGCCCCTTTTGCTTTATTCTTTTTCAGATGTATATCAATTTTATGAGGAATATCCTTGTTTTCTAAAACAACTCTTATATGGGACTCTTCCCTGCCGAATCGAATTATCTCTTTGTCTTTGCTGTTCCGGTGAGACTTTGTGGTTCCGCATAAATATAAAGACTCTAAAATATTGGTTTTTCCCTGGGCATTATCTCCAAACAAGATATTGACGCCTTCGGAAAAATCCATGGATAATTCTTCATAATTTCTGTAATCCTTTAACTCCAATGTCTTTATAAACATATCTGCACCACAATTTCAATTATTTTTCAATTTTTACCAGCTGATTCTTATATTCTGCCTCATCACCGGCATAGAGTTTTTTTCCTCTTTGGGTCTCTGTCTGCCCATTCACTTTTACAAGTCCATCCTGAATTACAAATTTTGCTTCAACTCCGGAATCCACCAGACCTGCAGCTTTAAGCGCTTGTCCCAGTTTTATATATTCTTCTCTTAATTTGATAACTTCCATGGCAGCCTCTTTTCCCGTAAATCAAAATTATTGAACTGCTGAATTAAAGTTAACCGGCAGTATGAGATAAATGTAACTTTCTTCTTTGTCCCTGATTACACAAGGCATCTTAGCATTATTGAGATATAAATTAACTTCTTCATCATCTATAACTTTTAACGCATCAATTAAAAACTTTGGATTAAAGCCAATTAAAATATCTTTTCCTTCTTTTGTGATATCAATTTCTTCATCCATAGAACCAATGGAAGAATTCATCTTTAACTGCATGACTCCATCGGTATTATTTATAATAATTGGTTTCTTATCGGACTCTTTTACTAATAATGTTGCTCTGTCAATGCAGCTTAATAACTCTTTTTTATTAACTGCTATTCTGGTTTCATAATCATTGGAGAGCATCTGGTCGATCTTAAAGAAAGTTCCTTCGATAAGTCTTGACAATACTATCGTGTCATCAAATTCAAAAATTACATGCTTATCCGTAAAATATAATTCAACCTCATCTGCAAATTCTCCGGATAATATTTTGCTTAATTCATTTAAAGTCTTTCCGGGAACTATCACTTTCATGTTCGGATAAGAATGATGTAATTTCACTTTTCTGATAGAAACACGATGACCGTCTAAAGATACGACTTTGAGTTCATCTTCCTTGATTTCGAAAAGTTCACCTGTCATTATCTTATTGCTTTCATTGTCAGCTATGGAAAATACTGTCTGTCTTATAATTTCCTTTAAGGTAAACTGAGATAGTACAATACCACCTGTTTTCTCTACGATAGGCAGAAAAGGAAACTCTTCACTGGAAGATCCTGAAATTGTAAACTTTGCTTTTTCACAGGTAATTAAAGTAGAGTAATTTTCGTTCGTCTGTATTGTGACATCATTATCAGGGAGCTTTCTAATAATCTCAGAAAAAATCTTAGAGTTTAATGCTACGGAACCTGTCTCAATAACCTCACCTTTTGCAATGGTTTCGATTCCTAACTCCATATCATTGGCTATTAACTTAATAATATCCTGTTTAACGTCTATGATAATACTTTCTAATATGGGCATGGTTGATTTGGCGGGAACTGCTTTCAAAACAATATTGACACGATTTAACAGTTCTCCTTTTGGGCAGATAATCTTCATAAATGTGTATAACTCCCTTCAGGCATTTTTTTATAAATATATATAATAGAATTTTGTAGCAGTAGTAATAGGGGGTGTTAGTTTGTGTATAAGCCCTAAAACAGCAGAAAATAAAAGGATTGGCTAAAAGGATAACCTTGTGAATGAATCAAAGGGGGAATTAGGATAAAAAATTAACCTAATAATTAGTTTTAAAGTTATCCCAAGGCTGCTAACAGGATAATGACATTCTGTTAACAGCCCATTGTGGAAAAATAAAACCTTGCTTAAGGGTTAATCTTTTTAGTGAGTACATCAATAGTATTTTGCATACTTGGATCCTTTTTTATGTTCTTCTCTACCTTGTCGATTCCATGTAGAATTGTTGTATGATCTCTGTTACCCATGATCTTACCGATATCGGAAAGTGAGTAATCGGTGAGTTTTCTGCATAAATACATGGCAACCTGTCTTGGATAAGCTATGTTTCTGCTCTTATTTACGGAATAGATATCATTGGTAGTTATATTAAAATGTTCCGCTATCACTTCTATAATTAATCCAGGAGTAAGTTGTTTCTTATTATCAGGAGATATAAGATCTTTTAATGCTTCTTCTGCTAAAGTTACATTGACTTCCTGTTTCTTAAGACGGGACAGTGCGACTATCTTAGTAAGGGCACCTTCCAATTCTCTGATGTTGGATTTGACGTTGGTGGCAATGTATTTCATAACTTCATTGTCAATCTGAAGCCCGTCCAACTCTTCTTTCTTCTTTAATATAGCCATTCTTGTTTCATAATCAGGTGATTGAATATCAACTGTCAGCCCCCATTCGAACCGGGATCGGAGTCTTTCTTCCAAAGTAAGGATATCCTTTGGAGGCTTATCACTGGAGATAATAATCTGTTTTTTTGATTCATGAAGAGTATTAAAGGTGTGGAAAAATTCTTCCTGGGTACTCTCTTTACCTATAATAAACTGAATATCATCTATTAAGAGAACATCAATATTTCTATATTTTTCACGGAACTCCGTAGGTGTGGTATTCACATTACGGATGGACTCGATTAATTCGTTTGTGAACTTTTCACTTGTCACGTACATTACTTTGCTGTTGGGATTCTGTTCTAATATATAATGGGCTATGGAATGCATTAAGTGAGTCTTTCCAAGTCCAACGCCTCCATATATAAATAGAGGATTATAAATTTCCGCAGGTGATTCGGCTACAGCTAAAGATGCTGCATGTGCAAGATTATTATTGGCACCGACTACAAAAGTATCAAAAGTGTAGCGGGGATTTAAAAAGGAAAGCCCGTTCTTTTGATTCTTCCCTTTGTCAGAGGAGTTCGACGCATCATCGGCGGCTTTCTTTACTTCTATCTGGCTTTCCAGAATAAATTCTATATCATAATTGTGGTTCATTATTTCAGTAATGGAAACCTTTAAAGGAATACCGTATTTTCTGCTGATGAAATTTTTACTGTCAGGGCCAATCATTTTGTCATTGATTGAGATTGTAATTAAATTGCCTTTAACGGAATACACTTTTAATGGAAGCAGCCATGTTTTAAAAGAAACATCGGTTACACAATGTTCAATTTTTAGATATTCCAGTATTTCGTCCCATTTTTCCTGTACTTCGTTCATTACTCTAATCTCCCTAAAATAAAATTTCATACATTCTTCTTAATATAATATAACAAAATTGTGGATATTTCAATGATAATATGTAACTAAAATGGCGGAAAGGGGTGGATATCCCCAGGCCAAATGAATTTATTAACAGTTATGTGAGTTTTTTGTGCAGAGTATTAACAGAAAGAAAACCAGTGAAAATAAAGAATTGTTCGAATTAATCAGACAAAATATTCACACCATTTCACAAAGTTATCCACAAATCATCAACAATTTGTGGATAACTTTGTGTGAAACAATTGTTTTTAATATTTTTTCTATTTTTTTGAAATAATAATACTATTTATGGAAATTTATAATAAGAAATATCTAACCGGGTAGAAAATGAGAAAAAAAGCACAGTAATTTTCTGGAATATAGCAAATGATGATAAGAAATACTTGACGTACAAGCATTTCAAAGATATAATAAACATAATATTTTAAATTATTAAAATAGAATAAATACGCTTACCATTATGTTTTGGTATATATAAAGGAGGTGCCCGTTATGAAGATGACATTCCAGCCTAAAAAAAGAAGCAGATCTAAAGTTCATGGATTTAGAGCAAGAATGAGCACTGCCAACGGCAGAAAAGTATTATCCAGCAGAAGAGCTAAAGGCAGACACAAATTATCAGCTTAGGTCGCATTACTGTGGCCTTTTCTTCTCTTTATTTCTTTTTTAAAGAAAGGGCCGAAAAGTCTTGAAACTATCAGAATCTATGAAAAAAAATGCCAACTTTAAGTCCGTTTATAAAAGCGGCAAGTCTTTGGCTAATACGTATCTTATTATGTACGTAATGGAAAACCATACAGAAAGAAACAAACTCGGTGTTTCGGTTAGTAAAAAAGTTGGCAATAGTGTAATCAGACACAGGATTACCAGATTAATAAGAGAAAGTTACAGATTAAACGAAGAAATGTTTAATAGTGGTTTAGACATTGTCGTTATAGCAAGAGCAGGAGCAAAGGGTAGAAACTACTTGGAAATTAACAGTGCATTACTTCATTTATCAAGAATGCACAAAATTCTGAAAGAGACAACAAAATCGTGATGAAACGAGTTTTAATAGGAATTATAAAATTTTACAGGAAATTTATTTCGCCCTTGAAAGGGAGGTCAAGTTGTATCTATGTACCTACCTGCTCTTCTTATGCTATTCAAGCGCTGGAAAAATATGGTGTCATCAAAGGAGGATATCTTGCCGTAAGGCGTATATTAAGATGTCATCCTTTCCATACAGGCGGATATGACCCGGTGCCGTAGTTTTATATTTATTTTATAGGAAAATAAAGTATAGGAATAGAAAGATGTTCCTATAATCAGAGGGATGACGGCAAATATGTCGTCTGATATTTTATTACTGCAAGTTCGGAGTGTTCAAGGAGGAAGAAAATTGTTAGAGGCAGTGTTAACCCAGAGTGGTGGTATATTAGGACCTATCGCAACATTATTAGGATGGATATTAAATGGTATCTATGTTTTTTTAGGACTGTTTGGAATACACAACGTAGCATTGGTAATCGTTTTGTTTACCTTTATTGTAAGAGGTCTTATGACTCCTCTGACAATAAAACAGCAGAAATTCAGTAAACTTTCTGCTAAAATGAACCCTGAACTTACAGCAATTACTGCTAAGTACAAAGGAAAAAAAGATGAAGCATCTATGAGAAAACAGCAGGCGGAAACTCAGGCTGTATATATGAAGTACGGAGCAAATCCTACTTCCGGGTGTCTTCCTTTATTAATTCAGCTTCCTATTATGTTCGCGTTATATCAGGTTATTTATCATATACCTGCTTATGTAACAGAAATTAATGTTTGGTATAAACATATCGGTGAAGCAGTTATAAGTAACGGAAATTATCTTGATATCATGAAAGAGTTTGCAAAACTTGGACAGGTAAATACCGCAAAATTTACAGAAATGGCAAATGGCAGCTTAACATTAAACCATATAATTGATATTCTGGCGAAATTTACTCCTGAAAACTGGACTAAGTTAGTAAGCGATTTCCCTGGTTTAAAATCTATTATTGAAACAAACTCAGCTCATATTATTGATGTAAACAGTCTTTTTAATACAATTAATATTCTTGACAAACCGGGTGTTAAATTCCCGGGAATTATTATTCCGTTTTTAGCAGCAGGTCTTCAGTTCATTCAGACAAAACAAATGATGGCTGCTAACCCTACTCCTGTGGACAAGGACAACCCCATGGCTGCTTCCATGGGAATGATGAACAATGTTATGCCTATTATGTCCGGTGTATTCTGCTTTATGTTCCCTGTAGGTATCGGTATTTACTGGATAGCAGGCAGTTTATTTGCAATTGGCCAGCAGTATGTTATTAATAGGATTCTGTCAAAAATTGATATCGATGATATGATTAAGAAGAACATAGAAAAAGCAGGCAAGAAGAAAGCTAAGTTA
The DNA here is from genome assembly GCA_023450835.1 of Bacillota bacterium. Classification (GTDB taxonomy): domain Bacteria; phylum Bacillota; class Clostridia; order Lachnospirales; family Lachnospiraceae; genus Anaerocolumna. The sequence goes on along the minus strand of JAEXGM010000255.1, from coordinate 74,219 downwards.
GGATTGGACCCTAATGCCACTTTAGAAGATTTAGCAAAGACTCAGACAAAATCAATTTCATCAAGGCTGCAGGCTCAAGTGCCAGAAAATACAGGTTCTACCTCTGACTATGCAAATTCAGTTAAGAAAAATTATGTTGACTCAAATTCAGGAAAGAGTGATACTGCCTATAAAGCGGGAAGTATTTCTGCTAATGCGAATCTCCTGAAATCGAGAAACAAGGATAATAAGGGGGATAAGTAAATGGATTGGTTGGATATTACTGCAAAAACTGTAGATGAAGCCATAACAGAAGCACTTATTAAACTACAAACGACAAGTGACCGTATTGAGTATGAGGTAATTGAAAAAGAGAGCAGCGGATTTTTAGGACTGTTTAACAAGCCGGCTAAGATAAGAGCCAGAATGAAGCAAGGTGCTGATTATGCCGCGAAGGATTTTCTGAATAAAGTATTTAAGGCTATGGGAATTGAAGCTACGGTTGAAGTTAACTTTGATGAAGAGGAATCTTCCATGGATATCAATGTACTGGGTGATGATATGGGAGTATTAATCGGTAAGAGAGGACAAACTCTTGATTCTCTTCAGTATCTTGTAAGTCTGGTATTGAATAAAGGCAGTGAGAAGTATATTAAGGTTAAACTTGATACAGAAAATTACAGGCAAAGAAGAAAAGAGACTTTAGAGAACCTTGGTAAGAATATTGCATTTAAAGTAAAGAGAACAAGGAAACCGGTTGCCCTGGAACCTATGAATCCTTATGAGAGAAGAATCATTCATTCTGTTCTGCAAAACGATAAGTTTGTAGAGACACACAGTGAGGGTGAAGAACCTTTTAGAAAAGTTGTAGTTACTTTAAAAAAGAGTGCACAGCAAAAAGACTATAAATACAATAATCAGAACAGCCATTATAAACCGCAGTACGGAAACAAACCCAAAAAAGAATACGGCGGATACACTCATAAACACAGAGAAGATGTTGTTAAAACAAGTGAATTAGAATAGGGAAAAAAGGGCGTATTAAAGGAAATTGCTTTGATACGCTTTTTTTAGGAATAAACGTAAATAACCAAAAAATAAGATTAATTTTTCACTTAGAAGGTTTGTGCCTATGTAATCCTTGGCACATATTTCTTATGAATGAGGCAAGTTTGAAAGAATAGCATTTTCAAACTTTTTATTAAAGCAATATCACAAGCAAACTTGCGATATGCAGGGATATAAGTTTGAGAGTTCCTTTCAAATGATTTATTAAAGCAGTAACGCAGACAGGTCTGGGTTATGCAGGAGGTATAAATATGAATATAGATACGATAGCAGCAATTGCTACTGCGGTAAATAACGGCGGTATAAGTATAATCCGCATTAGCGGACCGGAGGCAATAGCAGTTGCAGATAAAGTATTTCAGCCTAAAAAAGAAGAAAAAAAATTATCCTCTATGAAAAGTCATACGGTACATTATGGATATATAAAAGAGCAGGGTAATGTAATAGATGAAGTCTTAACAGTAATTATGAAAGCTCCCAATACCTATACCAGGGAAGATGTGGTGGAGATTAACTGCCATGGAGGAGTAGTTGTAACAAAAAAAGTGTTGGAGACAGTAATAAAAAACGGTGCGAGAATAGCGGAACCCGGTGAATTTACCAAAAGAGCCTTTTTAAACGGAAGAATAGATTTGTCTCAGGCTGAAGCGGTATCGGATATTATTAATGCTAAGAATAGTTATGCTCTTAAGAATTCTCTCAGCCAGTTAAAAGGAAATGTTTATAGTAAGATTAAGGAGCTTCGTGAAAGCATTCTTCATGATCTGGCATATCTGGAAGCAGGACTTGATGACCCTGAGCATATCGATTTAGATGATTTTAAGTATACCTTAGAGGATAATATTAATCATTATAATAAGGATATTCAGAAACTTTTAGATACTGTGGGTAATGGAAGAATTATAAAAGAAGGCATCAGAACTGTAATTGTCGGTAAGCCGAATGCAGGAAAGTCCTCCCTGCTGAATGCACTGATGGGGATAGAAAGAGCGATTGTTACCGATATACCGGGTACCACCAGAGATACTCTGGAGGAATCGCTTATGATAGGAGATCTGAGTCTTAATATTATTGATACCGCGGGAATTAGAAATACTACGGATATTGTAGAAAATATGGGTGTAGAGAGAGCCAGATCAATGACAAAGGATAGCGACTTAATTCTTTATGTCGTTGACGCGTCGACACCTTTGGATGAAAATGATGAAGAAATTATAGAAATGATAAAAGACAGGAATGCAGTTATCTTATTAAATAAATCGGATCTAAGCCCTATTATAACTCCTGACATAATGAAACAAAAGCTGGAGAAAGAAATATTATTTATATCTGCTAAGGAAAAAGAAGGGCTGGAAGAACTGGAAGAGCATATTAAGAATATGTATTTTAAAGGTATATTGGAATACAATGATGAAGTTTATATTACAAATCTAAGGCAGGAAGAGGCATTAAGACAAAGCCAGGAAAGTCTTAAGACAGTACAGCAGACCATAGATGACAATATGCCGGAAGATTTATATGCTGTTGATTTAATGAATGCATACGAAGCCCTGGGCCGTATAACCGGAGAACAGGTCGATGAGGATCTGGTAAATACAATTTTCCGCGAGTTCTGCATGGGAAAATAGAGATAGGAGGCAGCTTATGTCACATATTTATGAAAGTTATGATGTGGTGGTAATCGGAGCCGGACATGCAGGCTGTGAAGCAGCTCTTGCCTGTTCACGACTCGGTTTAAATACCTTAATATTAACAATAAGCATGGATAGTATTGCGTTAATGCCTTGTAACCCAAATATAGGAGGCACTTCCAAGGGACATTTGGTAAAAGAAATTGATGCTCTTGGCGGAGAGATGGGAAAAAATATTGATAAGACTTATATTCAGTCTAAGATGTTAAATATATCAAAGGGACCGGCAGTTCATTCTTTAAGAGCACAGGCCGATAAACAGGATTACAGCAGAGAAATGAGAAGAATTCTGGAGAATTCGGATAACCTTACTTTAAAGCAGGCAGAGGTTACGGAAGTACTTGTTGAAGAAGGAAAGATTACAGGGGTAAAGACTTTTTCAAACGCAATCTATCCGGCTAAGGCAGTAATATTATGTACAGGAACTTACCTGAATGCAAGGTGTATAACCGGAGATATCAGTAATTATACAGGACCAAATGGTCTAAAGTCAGCTAATTTTCTTACCGAGTCTTTACAGAGTGCAGGTATAGAGATGTACCGTTTTAAGACAGGTACCCCTGCGAGAATTGATAAGCGCTCCATTGATTTCAGTAAGATGGAAGAGCAGTTCGGAGATGAGGAAATTGTTCCTTTTTCCTTTACAAATAAGGAAGAAGATATTAAAAAGGAACAGGTATCCTGCTGGCTTACTTATACAAATGAATCGACTCATAAAATTATACGGGACAATATACACCGTTCTCCCTTATTTTGCGGAGATATCAAAGGAACAGGTCCAAGGTATTGTCCCTCCATAGAAGATAAAGTTGTAAGATTTGCGGATAAGGACAGGCACCAGGTATTTATTGAGCCGGAAGGAAACTATACCAATGAAATGTATATCGGAGGTATGTCAAGTTCACTGCCGGAAGATGTACAATATCAGATGTATAGAAGTGTAGCAGGCTTGGAAAATGCAAAGATAGTAAGAAATGCTTATGCAATCGAGTATGATTGCATTAATCCGAACCAATTAAAAGCATCCTTGGAATTTAAAAATGTTGAGGGATTATTTAGCGGCGGTCAGTTCAACGGAAGCTCCGGATATGAAGAAGCGGCTGCCCAGGGGTTAATTGCGGGAATCAATGCTTCCATGAAATTATTGAATAGAGAACCCTTAGTATTGGACCGCTCCGAAGCATATATCGGCGTATTAATTGATGATCTTGTTACAAAAGAAACACATGAGCCATATCGGATGATGACATCAAGGGCCGAATACCGGTTACTGTTAAGACAGGATAATGCGGATCTTCGTTTGACAGGAAAGGGTTACCAGGTAGGATTAATTAGTGATGAAAGATACCAGGAATTACTGAAAAAAGAAGAAGAAATAGCGAAAGAAACTAAAAGAGTAAAAGAGGCATTAATCGGTGCGTCAGCTTTTGTGCAGGAATTCTTAAATAATAACAATAGCCAGGAGTTAAAAACAGGGACAACAGTAGGGGAATTGATAAGAAGACCGGAATTAAATTATGATATTCTGGAGCCCATTGATACACAAAGAAATCCGTTGCCTAAGGATGTCAGAGACCAGGTTAATATTAATATTAAATATGAAGGATATATAGAAAGACAGTTAAGGCAGGTTGACCAGTTTAAGAAACTTGAAAATAAAAATATTCCTGAAAATATTGATTATGAACAGGTTAAGAGTTTAAGAATAGAGGCCAGACAAAAACTCATTAAACTAAAACCGGCTTCCGTGGGACAGGCATCAAGAATATCAGGGGTATCACCGGCAGACATATCTGTATTGCTCGTATACCTGGAACAGTTCATGAGAAAAGACAATTAATGTGGAAAATTAAAAAGATAATTTTCACACACATGTTTGTGCCCGCGAAATCCTCGGCCAAATATGAGGCGCGTTGGAAAAGGAATAAGTGTTAGTGTGAAATACAAGATATTTCACATCCGATATTGAGTGGCTTTACGGCCAAATGTTCGTTAGTGTGATAATTAAAAGATAATTGCACACGCAATTTTGTACCTGAGGCTCAAAGCTTGCGGGTTGTAAGAAAGGCATGATTATTAATATGGGAAAAAGAGAAAAACTGCTGGAAGAGGCAAGCAAACAAAATATAGTGCTTACACCGGAGCAGGCAGATCAGTTTATTAAATATTATGAAATGCTGATAGAAAAAAATAAAGTTATGAATCTTACGGCAATTACTGATTATGATGAGGTTATAGTAAAGCATTTTATAGACAGTTTAAGTATAGTTAGGGTTTATAATGTAGATCAGCCCTTAAAAGTGATTGATATAGGTACCGGAGCAGGATTTCCCGGTATTCCCTTAAAGATTGTTTTTCCTCAGCTTACTATTACTTTGGTTGATTCCCTGAATAAGAGAGTAACATTTTTAAAAGATGTTATCTCAGAACTTGGGTTATCCGGAATTGATGCTATGCATGGAAGAGCAGAGGATCTGGGAAGGAATGGAGATTACCGTGAGAAATATGATTTATGTCTCTCAAGAGCAGTATCCAATCTTTCAACTTTGTCAGAGTACTGTCTTCCTTTTGTGAAAATAAAAGGTATGTTTATATCATATAAAGGTATAAATATTAAGGAAGAATTAGATGCTGCCAGGAAAGCAGTAAGTACACTCGGCGGAAAGATTAAAAGTTTTGAGGAGTTCTCACTGAATGAAACTATGGGAAGGTCTTTTGTTTTGATTGAAAAGGTAGATAAAACATCCTTGAAATATCCACGATTGGCTGGTAAACCTGCAAAAGAGCCGCTGCAATAAATAATTATAAATTATATTTTGTAAAAGAATGGAGCAAGTATGGTACAGGTAAAAGCAGTAATGGACAGCAATAGTCTTTCAGAAATCTTTGACATATGGGAGAAAGTATTTGGTGTCAGTAAAGGTGAATATGTATATGACAATACCAATATCTATATTATCCTTTATGAAGGGTTAAAAGAGAATAATCCCATTGGGGCAGCACTGATCAGGCCTGCGGGAGATGAGTGTCTTATTGAAAACCTGGCTGTTATAGAGTCAAAAAGGAATCAGCAAAATGGTGAATTTCTTTTGAGATTTGTCGTGGATAAAGGATTTCAATCAGAATATGATAAAATATACGCTGTTACAGAGGCAAACCAAGGTAGGTTATTTGAAAAAATTGGATTTATTAAAACAAATGATGACAAAATACAACATAATATGATAAAATACGAAATAAAACCGGAAAATTTTTATAAAAGATGTAATCATTAAAATAATGCATAAAATATGATAAAAATATGTCAAAAAATAAAAAAGTACTTTTAAAAATGCAATAAATGGTATAGAATATATTTATTAGAAGTTAATCAGAAAAATTATTTATATCTAATGAATAAAAACACATTTACATTACCCTGATATTCTAAAATATTGAGTACATACAGGAGAATAACAAATATGATTTATCAGGAAGATAATATGGGTTTTATGGAACAATTAAGGGATGCTTTGTATTATATAGATGATAATGAAAAAATGGTTCAGGAAGAAATGAATCAAATTAATATAAAACTGAAGCTTTTAGAAGAAAAAAAGAAAAAAGTTCAAAAAAGTATCTCATTATTAATGTCAGAAAATGTAAATGATGAAGTTTATATATTAGATATAAATATAGAAACTGAGAAATTATCTCAATTAAAAACTAAAAAAAGCAATATAGAACAGGATATAAAACTGGCAGAAGAGAATTTTCTTGCGTGTATAAAGAGAAAAAATAACTTGGATAACATCAAGAATTGTTTTCATACATTAAAAGGAAATCTATGTGAAGATACCTATTCAAGAACATTGGAGGCTTCACCAGAGGATTTAAAAAAGAATAAGATAAGTTACGAGCTTGGTCTGAATATAATTGAGACTCAGGAAAATGAAAGAAAAAGAATAGCCAGAGATCTTCATGATTCAACTGTACAGAACTTGACTACTATGATGCATAAAACTGAATTATGTACAAGATTGATCGATTTGGATCCAATCAGAGCTAAGTTAGAGCTTCAGACTATGGTTGGAACCATTAAGTCAACAATAAATGATATGAGAAATATTATTTATGGCTTAAGACCTATGACTTTGGATGATTTAGGATTAATTCCTGCAATACAAAAGTACATACGTGATGTCTCAAATAATTATAATATAAAAGTTAATTTCAAAATACATAATAAAGAAAAGATATTGCTGCCAGCCATTAACCTTACCTTGTTTCGGATTATTCAGGAATCAGTAAATAACGCAATAAAACATGGCAAAGCAAATGGTATATGGGTGGATATATATTATTCTGATAAGTCCATAAGAGTACAGGTAAAAGATGATGGTGTGGGTATTAAGGATGATACTTTACAAAAAGCCCATGACAACATTTTTTCAGGTTACGGACTATCAATGATGAAAGAAAGGGTTTCAATATTATCGGGAGATTTTAATATAGAATCAGCTGAGAAAGAAGGAACAAAGATATCTGTAAAGATTCCTTTAATTAATATACGGAGGGAAACAAATGAATAGTATAAGGGTAGTTATATCAGATGACCACAAGATGATAAGAGAAGGTTTAAAGCAGCTCTTAGAATTAGAGGGAGATATTGTGGTCGTAGGTGAAGCAGGGGATGGTATTGAGTGTCTTGAGCAGCTGGAAATCAAGAAACCGGATGTGTTATTATTGGACATAAATATGCCGAGAATGGGTGGTTTAAAAGTATTAGAAAAACTGAGGGAGATGAAATCTACTACCAAAGTCTTAATACTAACTATTCATAATGAAATTGAGTATTTATTAAAAGCTGTAGAAATTGGTGTGAATGGTTACATTTTAAAAGATTCCGAAAGCGATTTATTAAGAAGAGCAATATTTGCGGTATATAGGGGAGAGACATATATTCAGCCAAATATGATTCCTCTGCTTAATGAGAAATTAGAAGGCAAAGAAGATATGACATCCAGTGAAAGTCTTCTTACCAAACGTGAAATGGAAGTTTTAAAATTAATCACAGAAGGATTGTTTAATAAAGAGATAGCTTATAATCTTTCAATAAGCGAAAAAACTGTGAAGAATCATGTTTCTAATATTTTCAGGAAAATATCAGTTTCTGATCGTACGCAGGCTGCTGTATATGCAATCAAAAATAATATAGTAGAAGTTTTTTAGAATAATTAGAAAAATAGTATAATGTAAGCATTAAGAAATCTGGTATGTATTAAAATAATCTGATATGTTATGGATAGCATGTTAGAGCAGTAAAATAAAGCAGCATATGTAATAATGATAGAAAATGAGACCTGCTATAACGGTCTCATTTTTATTGTTAAAAATTACTGTAATTAAATAGGTAATGTAAAAATTAAAAAGATAATTTTCACATAAATGCATGTGGCTGTGAAATCCTCGGAACCCTCGGACCAAATATGAGGAGCGTTGGGAAGAGGATGATTAGTATGTTAAGTTATATAAAATTAGTATGAAGTTTATTTTGATTTATAGATGTGACAATAAAATGTTTCACGTGAAACATTAAAATTAATGTAGTTATCTAAAATCCAAATAAAAAATACCGTTAATAATGGCATTGACGACATTAGAATCAATATAGTCATGTGAAGAATTTAAAAAGTTAGACTGGTTAATAAAAAATTTGGTATTTTTATAGATAAATAAATTTATTAATGATATAATAAAAAAGATATAGAGATGAAAAAAGATATAGAGATAAAAAAAGATATAGAGATACAAGAGAATAGTACTTATGAAAGAAATATATATATATTAATTAAGTGCTTTTTGGGTTGAATTCTTCAATTAATCAGTGTTCTGTGTTATAGTTTGGTATCAAAGAATTAGTTGCAATATAACAATACATAGCATCTATAAAAATTCTAGAAAACAATGAATAATTTAATACTTAATATTAAACAAGATACTGAATTGAAGATGATAAGTAACTACTGAATTATTAAGTAAGTGACACAATAACTTTTTATGCTTAAAAAGTAAAAAACGTAAGATTTTTTGAAGTGAAATATATAATATACTATTTTTTAAATATTATAGTTCAAAAGAAAAATAACGTTTACACCTGATATACGGAAAGAGTATTCTTTAGGAGGAAATAATGGGTCGAATAATAGCGGTCGCAAACCAAAAAGGGGGAGTAGGGAAGACAACAACATCAATTAACCTCTCTGCGTGTCTTGCTGAAAAAGGAAAAAAAGTACTAACTATTGATGTTGACCCACAGGGAAATACATCGAGTGGCCTTGGTGTAAAGAAAAATGAAATTGAGTATACCATATACGATTTGATAATAGGTAATTGTAATATTTCTGAATGCTTAATTGAAAATGTATATGAAAACTTGTCATTGCTTCCGTCAAATGTCAATCTTGCCGGTGCTGAAATAGAATTAATCGGCATAGATGAAAGAGAATACATATTAAAGAAGGAAATTGAGAAAATAAGAGATAATTATGATTTTATTATAATAGATTGTCCTCCATCTCTGAATACTTTAACAATTAATGCAATGACTACTGCAGATACAGTGCTTGTACCAATTCAATGTGAGTATTATGCATTAGAAGGTTTATCTCAGTTAATACATACAATAAATTTAGTAAGAGAAAGATTAAATCCTGACCTTGATATAGAGGGTGTGGTATTTACCATGTATGATGCCAGAACGAATTTATCCTTGCAAGTGGTTGAAAATGTGAAAGAAAACCTGAAACAAAATATATACAAGACGATAATACCCAGAAATGTCAGATTGGCTGAAGCACCAAGTCATGGATTGCCTATAAATATGTATGATCCAAAGTCTGCCGGTGCAGAAGGATATAGAGATTTGGCAGATGAAGTTATAAATAAAGCTTAATTACATACTAAGTATAAATATGTTAGGAGAAACGTATGCCTGGAACGAAAAAAGGATTAGGAAAAGGCCTTGACTCTATGATACCGGATAGAAGTGATAAGGTAAAAGAAAATACAGAAACAAAGGACATGCTTAATGTTTCACGTGAAACATTAATTTCTATTAATGAAATAGAACCAAATAAGAGCCAACCAAGAAAGCATTTTGATGAAGATTCTATTCACGAACTTGCAGATTCTATAAAACAGCATGGGATTATTCAGCCTCTTATTGTTCAAAAAAAAGATAAATATTATGAAATAATTGCAGGAGAAAGAAGATGGAGAGCTGCTAAGTTGGCTGGTCTGAAAGAAATTCCTGTTATTGTGAAAAACTACAGTTCCCAAGAGATTGTTGAAATTGCTTTGATTGAGAATATACAGAGAGAAGATCTCAACCCAATTGAAGAAGCATTAGCATATCAAAATTTAATTAAAGAATTTAACCTGAAACAAGATGAAGTCGCTGAAAAAGTATCAAAAAGCAGGACAACTATTACCAATGTAATGCGATTATTAAAGCTGGACAGTAGAGTACAGCAGATGCTTATTGATGATATGATATCAGGAGGTCATGCAAGAGCATTATTAGGAATAGAAGACGGAGAGCTTCAATACCAAGCTGCCATGAAAGTATTCGACGAGAAGTTAAGTGTTAGAGAAACCGAGAAGCTGGTCAAGAAAATCTTAAAGGGTGTCGAAGAAGTAAAGAATGAGGTGGCTATATCCAAGGAAAACCTTGCTGTCTATAGGGATATCGAAGAAAAAATTAAAAAAATTATGGGTACAAAAGTATCCATTAAGAAGAAAGATGATAATAACGGTAAAATTGAAATTGAATATTATTCAGTAGAAGAGCTGGAACGCATACTGGAATTATTTGAAACAATACATTAAAGGAGAACACAAATGTTACTTAATGACTACATAGCTGATTATTTGACTTACATTGTATTAGGAATGGCAGCAATTATATTGATAATGTTTATATGTCTTATTGTTTTATTTGTAAAATCAGCTAAACTTAAAAAAAGATACAAGAAGTTCATGGAAGGTGCCAATGGCAAATCTCTTGAGCAGCAATTCGAGGGTAAGTTTAATGAATTAGAGGCTTTAAGAAATGAGAGTAGTTTGCACACCGAACAGATAAAGAAGATTTTCGAGAATTTATTAGTTACCTATCAAAAAATCGGAATAATAAAGTATGATGCTTTTCATGAAATGGGCGGTAAATTAAGTTTTGTACTTGCTATATTAAATGATGAAAACAATGGATTTCTTTTAAATTCAATGCACTCAACAAGAGAAGGCTGCTATACTTATATTAAAGAAATTATCAAGGGCGAATCTTTTGTTGTTCTTTCCTCAGAAGAAAAGGCAGCTTTGGAAGAAGCAAAAAAATATAAAAACTATATGGAATAATACGATAGATAGGTATGAAATCCTAAAAAGATATAAAGCAAAAAGTCCGCTAAAAGCGGACTTTTTGTTGTTCAGACATTCTATTTATTTCTTGGCAGGTGTATTATCTTTTCCATAGTATGCAGTTAAATATAAATCTTCTAATTCAGATACTAATGGAAGTCTGGGATTAGCTGTTGTACACTGGTCTCCGAAAGCTAAATCAGCTAAATTGTTAACCTTTGTAAGGAAGTGCTTTTCATCAATTCCATATTCCTTTAATGTAGCAGGAATTCCTAAGAATGCATTTAATTTTTCAACTTCTTTTGCTAAGATTTCTACAGCATCATCATTGTTCTTAGGTGCATATCCTAACTTCTTCATTAAGGTAAATATCTTATCGCCTACAATGTAGCTTTCGTATTTAGGCCAGGAGGTGAACTTAGTAGGGCAGGAGGTACCGTTGTATCTAATAACATGAGGAAGTAATATTGCATTTGCACAACCGTGAGGAATGTGATATTCTCCGCCTAATTTATGAGCGAGGGAATGGTTGATTCCTAAGAAAGCATTGGTAAAGGCCATACCTGCAATGGTAGATGCATTGTGCATTTTCTCTCTGGCTACAGGATCCTTCTCACCGAACTCATAGGATCTCTTCAGATAAGTGAAGACCATTTCTATTGCATGGATGGCGAGTGCATCTGTATAATCTGAAGCAAGTATTGAGACATATGCTTCGATAGCATGTGTTAAAACATCCATACCTGTCCAGGCAGTTGAATTCTTGGGTACTGTCATAACGAAATCGGGATCTATAATTGCTACATCGGGAGTTAACTCATAATCGGCAAGGGGATATTTCTTATTCTCTTCTTTGTCGGATATAACAGCAAAGGAAGTAACCTCTGAACCGGTTCCGGATGTGGTAGGAATAGCAACTAACTTAGCTTTCTTTCCTAACTGAGGGAACTTATAGGTACGTTTTCTGATATCCAGGAATTTAAGGGACATATTCTTAAAGTCTGCTTCCGGATTCTCATAGAATAACCACATACCCTTAGCGGCATCAATAGCGGAACCACCACCTAATGCAATAATTACATCAGGTTTAAATTTATTCATGGAGTCTACACCCCTCATAATTGTTTCAAGAGATGGATCGGGCTCAACCTGGTCAAAGATTTCGCAGTGTACATATTCTTCTCTTTTTCTTAATTGATACAAAACTTTATTAACATATCCAAGTTGTGTCATGGAAGGGTCTGTAACAATGAAAGCCTTTGTTATTCCGGGCATCTTAGCCAGGTAAGCAGTTGACCCTGATTCAAAGTATATTTTGCTGGGAATCTTGAACCATTGCATATTGTTTCTCCTCTTAGCTACACGCTTGATATTTACAAGGTCAACGGCAGATACATTGTGAGTTGTTGAGTTTCCGCCATAAGAACCGCAGCCAAGTGTTAAGGATGGCATATTTGTGTTGTATAAATCACCGATTGCACCGTGAGTGGAAGGGGAGTTTACAATGATACGTCCTGTCTTCATTCTGTTAGAGAATTCTTCAATAACATTCTGATCAGTAGAGTGAAGTACGGAAGAGTGACCCATACCACCATTTGCTAACATCTTTTCGCAAAGTACCATACCATCTTCCACATCTTTTGCTTTAACTACTGCTAATACGGGGGATAGCTTTTCAATAGACAGGGGATATTCTTTACCGACACCTTCAATCTCAGTGCATAAGATTTTAGTATCTGCAGGAATTGTAAAACCGGCAAGAGCTGCGATAGCTGCAGGTGACTGGCCTACGATAGCAGGATTTACACTTCTCTTTTCAATATTTATAACTACAGGTTCAAGTTTTTTGATTTCTTCTTTTGTTGCAAAATAGCAGCCGGCTTTTTTCATAAGTTCTATAACTTCCTTATAAACCGGAGCTTCGATGATAGCTGCCTGCTCAGAAGCACAAATCATACCGTTATCAAAAGATTTTGATAAAACAAGATCATTTACGGAACGTTTTAAAACAGCTGTCTTTTCGATAAAGCAAGGTACATTTCCGGGACCAACGCCAAGTGCAGGTTTTCCGCTGGAATAAGCAGCTTTTACCATTCCAGGGCCGCCGGTTGCAAGGATGCAAGCCACACCAGGATGATTCATAAGGACGGAAGTTGCTTCTACGGAAGGATAATCAATCCACTGGATGCAGTTTTTAGGAGCACCTGCTTTTAATGCTGCATCATATAAGGTCTGTGCGGCAGCCTTTGAGCACTGCTGAGCACTGGGATGAAAACCGAATATAATGGGATTTCTGGTTTTGATACAGGAGATAATCTTAAACATTGTTGTTGAAGTAGGATTTGTAACAGGGGTTACACCAGCCACAATACCGATAGGCTCAGCTACTGTCATATAATCTTCTTCTTCGTTATCCTCGATAATACCTACTGTTTTCTGATATTTAATGGAGTGCCAGATATATTCGGTAGCAAAAATGTTCTTTGTAATCTTGTCTTCATAAATACCTCTTTGAGTTTCCTCAACAGCTAATTTAGCCAGATACTGTTGCTTTGAAAGACCTGCCAATGCCATCTCTTGAACGATGTTATCTATCTGTTCCTGATTAAAGTTCATGAATTCCTTTAAAGCTACCTGAGCATTTTTTACCAGTTGATCTACATGTTCCTGGGGGGTTGGTTGATTTTTCTCACTCATGGTAAATCCTCCTTTAAGTTTAAAATTTATTTAATGTTAAATTATTAACAAGTTGAATTGTTTTTCTTTACACTCCCAATATATCAGATTGTTTTTATTTTGTCAAATAAATCATTTGTAAATCATGCATAAATTACCAACCAATATTATACCCAAATAGTCGTTAAAATATACATATTGCATAATAGCTGAAAGCACTGTATTGTTCAACTTCCGTTAAATCGACATTTTGCATAAAAAATGTTTGCTTGAAAGTCAATATTGTTATTTAATTAACAATTACTATAAAGTATTTTTTACATGCTTATTGACATCACAACATTTATTCGATATTGTATTAAGTAGAAGCTTAAGAATACGTTTAATATAGAGAATACAAAGGATATCGCCAGATTCCTTTTGTATATACCTGAGGTGTTTATATGAGAAAGGTGTTACTTGATGCAATCAAGGGACATGAATTACTTGCGAAAGATATTATTTCTGACAGTGGTATTGTAATAATGACAGCAGGTTCCCCTGTAAAAATAGAATATGCCAGGAGATTGAAAGAACTGGGCTATAATTATATTTGCGTGGAAGATGAGTTGTCTGCCGGTATTAATGAAGAAGATAATATTGAAGAGAAGATAAAAGAAGAATGCCAGGATATTGTGAGGGATATAATTGAACGCTATACCTATCAGGGGTATGGTGAACTGGAAGAAATTAAAAACATCGCAGAAGGTATTATCTGTGACATTATAAATTCTCCCAATGTTCTATACAGTATATCCGGTATCCGAAAGAAAAGCGAAAGTACATATTCACATTCCTTGAATGTTTGTGCCATGTCGGTTTTAATAGCACTAAAAATGAAGATGCCCAAAGAAAGAGTAAGACATATTGCAATTGGAAGCTTATTGCACGATATGGGGTATAATCTGGTCAAAATTGATTATCTGGATTGTAATTACCTTAAAAGCAGCAAAGAAGAGCAGAAAGAGCTAATGAAACATGTTGTATATGGTTATTCTTCTGTTATAAAGGAAAGCTGGCTTCCTGCCGCTGCGAAGGATATTATTCTCTGCCATCATGAGAGAAATGATGGGACAGGTTTTCCTTTTCATAAAAAAGGCGATAAAATTAAAATTGGAAGTAAGATAGTAGCAATATGTGATACCTTTGACAGCCTGGTCTATGGTTTCATGATGCCTAAATTAAAAGTACATCACGCGTTGGATTATATTCTGAGCCAGGCTGGTATTAAGTTTGATTTTGAGGCTGTAAACTGCTTTATGGAGTTGGTAGCGGCTTATCCCAATGGAACGATTGTTTTAACGAATAAGGGCGAGAAGGCAATTGTCATTAAACAAAACGGTAAATGCCCTACCAGGCCTGTTCTGCGTATGCTGGTGGATATGAATGGCAATAATTATGACAAGTGGATTGAGAAGGATTTGAAATCAGAGCTGTCTACTATGATTGTAGATGCACTGGAGACAGAAGAATATGATGAAATCAAGTAATTTACTTGCCAGCCGTATTGAAATGTGTTATAAGTAATTCATATTCAATGAAATTTTCTTTTATGGGTATGTTAAATAAGCTAACCTCCATATAATAAGGTAATCTAATTATTGTATTTAGCAGGAGGTAATGTGAATTAGAAAGAATCACATTTCTTATTTGGGCAATACCGTAATCAGTCCTGCGGTATGTAAGGGTGTCAATGAGAAAGTTAAATTATGTATGACAACTAAGGTATTCCAATAATAGAGGAATACTCCAAAGAAACTGCTACGTATTGTTGAATACTCAATAAAATTGGATATTCAGAAAAGAGGTTATTATGCATAGTTTTTTGAGAGCAATTGGTTTTTCTAATATTAAAGATAGATTGGACCTGGAACAATTAATAAGTTTGATTACAGAAGTTCCTTCTGAAAAGAGAGTTTATACTTCTCAGGATGGAAGAATGTTAGCTGAGGTTACCAGACTGTTTGGAAAACAATTCGGTATTACAGTCAGAGGTGACTATGATAAGGAAGGAAAGTTCTATATGGAACATTACTTTCCTTATGTTAAAGGAAGCTACATGAGCACAAAAGAGGACTTATCCATTATTAAAAGAGTGGATACGGACGCTTATACCGGCATGAGCGATGATGTAAGACTTGGTGTTTCTTTAATTTTTTACCTTCAGAATGTTGTAGATTATTTTGATGAGTTAAAGGACAGAAATCAGCTTGACAGGCCTTACCCCATATATTTATCAGCTCTGTCCATATCCGGCAAGGTATTACTTCCGCTGGAAAGAGATGAAAAGCTTGTAAAGAGCAATTCTGCAGAAGTGCAGTATAGAAGGCAATTAATAACAGAAGCGAAGAAGGGAAATCAGGAGGCCATTGACAGCCTTACAATTGATGATATTGATATGTATGCAATGATATCAAGGCGGGCAAAAGTGGAAGATATCTATACAATTGTTGAAACAACTTTTACCCCCTATGGCTCTGAATCCGATAATTATACAATCCTTGGAACAATATTAGATCTGGAAACAATAAAGAATGATATTACGGGGGAGGAGATTTATAATCTTGGAATTTCCTGTAACGATGTTATTTTTCAGGTAGCAATTAATAAGAATGACCTTTACGGAGAACCCTTAGTAGGCAGAAGATTTAAGGGAAACATATGGCTGCAGGGGTTTGTGGATTTTACTTATAATAATGCTTAACCTTAAATTTTATTATGGTTTGGGGTTGACTATTTGTCCTGAAAATAGTAGAATATTTTTGCTGCTATTTTAATTATATAAGCAGCTCTATACCTTGAGAACGTTCTCGTAGCTCAGCAGGATAGAGCGATCGCCTCCTAAGCGATAGGTCGCACGTTCAAATCGTGTCGGGAACGCTAAATAAAGGCTGTTGAAGATATTTCTTCAACAGCCTTTTTGTTTTTACTTATATTATATATTATTCTAATAATTATTCCTGCGGTGGCTGCCGCTTCTCTTTTTCTTAGCTGTATAGGCATTTCTGCGCTTTCTGTAAGGCAGCTCCACAAATAACAGATAGCAGATGGCTGATATTAGAATTACTACTACAATAATAGAGATAATTATAAACCGAAGCCTATGATTGTTGTCGCTGTCCGATGGCATTTGAACCCCTTTTGTAACGATAGTTTTGGGCGTCTCCGGAATAAAGGTGTTATTTAGCATAAAGGGAGAAGAAGCTTTATTATAAAGTATATCCGCATATCCTACGAAGATATTTTTATAAGTAAAATTCATAGTTCCAATAACGTTACTGCCATCATTCAGCTCTGCTACCGGTTTATAGGATATAGTCTTTTCAGCCTTGTCAAAAGAAATACCTTTTGGCAGTACAACGCTTCCTTCCGTACTTAATTTCAGGGAGGAGGTCTTTCTGCTGAACAGGGGGGCATATTTTGTAAACATAGAATCTGTATCCCCATTATTAGGATCGATTTCCTGGGATATATTATACAGGCTGTAATTTTCAAAGCCATAATTTAAAAGAGCCTTTGTATCGGCATATTCATCTGTTATGCTGTCACAGCACATGATTACGCTGATTAAAGTCATTCCATTACGTTTGGCAAATGTTACAAGGGTATACTTGGCTTTGGAGGTATATCCTGTCTTACCGCCAATTACTCCGTCATAAGAGATTGAACCCTTTACCATCTTGTGGTGATTGGCCAGATATCTGGTTTCCGATTGAATGTTAGTAGGGGGGATGGCATATGTTTTGGTACCTGTTATCTTTCGGAAGGTCTCATTATTAATAGCTGCCCTTGATATCAGAGCCATGTCATAGGCGCTTGTATAGTGATTCTCGTCAGGCAGTCCATGTGGATTGACAAAGTTAGAATCAACACAGCCAAGATTCTTTGCTGTCTTATTCATAAGGGCTGTAAAGGCAGGAACGCTGCCGGCTATATGTTCTGCAACGCCATAGGCCACTTCATTGGCAGATTCAAGCATAACGGCGTATAAACTCTGCTCCATGGTAAGTTTTTCACCTACATCGATTCCAATTCGGCTGCTGTCCAAATCTACGTCATATATCGCATTTTTAGAGAAAGTAACAACTTCTCCGGGGCTGGAATTCTCCAGGGCAACTAACGTTGTAAGAATCTTAGTGATGCTTGCAGGATAATGCTTGTCATGCATATTTTTAGCATACAGAATTGCTCCCGTAGAGGCTTCCATCACAACGGCGGATTGTGAGTTGATACTTGGCTTATCACCTACATTGAGGGGTTTAAGATCCTCTTGAGGAGTCGCGGTATCTGTGGTGTCGGAAGTTTTTTCAGTGTCAGTGGTTGTATTGGCATCGGATTCGGTACTGTTACCGGAATCCGAATTATTTTCGGAAGTATTGGCAGAGGCAGTTGCTACGGTACTGCCAAGGGATGAATTATTACTTGTATTAGAAGTGATAGTCTGAGCTTGTACATTTGTGAAAGATGTATTTGAAATAAGTAAGCATAATATGCTTATAAGTATGAGTGACTTTTTCATAACAGCTCCTTTAGATACAATATTTATAGTATAGGATGTTTTTGTTATTTTTATTTAAGCAATACTTAATTAAGCCATAAAAATAACAATAACTTTATAGCATCCATTCGAAAATCTATTTAATTAATCTATGTAATCGTTAGTTTTTTGCATAAAATTTCATTTATATTAGTCTATTATAGATGATTTCACAGGTTGTATCAAGCACTAAAGCAGGGTTAAGAAAAAATTAATATCTGGACATTAAAAAAAGCATTATTCCCGATTGGATTGTTACGGAAATAATGCTTTCTGCTATTTTGTACGCCAATTTTTGATGACTTTAAGTCTTGTAAACTCTTCTCTTTCTTTTTCTTCCAAGGCATTTTGTATGTCATGGACAAGTTGTGCATAATTTGGAATAGTTATATTCTTTAAAGCGTTGGCTCGTTTTTGTGTTTTGTTAATACTTGCTGCAAGACGGTAGGCTGAATTCTCAATGGTTGCAAGTCTGAGAGTCAATTCCTTTACCTTACGAAAGCTGCTGGTTGCTTCATCCAGCGATACTCTTGTGTTAAAGAAGGAATAGGTTGGTTTCTCATCTTCTAATTCGAAATCAACTAAAGGAATTTCCGTACCCATAATACTTCTTTGCTTTATCTCGATAGAATTTTCCTCCGGAATAGTGAAGCTTAAGTCTTCCACATTTCGGATTCCCATTTCAATGTTGGCTTTTTGTAAAGCAGCATATGCACTGGTAAAAGTTCCATCAATTTCTTTCTGGATATCCCTTGCCTTATCAATCAGCTCCATAAGTTCACGGATTAGGATGTTTCGTTTCTTATCCATGAGCTCGTAACCTTGTTTGGCTAAGGCAAGAGAGTTTTTAGCTAATATTAGATTTCCCTTGGTAGGGAAGGTATTCGGATCCATATATTACACCCATGCCTTTCTGTTTCCTCCGTAAAAACGGACTCACTTAATTCAGGTACTTATTTGGAAGCCTCTGATGTGATATAGTATTTATCCAGTACCTTAGTATCAATTCTATCAAGCTCTTCTCTGGGAAGCATGCGAAGCAGTCTCCAGCCTAGGTCTAAAGTTTGAATAATGGTACGGTTTTCATCCATTCCCTGGGTAATGAATTCACGTTCCATAGCGGCACCGAATTTCAAATATTTCTTATCAATAGGAGAGAGTTCATCTTCACCGATTACGCTGGCAAGAGCTCTTGCATCACCTACTCGAGCATAGGAAGAGAATAACTGGTTCGCAAGATCCTGATGGTCCTCTCTGGTAAATCCTTTACCGATACCATCCTTCATAAGACGGGACAGGGACGGAAGAATATTAATAGGAGGATATACTGTTTTCTGGTATATGGAACGGTCAAGAACTATCTGACCTTCTGTAATATATCCTGTTAAGTCGGGAATAGGATGTGTGATATCGTCATTGGGCATTGTAAGGATAGGAATCTGTGTAACAGAACCTTTGCGGTCTCTAACGATTCCGGCTCTTTCATAAATGGTTGCCAATTCACTGTAGAGATATCCGGGATAACCTTTTCTGCTGGGGATTTCTCCTTTAGAGGAAGAAACCTCACGCATTGCTTCTGCAAAGGAAGTCATGTCTGTTAATACAACAAGGATGTGCATTCCTTTTTCAAATGCAAGGTATTCAGCGGCAGTCAATGCTACTTTGGGAGTTATTAATCTTTCTACTACAGGGTCATTTGCCAGGTTCAAAAACATTACTACGTGAGGTGTTGCTCCGCTTTCTTCGAAGGTACGGCGGAAGAAGTCGGCAACGTCATGCTTAACACCCATAGCGGCAAATACAATAGCGAATTCTTCATCACTGTTTTCACCTAAGGAAGCCTGTTTAACGATCTGTGCTGCCAGTTGGTCGTGGGGAAGACCGTTTCCTGAGAAGATAGGAAGTTTCTGTCCGCGAATTAAGGTTGTAAGACAGTCAATTGCAGAAATACCGGTACGGATATAGTTTCTGGGATACTCTCTGGTGCAGGGATTTAAGGGAAGACCGTTAACATCCTTATTTACTTCAGGTACAATAGGGCCAAGTCCGTCAATAGGCTGACCAACACCGTTGAATACACGGCCTAAGATATCTGTTGAGAGAGCAATTTCCAGGGGATGACCGGTTAATTTCGTGTGGGTGTTATTCAGGGACATTTCATCTGTACCCTGGAATACCTGTATAACTGCTTTATCTTCGTATATTTCTACAATTCTGCCGATCTTCTTAGTTCCGTTTACGGTCAGTTCTACGATTTCATCATAGGAGGCATCACGTATACCCTCAATAGCAATAAGAGGGCCGTTTATTTCACTTAATCCTAAATATTCTATTGCCATAGTTTTAATCCTCCTTAACCGTTCTTGGCCATGATGCGATTATAGAAGTCATCAATCATAGCTGTATAGTGATCAAATTTGAAAAGTTCATCGTTTGCAACATCATACTTAATAGAAATAATTTTTTCGAAAATATCTTCCTGCTTTAACAGAGACATGGGCATATTCATACCGATGAGCTGTTTGGATTTGGAGAACAGGTAAAGTATGGTCTGCATCATTTTAAGCTGTTTATCCAGGGGAACATAGGTATCGGAAGGGTGATATGCATTCTGCTGAACGAACCCTAAACGAATTACTCTGGCAATTTCAAGTACCAGCTTCTGATCATCCGGCAAAACGTCACTACCGATTAATTTTACGATTTCATTTAACTGATTTTCCTGGGTCAAAAGGCTTAACAACTGATTTCTGCAATCAATGAAGTCTCTTCCTACATTTTGTGTATACCAGGGAGCTAAGTCATTTAAATACTCGCTGTAGCTGGTTAACCAGTGGATTGCAGGGAAATGTCTTGCATAAGCCAGAGATTTATCAAGTGCCCAGAAGCAGCGAACGAAACGCTTGGTGTTCTGTGTAACCGGTTCAGAGAAGTCACCGCCCTGAGGGGATACGGCTCCGATAATGGATACGCTGCCTTCTGTACCGTTTAAGTTCTGCATAAAGCCGGCTCTTTCATAGAAAGCTGAAAGCCTTGAAGCCAGGTATGCGGGGAAACCTTCTTCTGCGGGCATTTCTTCCAGACGTCCGGATAACTCACGAAGAGCTTCTGCCCAACGGGAAGTAGAGTCTGCCATGATAGCTACGTGATAACCCATATCACGATAGTACTCAGCTAAGGTAATACCGGTGTAGATACTTGCCTCACGGGCAGCAACGGGCATGTTGGAGGTATTGGCGATAAGAGTAGTTCTATCCAGTAAGGGATTGCCGGATTTCGGATCCACTAACTTTGAGAAGTCTTCCAATACTTCTGTCATTTCGTTACCACGTTCACCGCAGCCGATATATACGATAATGTCCGCGTCGGACCATTTTGCAAGCTGATGCTGTGTCATGGTCTTGCCGGTACCGAATCCACCGGGAATAGCAGCCGTACCGCCTTTTGCGATAGGGAACAGAGTATCAATAATACGCTGTCCGGTAATGAGAGGGCGGTCGGCGGGATATCTTTTGGAGGTAGGTCTTGGAACACGGATAGGCCATTTCTGAGTAAGGGTGATATCTTTCTCTTCCCCTTCCGGTGTTCTGATGGTAATGATAGTATCATTAATGGTGTACTGTCCGTCTCTTACGGCTTTTATAACCACACCGTCTGTTCCGGGAGGCACCATGGATTTGTGAACAACAGCACGAGTTTCGGGAACTTCAGCAATAATAGTTCCGCCGTATACTTTATCCCCTTCTTTTACTGTAACATGTACATCCCAAAGCTTGCTCTGGTCGAGTGCATCTACGCTGACACCTCTGGAAATATATGCTCCGGAGGTTTTTGCTATTTCTGTTAATGGACGTTCAATACCGTCGAAGATATTACTGATAATACCGGGTGCTAAGGTTACGGAAATAGCAGCGCCTGTGGAATATACTAATTCGCCAGGTTTCATACCGGTAGTCTCTTCATATACCTGTATAGTAGTCTGATCTTTTGTCAGACCGATTACTTCTCCGACCAACTTTTCGTTGCCAACAAGAACCATTTCGCCCATCTTAAAGCCCTGATTGCCTGCCACATATACAATTGGTCCGTTAATTCCGTGTATTTTTCCTGTTATATTCATAATGGAGATAACTCCCCTTTCTTCTTTTTACATGGCATTTTTAGTTTGATACTGGCTTATAAGTCAATGTTAAAGAATTAACTTACAGCGAATTTATTCTTGGATTCTTCCATTCTGGTCAGAAATGAATTATCTATCAAAATGCTTTTTTCCTGAATAACAGCTCGTATGCCGCCAATAAAATCACGGTCGCTTATGGTTAAAGTGACACCTGTATCAGCTTCCAGGGAATCTTTCAGGGAAGCATCCGTAGGGTTAATATATATTGTGATTTTATCTTTACCTGCAAAGTCATTTGCAGCTTTTATCTGCCTTGCCAAAAGTTCTTTGTATTCGGAGGTTTTCATAAATTCCTGCAGTTTGGCAGAAACATCCTCAAATAGTTTGCTTTTCAGCTCATAGGAACGGTCACTTAATTTTCTTTTTAATGTGATTAACTCACTGGCGACCTCTTTATTTTTTTCACGAAGCAGCTTTTCAGATTCAGCGCGATAAGTAGCATCCGCTTTTCTTAATTCTTCTTCTTTGTGCTCGGCGTAAATCTGCTGCAAAGATTTTTGATATTCTTCTATTATTTCAATATTCTGGCTGGTGGCATTTTCCATTGCAGAATTATAGAATTGTTCTAATTTCTCATCTAAAGTCATAGACATCTCCCTTACAATTTTATTCCAATTGCTTCATTTACATAGGAAGTAATAAAATCGGGTTTTCGTCCCGTTCCGTGGCGGTCGGGAATTTCAACAATCAGCGGAAGCTTTCGGTTTAATTTCACATCATTTATAATATCAGGGAATTCACGGCTGAACTTTTCTGTAATCAGAAGAACTCCGATTGTTTTATCTGCAAGCGCGTTATCCAGTTGCTCTTTTAAATGTTTTTTGGAATGTATGACAACTCCGTCCACGCCTGTAAGGCGCATACCGGTGTAAGTATCAACATTATCACTGATAAGAAACATACGCATACAGTTACCTCCTTAATTAATTAAGAGAAAAGCCTTATGCTAAGAAGTGTGAAAGGGAACACTTCCACGAAAGAAAGTACCTTCACACTTCTTATTAACATCTTTATTACGGTAATATAGAGAAAGTTACGATTAAGCCGTAGAGAGCGATACCTTCTGCAAGAGCTACGAAGATAAGTGCTCTACCCATGATACTGGAATCTTCACTCATAGCACCGATAGCGGCGGAAGCAGCGGAAGCAACGGCAATACCACCACCAACGCAAGATAAACCGGTTGAAAGAGCAGCTGCTAAATATCTCCAGCCTAAAGCGGCAGAAGCAGCGGCATCAGTTTCAGCAGCGGATACTTTACCTGTGAATAATAAAATGTGAGAGATTACCAGGGTACCAAAGAAAAAGAATGCGTTTGCGATTACGGCTGCTTTAAAGTTACCTTTTTTCTTTTCGCTGAGTAAATATGCTCCAAAGGGAATAGCGATACTTAATACTAAAACTGCTACTAAAATGATTCTTGCTGTCATTGTCATAATATGTTCCTCCTTAAAATGAAAGTATTATTTACTTTTATATGGTTTAAATCCTTTTCCTGTCCCACGATAGAATCGGCTGAACATTTCGTAATATTCAAGACGCAGTACCTGAATGCCTACTACAAGTCCTTCCAGGCCTACTACAAAGATATTACCAATAATTACACCGAATATATTAGGGTTTCCCGAATGAGCACCGGATAATAACATAACAACGCCCATCATAGCTGCATGGCTGATTGCGAATGCACCAACACGCAGGAAGGAAATAGAATTTGTGATATAACTTAAAACGATTTCAAATAGTTCAAAGAATGCCTCTAAAAAGAACATTGCTTTTCCTTCCGGCAATATTTCCGATTTCTTTTCTATCAGGTGCGTAATAGGCTCCCTAAAGAAGATAAGAATCAAAGGTATGCCAAAGAAAATAGCAAGAACAATACCTGCAGGCAGGGAATTGCCTGTTTTAATTAATACCGCGCAGACCATGATCATGAGATAAAATACGAGTCCGGCCACGCCGTTGGTATCAAAGAAGATCTTTTCTACATCTTTTTCTTTTATACCGTTAATAATGTTCATTATCATGGAAATTACTATTATAACAGAACCAAAGGCTATAGCTGTCATCAGGACTGTCATAACGTTTTCCATAGGATTCAGCCACAAATGAGGAAGGACATCTTCAAATCCGAAGATACTTCCATAAGCAAATCCCATAATGGTGGAGCAAACACCGGCCATGGAAATAATAGCTGCCAGTGCAATCTTTTTATAGTGGTATAAGATTCCGCCGCCTATTGCGACACACAGGCCCTGACCTACGTCACCGAACATAATACCGAAAATAATGGAATAAGTTATCGCTACGAAGAAAGTAGGGTCTATTTCGTTATAAGCAGGTAAGCCGTACATCTTAATAAACATTTCAAAGGGCTGGAATATTTTAAGATTTTTAAGCTTGGTAGGTGGCTTTGTGGTAACACTGGTAATATCTTTTTCCAACATGCAATAGATGTTTTTGTCTTTGTCTACATCCTGAAGCAATTCTTTAACGCTGTCTTCCGGTATCCATCCGCAAAGGATAAAATAAAAGGCGTTTCTTTTGCTGACAGTGGTGCAGGCAGCCATTTTTCTAACTTCGAAATTGTTGGAATACACAGAAACCGTTTCGTATGCATTTAAGATCTGATCTGTACGGCTGCTTAGACGACTGGTCATTTCTGCATTTATGCTGTCGGTTTCCTTTTGGTTTTCCTCCAGTTTATTCACAATTGCATTGTATGCATGGGCTGGTGTTCCCTCATACTCTGAAGTAATAGATATGTTTTCAAAATGAAGGGAAGAAAACATGGCATCCGCTTTATCAGCTTCAGCGGCAGGAACGAAATATACACCCCAGACATAATCTGAATCGTTTCCGCATTCCACAAATATTGTGGTTAGGCTTTCGTATACAAATTTGGAGAATTTGGTGTAATACTCCTGTGAAATTCGCCCAAACCGGTATTTAATAAACTTGAAAGCCAGGATTTTTTCAATCTCAAAGTCCAGAGGGCGAAAGGGTTCGATTTTCTTTTGAAGCTCCAATAAATGTTCTCTCTCAGCCGCCAGTTTTTTCTTTTGTGCGGACAAGTCTTCCATTTCCCTGGAAGCCGATAAAATAATTGTTGAGGCTTCGGACAGGGTCATGTTAATCGCCTTATCGGGCTGTTTATTATCAAACCTTTCTGCCAGTTCAAGAGCCTTTGCATGAATATCCTTATAGGGATTAGTTTCTACAAAAGGTTTTAAATCCTGAACGGAACTAAGTTCAGAGAGAGCATTTTCAAGGTGAATCTCGTATTTGTTCAAATACGTACCCACGACTCTGTCGAACTCAGCCTTTGGACCGGTAATGGTAATAAATCTCATCTTTTCAATCAATTATTACACCTCCGATTCAAGTAATAGTAATATATTTTAATGTATCCTGAGGTTCAAGTTTATAGCGGATACACTCCAGTGCGGAAGTAAGCCGGTCAATCTCGGTTCTCTTTAGATACAAATAATAACTGATGGGTGCCATGGAATTCGGGTATCTGCTGCTATTAAGTTTATAATTCTTATATAGGGTCTTCTGATATACCTTTTCGACTGTGCCATTTGCGAGAGAAGGAATCATAAACTCGTAAGGAGTTGTTTTTAATACCCCGCTGAACTCATCAATGGTGGAGGTTTCCATCAGTTTTATCAACTTATCCTTTTTTAATTTATAAGTGATAGGAATAATGTAGGCGTAAGCATCTTTGACCTGAAGCTTATAAAACTTCTTGGAACGGTACAGCCACATTATGTTTAACAGGTCCATTTCAAGACCTAAGGTATTCGTGACATACTTTAAATTGTCTCCGGACAACTCTTTGTCCTTCAGTCTCCATGCCTTCATAAAATATTGAATGTCCAGCTTCATTTCATAATCAAAAGAGGTTATCTCTGTCTTTTGAATACTGGTAAGGGCAGCATAGTAATCACTTCCCTTAAGATGTTCCACATATTCATCCATCGTTTTTGAAGAGGCAAGTGCTGTAATGTCGATTTTGGAATGCTTATTGAAAAATGCAGTTATGCTGTCCAGATCATATTGCCGGTGCTGGTTGTAGACCATATGCATACAATATTTCAATATGTTCACTTCGTAACGGAGAAAGGCAATGTCAAGTACCTTTCTTTGCTCGGGATTAGAGAAGCTGTATAGTTTGGAAAAGTCCTTGTACAGGCAGTTGTCTATCATTCCTTCCACCTGACCGCGGTGAATAAGGTTTTCATCAATACCTGCAAAGATATGATCATACCCCGGATGAGACTTTAAGTACGCAATAAAATCGGCTGTCGATTCGAAGTTTGCTATTGTTTGATATTCTGCGTCTTTGACAACTTTGGCCTCCAGGGCTTTGGTTTTTGTAACAATCCCGCTATAGACTAATAAATTGCTCATAACAAACCTCCCTGTAACTAATTATTTACTCGCTGATGATCTCCTGCATTATCCGATTGACATATAAATCATGATTTCTTGCATAATTAGATTCCAAGTCGGCAAGTTGCTTTTCCCAGTCTTTTGTTATAGCTTCTTTTTCGGCGGCTAATTCCTTTGTTACCTGATTTTTTAATACAAGAAGTTTGGCATTAGTGCTATCAGCTACGTCTTTATCCAACTTATCCAGATCATTTTTTAAGGCTTCGTGTAATTTCACTTTTTCATCGTTGGCACGTGCAATGATAAGATTCGCTTTTTCTTCAATGTCATGTAAAAGACCAATTACATTTTCCATGTTAAACCTCCTTGTGTTTATTTTTTGTTTGGCTTACGTATAATATACGCGTTATTCATAATAATTGTAAACCAATAAGAATTAACCTTGAAAAATTATAAAACATATGACCTTATGGCTAGACTAGAATAGTCAGCATAATTCTTGTTTTAAGCTGGAACACAGCTATATAATACTACAGAAAATAAAAATTACCATAGTTAAAATGTACAAAATTCGATAATTTATTAACAATTTATTAATTATAATTAATTATTTTATATAAAAAATAAATTTTTCAGGAACTGGTAATTTGAACGGCAATAATAATGTTAAATACTTGTTATTATCTATTTGTATGATATAATGAATTAGCAAAAATTACAATAAGAATTAAGTCGTAAAAAATAATATTTTGTTGCTTTAGAGCAGGCAGAGAGTGAAAGGAAATATAACAGGAAAGGTTGCCACATAAGGATTCTTTCACTCTTTTTATATGTGGCGGCAGGGCGGATTTATCTGCAGATTTTCAGGTACAAATCAGCAGATAAATGTATAAATTTAACAGTGAGAATCAGCAGTCCTGCAATATATGATGGTGCGATATGAGATTGAGAAATGTGCGAGGTTCCCAGGAAGAGATTGATACAAACGAGTTTGTAATCCATAATCCGGAACAGCATAAAGGTAAGTGGAAAGAGGTATTTGGAAATGGTAATCCTCTTCATATCGAGATTGGAATGGGCAAGGGTAAATTCATCTGCCAGCTTGCACAGGAGAATCCGGACATCAATTATCTTGGCATTGAGAAGTACTCCAGTGTCTTAATCCGTGGAATAGAGAAACGGAAAGAATTGGTGTTATCGAATCTTTATTTTCTAAGGCTGGATGCGGAAGTTATCAATGAGGTGTTCGATAAAGGAGAGGTAGAGAGAATTTATTTGAACTTTTCAGATCCGTGGCCAAAGGACAGGCATGCCAGGAGAAGATTAACTTCGAAAGAGTTCTTATCAAGGTATGAAGGATTTTTAAAGGAGGAAGGAGAGCTTATTTTTAAAACAGATAACCGCCAGCTCTTTGATTTTTCTTTAGAAGAAGTAGGAAATGCCGGATGGGATCTGATTAATCATACGTATGATCTTCATAACAGTGAG
Organism: Bacillota bacterium; assembly: GCA_023450835.1. Taxonomy (GTDB): domain Bacteria; phylum Bacillota; class Clostridia; order Lachnospirales; family Lachnospiraceae; genus Anaerocolumna. The sequence goes on along the minus strand of JAEXGM010000255.1, from coordinate 45,766 downwards.
TATGTTACGGGAAATGTTATGACAGAGTATGAAGAAAAGTTTTCAGGGCTTGGAAATCCTATACACAGAATGGTAATAAAGCAGAAAAAATAGTTTACGGAGATACTTTTGTTACCCCTGTACAATTTAAAAAAAACTGCATATAATAGATATAAAGCCTGAACAGGGAGATTATAATGAAAAACACATTAAAATCTCAGCTCGCCAAGTCTTTTGGCGGCAATATGGAACTCAATAAACGAGCGCTTCAAATGAAAAATTCCTTTGACGAGATTAATGGAATCTTAGGAAAGGGTTTGAAAAAGAAGGGCGGTAAAAAACAATCATAGATTGCAGCTTAGCAAAGTGCAAATGAACGAAGGAGGAATAAATATGGCTCACAAATTTACAGATGAAAATTTTGAAGAGGAAGTTTTAAAATCACAGGTTCCGGTAATGGTTGATTTTTATGCAGACTGGTGCGGTCCTTGTAAAATGATGGCTCCTGTTGTTGAAGAACTGGTAGCAGATTATGAGGGAACAATTAAGGTGGGTAAACTTAACGTAGACGAAGCTCCCGGTGTCAGCAGCAAATATAGGGTCATGTCCATTCCTACTCTTTTATTTATTAAAGACGGTCAGGTAGTTGATACGGTAATAGGTGCAGTACCAAAGGCTCAATTAACGGATAAGATCGAGAAATTAAAATAATACCCTGAATTAATAGGTGAGGATGACCGGGCAGTGCTTTACAAGAAAAAAGCACTGCCCGATTTCTTTACTTTTAGTCATAAAAGCAGGTCTGAATTGGATAATAATTGTAGAAAAATAAAGCTTTTGTAAACAATTAAAATAAAAATTAAAAAAGTTTAAAAAAATGCTTGCAATTTGTTTATAGATATTATATAATCATTTTTGCGTTCGGGAAACACGAACAAGCAAAATAAGCGCTTCTAGCTCAGTTGGTAGAGCACCTGACTCTTAATCAGGGTGTCCAGGGTTCGAGCCCCTGGAGGCGCATACAAGGTCCTAGTTTAGCAAACGTAAGAGTTGCCGGGTTAGGGCTTTCTTTATGTCTAAAAAAATCAGTTGGAAAAATCAAAACCAAAAGCGCAAGTATAAACCGGCTAAAATTTAAATTACATCAATTTGCGGGCATGCAAAGATTGCCCTAGTCCGGACGCCAGCGTGACCCTTACCCGCTGGACATAGCGCCCTCATTAATAAAACCCGCACCGATGAAAGAATGAGTTAGTCCATATCATCACCATATTTTATTATTTTGTCCCCGAAGTGAATTTTCGTCCCCGAAGTCGTCCCCAAAAGTTGGGGACGTAAAATAACCAGTAAATAAAAGGGTTTGTACAAGTTCGTCCCCCGTCCCCGAAGTGGGGGGTAATACTAACCCCCACTTTCCTATCAAAATTAAAATGAAAGCCCACCAATAATAAGCCAGCGGAGAGCCCCAAGATGAAACTTGGGGGCTGCTCCTTCTGCTGGCTTATTTTATTATAATCATTGACCATATTACCGTAAAAAGCCATATAAACGATTTTAAGGAAATATCAAAAGTAAGAATGATATGTAAGCTTAAATAAGCAATATACGTAATCAGAGAGTATACAAGAACCTTAATCCCATCACTCATAAATTACCCCTTACAAATCTTTTACCGATTTCCTCAAGAAGTTCAATCCACACATCACGTATTAAAGGCACTAAAAAACTATCACCAGTAACTACCTCATCCGGCAAATTATCAAGATTAAAATATTCTTGCTTAAGCTGTTCATTGCTACATCCCTGTATCAAACGTATATAATCAATATTCATATAGACCTCCTAAAACCTTGTAAAAAACCTCAAAAAACAGTAACATAAATAACATATCAATACCGCCAAAACAAACGATATACACAGCAAAAACAGCGAATCCCAACGATATAAAACCGCTGTTATAAAATCAAGCTGTTTAATAATCTTATCAAGCCTTTCCAAAAGCTGGTCAGAGTATTCCACTAATAACATATAACATCCCCTTTCTTATCGTAAACTAATATATATTCGCTTAAGCTAATATTATATTAGCATACGCTAATTACAATGTCAATATAAAATTTTAGTGTTCGCTAATATAATTTAGTTGACACAAATATAATATTATTGTATACTAATGAAAAAGGGAGGTCAAAATGATAAAGTACTTTAGATTATTTGATTTACTAAATCGAAGAGGAATGAAAAAAACGGATCTACTACAGATAATTTCATCCCCAACCCTAGCAAAATTAAGCAAAGGTGAGAATGTACAAACAAATGTGATTGACAAAATATGTATATTTTTAAATTGTCAACCCTCCGATATAATGGAGGTAACGAAAGACAATTAATTCCTTATATGTCATAAAATACCTAGCTCTTAATCAGGGTGTCCAGGGTTCGAGCCCCTGGAGGCGCACTTCAAGTCCTAGTTTGGCAGACGGATGAGCTGCTGGGTTGGGGCTTTTTGTTGTATAAATAACTCAATTATTTATTTTCAGCAGCATTCATAATCAAAGCAAGAGAATTATAGTAATTTTAGAGCTGATATCTGGATAGATAAAATTCCGGTATTGGCTTTTTTTATGTGAAAAAAGACAAAGCAGATAGTATCTTTTTGTATTAAAGTATAGTAAAATTATGTGTTTTGAATTAGAATTAATCTTAAGGTACCAGTGATACAAAATAAATGATTAGTTTATTAGTGTTTGAACAGAGCTATATTATGCGGTTTATCAAAGATATGTTTATTCAGAAATTAGGTTATCTTATTAGTGAAGGAGAATGATAATACATGCTGTTTACAGGCTCAGGGACTGTGGGCGGATGGCAAACCAAAGAAATGGTATTTAGCTTTGCCGATTGCGGCAATATGGTTTCTTATGATATATTTTATTATTAAGATAATTTGGTTCTGATAATAAATACCGCTAAGAGATAATAATATATTTTGATTATTACGTATGTCTTTTGGAGTACTACTTAACTTATACGAGAAACTGAGTTAAGGAGCAGGAGACTGTCCATAATTATTTTTGTAACTGTTAAAATTGATTGAACTATAAATTTATTATTATAAAAGGACGGCAAGAGGCAGAAAATATATGAAAGATAAAGCAATGAAGTACCTGATGAAAAATCAGTTGTTACATATTGGAATGACGGAGCCTATTAACAGGAATACAGCAGATATATTATATGCTGATTCAGATTGCGTATTAGTAAAAGAATTAAAAAGCAATGCATATATGATATCTGCAGATTCATTTGAAAAAGGGCAAGAAGTACTTAGAAGTGTGCCTGAATGTAATCTTATTGTAGCACATCAGCATTTTATGGTAGATTATATATCAAATAAATATGGGTTAAACAATAAACTTGAATGTCTTCAAGCTGCTTATATGTGCAAGAGTAAACTGGATATAGATAATAAAATAGAAGTAAGGCAATTAGATATCAGTCATATGGATACGATATTGGAACATTATAATTTGTTATCGGATACAGAAATTAAAGCTCTTCTGAAAGGTGGCAGCATATATGGCGGTTATAAGGATGAAGCACTAATAGGCTTTGTTGGCACTCACTTAGAAGGCAGTATAGGGCTGCTGGAAATATTTCCTGAATACAGGTGTCAGGGTTATGGCACAGTTCTTGAAAGTTATATGGTGAACAAAATCCTTGCTATGGGAGCCATCCCTTATGCGCAGGTTGAAGTAAATAATACAAAGTCCATGGCATTGCAAAGGAAGCTTGGCTTTAATATATCTGAGAGCAGCATTTATTGGATGTTTTAATTGGCTGCCTTACAATCTGGGTTGATTATAGGGAGATAATTATAAATTGCGGGTTGGTTAAGGAAAGATTTCAGGTGGAAAAAATTTTTAGTGTACATCTATCTTATATAGGAAAGGTCAAGAATAAATGAAGGTTTTAGTAACAGGGGCGACCGGGCAGTTAGGCTATGACATTTTGAAAGAACTGAAGAAAAGAAGCATAGATGCCGTCGGCATCGGTTCAAAAGACTGTGATATAACCGTTCAGAAGGCTGTTTTCCAGAAGATAGGTGATATAATGCCAACTGTAATTATTCATTGTGCCGGCTACACTGCGGTCGATAAGGCAGAAGACGAAGCAGATAAATGTAATTTAATCAATGCAGAGGGAACAAGAAACCTTGCATTGGCATGCAATAAATACGATATTACCCTATTATATGTAAGCACGGATTATGTGTTCGGCGGTGATGGCATAGAACCGTGGAAAGCAGAGGCTGAAAGAAAACCGGTCAGCCGGTATGGAAAAAGTAAGTATCAGGGAGAAGTGGTAGTAGAGGAGCTGCTGGATAAATATTTTATAGTCAGAGTTTCGTGGATATATGGAATTAACGGAAAAAATTTTGTTAAGTCTATGCTGAGACTTGCTGAAACTCAGAATAAAATAAAGGTGGTTTCAGACCAGATTGGCTCTCCCACGTATACCGTGGACGCTGCTAAAACTTTGGTGGAGCTGATTCAGACAAATAAATATGGAAAGTACAATGTTTCAAATGAGGGTTTCTGCTCCTGGTATGAATTTGCTCAAGAAATATTCAAGCAAACGCACAAAACAATTGATATTATTCCAATAACCAGCGAAGAGTATGGGGCAAAAGCAAAGAGGCCTTTTAATAGCCGAATGGATAAAAGCAAGCTGGTGGAAAACGGATTTGAATTATTGCCTGAATGGAAAATTGCTTTGAAGAGATTTTTAGAAGAATACGACGAGAATCAGCCATCAATTTAGCAAAGGAGAACTAAATGGAAATAAAAAACGTTAATCTGTTTCCGGATGAATATATCTGGCAGGATTCTGTTGGATTAATCACAAAATCGTTAGGTGCAGCAGCAGGCAGCCAAAAAATTTATGTAAATATTGATTCTGTTCCGCCAAATGCTTACAGCACTAAGTACCATAGTCATTCCCAGCAGGAAGAATTTTTTATAATCCTTTCAGGTACCGGTACTTTGCGTCTGAACGACAAGGAATTGCCCGTAAGGCAGGGGGATTTTTTTGCAAAGCCGGCAGCACAAAATATTGCTCATACATTTTATAACTCTGGCAGTGAGAATCTGGTTATTCTAGATGTTGGAACAAATGAGAAGGAAGATACTTGTTACTATCCGGATGAAGATATGTATTTACAAAAATCAAATGAACAACACCGCAGTTTTGGAGGCTCAGCCATAGACCAATCGTGGACATCGGAGCCGAATCTGAAGGAATAGAAGCGATTTATAGGGGGAAGTTATTAATATGAAGATTGTATTCGTAAGACACGGGGAACCGGACAAAACCTACGTGGATGAAAAAGGGTTTATTGGGATGGGAAGAGATATGGCTCCATTAACAGCGCTTGGGATAGCCCAGGCGAAAGAGGCTTCTAAGAGTCCGCTGCTGCAGGGCAGTCAGATAATTGTAGCTTCACCCTATACAAGGGCATTGTACACGGCGGCTATTATATCTAAAAATGCTGACTTGGATATCCTGGTGGAAATTGATTTACATGAATTCCTTCCGGATAAGACTTTTCGGGTAAAGGGAGAAGAAGAGAATTCAAAATTACATAAAGAATTCATTAAGTGCCGTGGGGAATATCCGCAGGGCGAAACTAAAAAATGGGAGACGATTTCTGAAATTATCAAACGCACGAAACCTGTAATGGATAAGTACTATGATCTTGGATATGAGAAGATAGTTGTTGTCGCACACGGGGGAGTTATTCGAAGGTATGCAGGGATAGATGTAATTGCATATGGGGAAGTCTTGGAAGTTGAGTACAATAAGGAGTTTCAATGTTTTGGGTGGGTGTAAGGCAGCTCAGTCTCAGAGGTAATTCTGAGGCTGAGCTTTTTTAATTCTTCTTAATCCAATCAGGAAACTTATAAATAAGGTTGGTATGAATAATAATTTAAATATTGCAATTATAATGAATAAAAATAAATTTTGTGTTGCAGAAAAATATATAAGTGTTATAATAATCAATATTACGAATTAGTAGTTGAAGTTAATAATATGTTAGATATGGATAGCCTGGTAAAACTTATAATTTAAGACCGGTTACAAAAGCACCATTGAACTAAAATTGAATAAATATTCATATATAATATAATGTCCCAGAGGAGGTACTATAAATGAAAACTAAAATATTTGTAGACGGAAGTGAAGGTACGACCGGTCTTCGCATACATGAGCGCTTTCAGAATCGTCAGGATCTGGAGATACTGACCATATCTTCGGAATTGAGAAAGGATGAAACGGAAAGAAAAAGGCTCATCAATGCCTCCGATATTACCTTTCTTTGTCTGCCCGATGCTGCTGCAAAAGAAGCTGTGGCTATGGTAGAAAATGAAAACGTTAAAATTATAGATACTTCAACAGCCCACAGAACAGACAATGAATGGGCATACGGTTTTCCGGAGCTTTCCAAAGAATACAAGACTAAGATTCAAAAAGGCAAACGTATCAGTGTACCCGGCTGCCATGCAACAGGCTTTATTTCCTTACTATATCCGCTGGTAAATAAGGGAATTCTTCCTGAGGATTGCCCCGTTAGCAGTTTCTCTCTTACGGGATACAGCGGCGGGGGAAAGAAAATGATTGCAGAGTATGAGGAAGATGACCGCCTGGCAGAATACGATGCCCCCAGAGAATATGCCTTAAATCAGCAGCATAAGCACCTGAAAGAGATGAAGTATATAACCGGACTTAAGAGAGAGCCTTTATTCTCTCCTATTGTAGCGGACTATTACAGCGGGATGCTGGTCTCGGTTCCCTTCTATATGGATATGCTAAAGGGAGTTCAGACGCCGGAAGGTGTACAGGAGTTTTTGAAGGAATATTACAAGAATGAGCTCTTTATTAAAGTCATGCCCTTTGGAGCAGAGTCTGAGAAGCACGGTTTCTTAAGCGGTAATGACTGTTCCGGCTGGGATGGGCTTAAGATATATGTTACCGGTAATAAGGACAGGATTGTCTTATCCGCACAGTTTGACAACCTGGGTAAAGGAGCTTCCGGCGCTGCCATTCAATGTCTGAATCTGATGCTTGGCTGTAAAGAGGAAGAAGGCCTGGCATTATAAAAATCTGTTGCTTTTCCAAAAAGTATGTTATGATAGAATTAATATCAGCTAATGGAGGCTCTGGAACTGCCGCTGATGTATCATAATAAAGGAAAGAATCCTTTTTATTAGAAAGGAAAAGAAATGGAGAAGAAAACCACTGCACGGCTCAGTAAGAAAGTGCATGCACATATCCTGGAAGGCGGCACAAGCTATACTCACACCCATGAGGATGGCGGAGAACATAAACACAGCCACCAAAATACAAAGGCAGTCTTAAACCGGTTATCCCGTGCATCCGGCCATTTGGAATCCGTAAAACGGATGATTGAGGACGGAAAGGATTGCAGTGAGGTACTCATCCAGCTTTCGGCAGTAATTGCCGCTCTTAACAGCACAGGAAAGATAATACTGGAAGACCATATACAAAATTGTATTGTGGATGCCATTGAATCGGGAGACAAAACTTCCATAGAGAATCTCAACAAAGCGATTGACAGATTTATTAAGTAAATAGAGAACGATAAACATGCCCCTATCCCCATCCGGGGCATATTTTATGTCTTAAAATAAAGTATCCTGCCTGTTGGCTCTAGCTAATGCCTATAAATACCAGCCTGAAATATTTTAAATTTTTTTGCATAAATATCCCCCCCACAGGCTTGTTTTTAGCCGGAGGTCCGCTATAATTCATATAGATTATTAAACATAAGGAGATTTTCGTTATGCATATGGCAGATGCTCTTATTGCACCCGCTGTAGCAGCGACTATGTATGCTGCTTCCGGTGTGACAACGGCGTATTCAATTAAAAAAGTAAGACTTGAAAATGACCCGAAAAAAATACCGACCATGGGAATTATGTCAGCCTTTGTTTTTGCTGCACAGATGATTAATTTTACGATTCCCGGCACCGGCTCCAGCGGACACTTATGCGGCGGTCTGCTTTTATCCATATTACTGGGACCCTATGCCGGCTTCCTGTCCATGGTATCGGTTCTGCTGATACAATGCCTGTTATTTGCAGACGGAGGGTTATTGGCGCTGGGAGCTAACATATGGAATATGGCTTTCTATGGATGTTTTGTGGGATATCTTTTAATCTACCGTCCTCTTACCGGAAAGACAATAAATAGAAAAAGGATAATGATAGCTTCTGTTTTAGGAAGCGTAATAAGTCTTCAGATGGGAGCGTTCAGTGTGACTCTGGAGACCTTGTTCTCCGGTATTACCGCTTTGTCTTTCGGACAGTTTTTAGCGCTGATGCAGCCTATTCATCTTGCCATCGGCACCGTAGAAGGACTGATAACAGGGGCAGTTGTAATCTTCCTGTATAATACAAGGCCGGAGCTGATTCAAAAAGATGCACCGGAAGGAAGCTATAGTTTTCAAAAGGTAATGGTGATTCTGGGAATCGCAGTGCTTTTGATCGGTGGAGGCTTATCCCTTGCAGCGTCACAGCATCCGGACGGCCTTGAGTGGTCCATTGAGAAAATCACGGGAAAAACAGAGCTGGCTACAAAGGATAAGTATGCGGATACCGTGCAATCAGCGGAAAAAATACAGGAAAAGACCGCAATCCTGCCGGACTATTCCTTCCCGGACAGTAATTCTCCTGTTGGAACCTCCTTTTCCGGAATTATCGGAGCCGGAATTGTAGCTGTACTTACCATTGGCTGCAGTGTTCTGTTTAAGATGTTTCGAAGAAAAGACAGCACGGCAGAATAAAATCAGATAACATAGGAATCATTTATCGGGAAGGCAGCTTCTTCTATTGGAGGAACTGCCTTCCTCTTCCTGCATTTCATGAGAAGTGAGGTAATCCTCTCAGACGCATTGCCCATAGTCTGCAGGTGACGGAAAGGACATAAGTTTATGGCTAAAATTACAGATGCAATATTTGCCGTTCACGAATTGGAGGAAATGGCAGAGAGAAAGACGGAAGTTAACAGAGTACACCCTTTGGTGAAACTGGTTGTTACCCTGACATATATGATAACGGTAGTTTCTTTTCAGAGATATAATCTCGTTGGGTTGTTTCCGTTCATAATATATCCTTTTATTCTGTTAAAACTTTCAGAGATATCGCTTAAAACATGCCTGAAGAAGATAAGCGGACTTATTCCGCTGCTTATTTTTATAGGAATATTCAACCCTATTTTTGACAGAACACCTGTATTCTTTCTTGGAAGCGTTGGTATATCCGGAGGAGTAATTTCCATGGTTACGCTGTTCTTAAAAGGGATGTATTGCATCTCAGCTTCTTTTCTTTTGATTGCCACTACGGGTATTGATGGTATCTGTTATGCATTAAGGCTTCTGCGCATACCTAATCTGCTGGTTACACAGTTTTTGCTTACCTATCGCTATATTACGGTGTTAATGGCAGAGGCCAATGATGTGTACCAGGCATATTCCTTAAGAGCTCCCGGGGAAAAGGGCGTGAGATATAAGATATGGGGCTCTCTCCTTGGACAACTGCTGCTCCGTTCCATCGACAGGGCAGGTAATCTATATGAAAGCATGTTGCTGCGAGGATTTAACGGAGAATTTACTTATATTAAGAAAACCAGGGCACAGGATAAAGATTATGCCTATTTGGTTTTATGGCTTGGGATATTTGCGGCACTTTTTATTGGAATAAAGATATTGATTCGGTAAGATACCGGACACCGGACAGTTTTGAAAAAAGTGCAGAAAAAGTATGGAAACAGGGCTTTTGGTGAGTACATTACATCAATTTATGGTTGAGGTCAAAAGATTGCAGGTACCGGAAAGGGCGGATTTACTATGTGGATGGCAAAAGGAAAAGATTCGAATAAACATATCAAAGATAATATTTCACAGGACAGTATATATAAAGGATTAATAGAATGCAGTAATTTATCATTTTCCTATGAAAGAGGGGCCGAAATATTAAAGGACATTACCTTCTCCACGAAGGAAGGGGAGGCAGTGGGAATTGTGGGTGCCAATGGGGCAGGTAAATCCACACTTCTTCGAATACTGGTCGGGTTGGAAACGACTTATACCGGAGAGGTATTAATAGATAAGATTCCGGTAAACCGGGATACTTTAGCTGCGGTAAGAGCTCATGCAGGATATTTGTTCCAGGATTCCGACAACCAGCTTTTTACCCAAAGCGTCTACCAGGATGTTGCTTTTGCGCCGAGAAACTATGGGCTGGAAGAGAAGGAAGTTGATAAAAGAGTTATGGAAGCTCTTGAGACCATGGGAATTACTCATTTAAAGGACAAGCAGATCTATAAGATGTCCGGCGGTGAGAAGAAGATGGCTTCTATAGCCACACTGCTGTCCATGACACCGGATATTCTTTTATTTGATGAACCCTCCATAGCACTTGACCCCAGTAACCGCAGGACGCTGATTAATGTACTTAACCGGCTAAGACTGACAAAGCTGATAGCATCCCATGACTTGGATTTGATACTTGAGACCTGTTCCAGGGTAATATTGATTTCCGAAGGGCGGATTGTAAAGGATGGACCGGCGGAGGACATTCTAAAGGATAAGATTACTTTAGAGGCAAATCATTTGGAACTGCCGTTATGCATGCAAGGATATATTCCGTATAAGGAAGCTATTGACAAAGAAAGCAAGGAAGGCGCAGAATAATAGTGACCAGGCTGACTGAAGAGTAAAATTGTTTTGCCAGCGGCGGATATATTTAAGCGAAAGCAGGAGGGGAGTGCATAAGATGGATTTGGAAAGTTTGCCAAGTCAGAGACTTCGTAAGATTGCTCCGGAACTGGACCCTTTAAGAAGAGGGATGGGCTGGAGTATTGAAGATTTATCAAAACCTCAGATTATGATAGAGAGCACATTTGGGGACAGCCATCCGGGCAGCGCCCATCTTTTCGGGTTGGTGGAAAAGGCAGTTAAGGGAATAGAAGAAGAGGGAGCTAAGGCTTCCAGATATTTTACCACGGATATATGTGACGGTATGGCTCAGGGGCATGACGGCATAAACTATTCTCTGGTATCCAGAGAGACCATTGCCAATATGATTGAGATTCATGCAGGAGCAACACCCTTTGACGGAGGAGTCTTTGTTGCGAGCTGCGATAAAGGTGTTCCGGCTCATCTGATGGGAATCGGAAGAGTAAATATACCCTCTATTATGGTTACAGGCGGAGTAATGGATGCGGGTCCGAAGCTTCTTACGCTGGAACAGATAGGGGCCTACAGCGCTATGTACAGGCGCGGCGAGATATCGGAAGAAGAGCTGAATTATTATAAATACAATGCCTGTCCCTCCTGTGGAGCCTGCTCCTTTATGGGGACCGCCTCCAGTATGCAGATAATGGCGGAGGCACTGGGACTTATGCTTCCCGGAAGTGCCTTGATGCCTGCTACCTGTGAGGATTTATTGACCCAGGCTAAGGCAGCGGGAGAACAGGTCGTTAAACTTGCCAGAGAGGGGATCAAGGCAAGAGATATTGTAACGTTAAAATCCTTTGAGAATGCGGTTATGGTGCATGCCGCCATATCCGGTTCCACCAACTGTCTTCTTCATATGCCCTCTATTGCCAGAGAGTTTGGCATTGAACTGGATAGTGACAGCTTCGACAGACTTCACCGCGGGGCACATTACCTCCTGGACATACGTCCTGCCGGTAAATGGCCTGCCCAGTATTTCTACTATGCAGGAGGGGTGCCGGCGGTAATGGAGGAAATTAAGAGGAACCTTCATTTGGAGGTATTAACGGTTACCGGAAAAACACTGGGAGAGAATCTGGAAGAGCTAAAAAAGAACGGTTATTACGAGAAATGCTATTCCTATCTGAAAGATACAGGATTAAAAAGGGAAGATATTATTCGTCCCTATGATAACCCCATCGGAAGAGAAGGAACAATTGCGGTATTAAAGGGTAATCTGGCACCGGAAGGGGCAGTGGTAAAACATTCTGCGGTTCCCAAAGAAATGCACAAAGCACTCCTTACCGCAAGACCTTTTGACAGCGAAGAAGAGGCCATAGAAGCAGTCTTAAGCAAAGCGATAAAACCAGGCGATGCGGTCATCATCCGCTATGAGGGACCCAAGGGAAGCGGTATGCCGGAGATGTTCTATACCACAGAAGCTATTTCCTCTGACCCCGAGCTTGGCAAATCAATTGCCTTAATCACCGACGGACGTTTCTCCGGTGCATCAAAAGGCCCTGCCATCGGACATGTTTCACCGGAGGCAGCAGAAGGCGGCCCCATTGCTCTTGTAGAGGAAGGGGATCTGATCTTACTGGATATAGAGAACCGTATTCTCAAACTGGCCGGAGCAAATGGAAAGGCCCTATCAGAAGAAGAAATGGAGAATGTTCTGGAGGAAAGACGAAAGCACTTAATCCCAAGAGAGCCTAAATATAAAACCGGCGTGTTAAGCATCTACGCAAAACACGCGGTATCCCCCATGAAGGGCGGCTATATGGAGTAGGTAACCATTTAGATTAAGGCACCTTGGTAATATAGTGATATTATAGTGCAAAACTTCATATAAACATCAAAAACCTTGTTTTTAAAACATATACAGGCAATTTTCAAAAAATAGAAAGCAGAAAGAACGAGTGCGCCTTGGAACCAGCGCAGGAGTCTTTCTGCTTTCTATTTTTTGAAAATTGCCGTCCCACTGTGAAAGACTGTTCTTTAAAATTTAACTAAAATAAAAACATATAACTTGGAAGATACTATCATAGATAACATTTTAATTTGATATACAAATGAAAGGAAAAACCATGAGACCTTCCAAGATATATTATGAACCGGATGTTTTAGGATATAAGCTGGGCAGAGAGCTGCAAGAAAAATACAAAGACCTGGAATGGGTAGAGATAGAAAGCCATAACAATATTGAAGAGCTTAGAACAAAAGAAAATAAGGAATTTAAAGAGTTAAAGACTCTTCTTATCCTTGGTACCAGAAAGACTCACAAATATTCGCCGAATTTTAAGGTATCCGATTATCTGGTGCCCTTCACTTCTTCCGGCTGCACAGCCATGTGCCTTTACTGCTACCTGGTCTGTAATTATAATAAATGCTCCTATTTAAGAGTATTTGTTAACCGAGAAGAAATGATGAATAAACTTATCCGCTTTTCGGAGAAAAGTGATACGGAAAATGTTTTTGAAATCGGCAGTAACAGTGACCTTATTCTGGAGAATACAATTACCGGTAACCTGCCCTGGATTTTGGAAGAATTCTTAAAAGCCAGTAAGGGAAAATTGACTTTTCCCACGAAATTTAATATGGTGGAGCCTATGCTAAACATAAACCACCAGGGCAGGGTGATTTTTCGCATGTCCGTAAATCCCCAGGATATAATCAGCAATATAGAAATCGGTACGGCTTCTCTTATGAACCGGATTGAAGCTCTGAATAAGGTGGCGGAAGCAGACTATCCTGTGGGAATCCTGATAGCACCGGTGATATTTCTGGATAATTGGAAGGAGCTTTATGGAGAGCTTTTGGATATCTTAATGGAAAAGCTTTCTCCCAAAGTGAAGAAGTCCATGTTTATTGAGATTATCTTTATGACCTATAGTTTTATTCACAGGAGCATAAACAAGGAAGCCTTTCCCGAGGCGGTCGACCTTTATGATAAGGAACTTATGAAGGGCAGAGGTATGGGTAAGTACTGCTACAGACCGGAGCTTCGGGAAGAGGGTGAAAGATTCTTATTGGAAGAGATAGATAAAAGATTCGGTAAGGATAAGATTCTTTATTTTAGCTAAATATAAAGATTAGATGAAAATGACAGCTATGAAAAGAATTTATAAAATAAAGGAACCGGTTAAGACCGCAAGAAAAGATCTTAACCGGTTTTGTTTATTGGCTTATTAAAGGCACATGAGCGGAAAAACCGGTTCTGCGCTGCCGTCAGCCAGCGCAGAACCCTTTGACGCACTAGCGGATAAAATTAGTGAATACTCTTTCTTCCGCTTCCGGCAGAGCAATGCCGGTATTCCTTCCCGCTTCGATACATTTAAGCAGCCAGGCCATATTCTTACCAAGGTTTCTCATAACCTGCATGCCCTCCAGGTCCTGACGCACTTCTTCAGGGGTATTACCATGGACCATATTCCAATACTGGGAAGAAACTACCGGCATATTAGATATCGTAAAATATTTATTTAACTGGTCCAGAGAAGCGGTAGAGCCGGCTCTTCTGCAGCTTACTACAGCAGCACCGGGCTTGTAGGAAAATCCTTCTCCGGAATAAAAGAAGCGGTCTAAAAAGGAAGTAATGGCCCCGGAGGCAGAAGCGTAATGAACAGGAGCGCCAAAGATAAAGCCGTCAGCCTCCTTTGCCAGCTCCAGCGCTTTGTTAACCGTGTCATCATCGTAAGCACATTTCCCCGGGAATTTATAACAGACTCCGCAATCCATACAACCTCTGATGGGTTTATTTCCTATGTGAAATATCTCAGCAGATATCTGCTCTTTCTCTAAAGTGTTGGCGATTTCCTCCAGCGCTGTATATGTACAGCCGTGAATGTTAGGACTTCCGTTAATAAGTAAAACTTTCATAAGATAACCATGCCCTTTCCAAACGAATCATATTTTATTTCTGAATAGCTACCTATAAATAATAACACTTAAATTCTAATCGGAAAAGAGGAAAAAGGTTGTTTTTATGAGGGGATTTGATACAATGGATGTTAAATATAGATAGTTTTAGGAAAGAAAATTATTGCACAGTGAAAGAGTGGTATTCACAAATGGATTTATATCAGAGTTTATTAAAATACAAAGATGAGGGATACTACCCCATGCATATGCCGGGGCACAAGAGGAATACGGACCTGCTCACTATAGTAAATCCTTATTCCATTGATATTACGGAGATTGATGGTTTTGATAACCTGCACCGGCCTGAGGGGATTATAAAGAACGGCATGGAAAGCTGGGCAAAAATCTACGGTTCCGCCCATACCTACTATCTGGTAGGGGGAAGTTCTGCGGGAATTCTTGCCGGAATCTCTGCCGCCGCCAATAGAGGTGATAAGATTCTGGTGGCAAGAAACAGCCATAAATCCGTCTATCACGCTATCTATCTAAACGGACTTAAGCCGGTATATCTTTATCCCGATAGAATCAATAGTTTTGGGATTAATGGCAGCATTGCTTTAAAGGATGTAGAGGAAATCCTGGAAAGAGAAAGGGATATCCGGCTGATTGTAATTACTTCACCTACCTATGAAGGCGTTTTATCAGACATAGAAGGTATAGCGAAAGCGGCTCACCGGTATGGGATACCCCTTATGGTTGATGAGGCCCATGGTGCCCATCTTGGATTCCATCCGGGTTTTCCGAAGAATTCGGTTTCAGAGGGTGCCGATATTGTGGTTCAGAGCATCCATAAAACCCTGCCGGCTTTTACCCAAAGTGCCCTCCTTCATGCAAACGGCGGACTGATAGCAGAGGACAGGCTTTTAAGGTATCTTTCTATTTATCAAAGTACAAGCCCTTCCTATATACTGATGGCAGGCATGGATAAATGCAGAGAACTGCTGGAAGACAGAGGAGAGGAGCTATTTGCCGCTTACTATGAAATGTTAATGGAATTCTACAAGGCAGCAGCAGGATTTAAGAATATCAGGCTTTTAACCGATAACATAGTAAGGACGGAAGGCGGCTATGCCTTTGACCCATCGAAGCTGAACCTTAGCGTAAGGGGAACGGAAAGCACCGGAACAATGCTCTATGATATACTTCTTAATGAATATAAGATTCAGATGGAAATGGCAGCAGGGGACTATTGCCTTGGAATGACCAGTATCGGTGACAGAAAAGAAGGCTTTGACAGGCTGTATAAGGCCCTGTTGGAAGTGGACGGGCGATTAAGCAGAAATAGTGAGTATAAAGAAAAAGCATCATACAAAATAACAGACTGTAAAACTACGGCTTTTAAGATAACTCCTGCCCATGTTTTGACAACCTGTGAGGAAGCACTGAATACTGCGGCAAAAAGCATCCCCCTAAAGGAGAGCATCGGCTTTGTTTCAGCAGAATATGTATATCTGTATCCGCCTGGCATACCCTTATTGGTGCCGGGAGAAGAAATTACGGAGGATATCCTTCAAACGCTGGCGGAGTACAAAGAACAGGGGTTGACCATACAGGGACTAAGTGACTATAGCTCCGGTAATATAAAGGTTGTAGTTTAAATTAATGATTTATATATTAAATAACTCATAAACACATTGAATAAATAAAAGGAATGGGTAAAGGCATGCATAAGCTGTTTGTTGTTATGGGCAAAAGCGCATCAGGAAAAGATACGGTATTCAGGGAGATTACTCAAAGAGAAGAGCTTTCCCTAAAAACAATTGTAGGATATACCACAAGACCTATACGGGACGGAGAGCAGGACGGCAGAGAATACTTCTTTGTCAGCAAGGAAGCCCTGATTTCTTACAAAAATGAGAATAAGGTCATTGAACACAGGGCATATGATACCATGCACGGAGTATGGGACTATTTTACCTTGGATGACGGTCAGATTGACTTTGAAACGGGCAGCTCCATTATGCTTGGTACGCCGGAATCCTACGGACAGATAAGAGAATACTTTGGAGAAGAACGGGTCTATCCAATCTATCTGGAGGTGGAGGACGGACTTCGTCTGGAGAGGGCGCTGCTGCGGGAGAGGACCCAGAAGAAGCCTAAATATGCGGAACTTTGCAGAAGGTTTTTAGCAGATGAGGAAGACTTTAAAGAAGATAATCTGAAAATACTTGGAATCAGAAAGAGATACAATAATGCAGACAGTAAACTCTGCCTGGAAGAAATCCTAAATGACATCAGGGCAAATATGGGAATTTAAAATTTTCCTATATATTTTTTTCCGGTTATGCTATAATGGAAACTGGAATCAGCATATGCAAAGAACTTAAGGTATGGGTGAATGGAAGAGAAGGAGAGGGAACAATGGACATAAAAGTAAATCAGATGCAGCCTGTAAACCAAACCCAGCCCACTGCACCTTTGCCGGAAGCAGACGGCTCTTTTAAGTTTACCTTAATCAGCAATATAGAGGAGCAGGGGTTAAAAGAACGCCTGAACCTTATGATGGAGGAGATTACCCAGCAGGGCAAGAAACTGGGTAAGCATATGGATGTCCGGGATATGAAGAAATACCGGCAGCTAATCAAAGACTTTATGAATGAAGTGGTGAACCGTTCCCATAAGTTCAGCAGAGAGAATTTCCTGGACAGAAGAGGCCGGCACCGTGTATACGGTATGATAAAGCTCATCGATAAGAATCTGGACGAGTTGGCCTTAGAGTTAATTAAAGATGAGAAGGATACCATCTCTATATTAAATAAAATAGATGAAATCAAGGGATTACTTTTAGATATACTTGCGTAACGAAGGGACGGTAGGAAATGGCTGGATTTGGACAGATAATTGGTCACGAACAGATTAAGGAACATCTAAAAACTGCCATCAGGACTGAAACGGTCTCTCATGCTTATATTCTCTCCGGTGAAGAAGGGATGGGCAAGAAAACGCTGGCCTGGGCCTTTGCCAAAGCTATTCAGTGTGAGAATAAGGGGCAGGACGGAGAAAGCTGCGGTCATTGCAAATCCTGTTTGCAGGCAGAATCAAAGAATCATCCGGATATTATTTATGTGACCCACGAAAAGGCAAGCCTTGGGGTGGATGATATCAGAAACCAGCTAAACAATGACATTCTGGTAAAACCCTACAGTAGCAGCCGTAAGATATATATTATTGAAGACGGGGAGAAGATGACAGAGCAGGCTCAGAATGCGCTGCTAAAGACTCTGGAGAACCCGCCCGCTTATGCGGTTATTATTCTTCTTACCAATAACATCAATGCATTTCTTCCTACTATTCTTTCAAGATGTGTTATTCTGAAGTTAAATCCGGTAGGTGAAGAAGACATCAAAGCATTTCTGATGCAGGTCTATAAGATTCCTGACTATCAGGCAGAACTTAGTGCAGTATTTGCTCAGGGGAATATAGGCAGAGCAATCTCCTATGCCTCCAGTGAGAATTTTGCAGCTATGAAGGACAAGGTCCTTCACCTGTTAAGGTATATCGATCAGATGGAGCTGTACGAACTGATTGACGGGCTTAAAGATATATCAGGACATAAGGAAAATATAGAGGAATATCTGGATCTTATTACATTATGGTTTCGAGACATCTTAATGTTTAAGGTTACAAAGGATATTAATCTTTTATTATACAAGGGTGAATACTCTGAAATACAACGGCAGGCCAGTAAGAGAAGTTATGAAGGTCTGGAGGAGATTATTAAGGCAGTGGAAAAAGCAAAGATACGCCTTAATGCCAATGTGAATTTTGACATTGTAATGGAACTTATGTTTCTTACCATAAAGGAAAACTAAGGAAAGAGGAATGGTTATTTTATGACGACTGTAATAGGTGTTCGTTTTAGAAGAGCCGGCAAGATTTATTTTTTTGACCCTGCCGGATATGAGATAAATCAGGGCGACAATGTAATTGTCGAGACAGCAAGAGGCGTTGAATACGGTCATGTGGTGATAGGGCCAAGGGATGTGGAAGAGAATAAGATTATCCAGCCTTTAAAGCCGGTAATCAGAACAGCCACACCGGAAGATGACGAGATAGAAATTAAGAATAAAGTGAAGGAAAAGGAAGCTTTCCAGATCTGCCTGGAAAAGATTAAGAAGCATGAGCTGGAAATGAAGCTCATTGATTCGGAGTATACTTTTGATAATAATAAAGTATTATTCTACTTCACTGCAGACGGCAGAATTGACTTTAGAGAACTTGTTAAGGACTTGGCAAGCGTATTTAAGACCCGAATCGAATTACGCCAGATTGGGGTAAGGGATGAAACAAAGGTAGTGGGAGGCATCGGTATCTGCGGAAGACCTTTATGCTGCCATACCCACCTTTCAGAATTTGCACCGGTGTCCATTAAGATGGCAAAGGAACAGAACCTTTCCCTGAATCCTACTAAAATATCGGGAGTCTGCGGACGCCTTATGTGCTGCTTAAAGCATGAGGAAGAAGCTTATGAAGATCTAAACAGCAAGCTTCCCAATGTGGGAGATATGGTTACTACAAATGACGGCCTTCGGGGTGAAGTTCAGAGTGTAACGGTATTAAAGCAGCTGGTGAAGGTAATTGTAACTCTTGAGAACGATGAGAAGGAAGTGCGGGAATACAAAGCCTCCGCTCTTAAATTCAATGCGAAAAAACGCAAAGAAAAAGTTGCTATTGATGAAGAGCTGCGGGTACTTGAAATGCTTGAAATGAAGGAAGGAAAATCCCATCTGGATGATGTATAACAATGAGAGATGAGAGCAAGACCCCTGATATTACCCGGGGAACGACAGATAATAAGAACAATGCCCCAAAAGATATTCAGATGAATATGGGAGCCGGGAAAAGCGGTGAAGACTGCCTGCTCCCTGGGGAAAGAATAGATGAACTGCAACGAAACGGGTATAAGATCATACAGAACAGCAAGAAATTCTGTTTTGGTATGGATGCGGTACTCCTGTCCGGTTTTGCGAAAGTAAAAGAAGGAGAAAGAGTGCTGGATCTGGGTACCGGTACCGGAATTATACCGATTCTTTTGGAAGCGAAAACAAAGGGAGAGCACTTTACCGGCCTCGAATTACAGGAAGAGAGCGCCGATATGGCGAGGAGAAGTGTAGCTCTTAATAATCTGGAGCAAAAGATATCTATTGTTACAGGAGACATTAAGGAAGCAGGAAATCTCTTCGGAGCTGCTTCCTTTCATGTAGTTACCAGCAATCCGCCCTATATGAATAATCTCCACGGACTAAAGAATCCGGACCTTCCCAAAGCCATAGCAAGGCATGAGATACATTGTACCCTTGAGGATGTGGTAAGGGAAGGCGCCAGAGTGCTAAAACCAGGAGGCCGGTTTTATCTGGTTCACAGACCTTTTCGCCTGATTGAGATTATTAATACCCTGACTGCCTATAAGCTTGAGCCAAAGCGCATGAAGATGGTACATCCCTTTATTGATAAAGAGCCTAACATGGTTTTAATTGAGGCGGTGAAGGGAGGGGGCTCTATGATAAGTGTGGAACCTCCGCTTATTGTTTATAAAGAAGTAAATCAATATACGGATGAAATCTATGATATTTACGGCTACTAATGTGAATTGAAAAGCATAATTCACAGACAAGATTATGCCTGCGAAATCCTCGGCACAATCTTGCGGCGCGTTGAAGAGGGTATGGCAACTGGAGTGAATTGAGGGGCATAATTCACAAACAAGATTATGCCTGCGAAATCCTCGGCACAATCTTGCGGCGCGTTGAAAGGGCGTGTATGCCGGCAGGTAGGTTTTAGAGTATGAGAAAAGAGGACAAAAAGCATGGCCGGAACATTATATCTATGCGCCACTCCCATCGGCAATCTGGAGGATATCACTTTAAGGGTGCTTCGTACCTTAAAGGAGGCAGACCTGATTGCTGCTGAGGATACAAGGCACAGTATTAAGCTGTTAAATCATTTTGAGATAAATACACCTATGACCAGCTATCATGAGTACAATAAGATTGACAAGGGACATTACCTGATTGGACGCCTGCAAGAGGGAGAAAATATTGCCCTGATAACCGATGCCGGAACGCCGGGAATATCAGATCCCGGAGAAGAACTTGTGAAAATGGCATATGAGGCAGGAATTACGGTAACATCACTTCCCGGACCCTCCGCGGTCGTTACCGGACTTACCCTCTCAGGACTTCCTACCAGACGTTTTGCTTTTGAAGCATTTTTGCCCTCAGATAAAAAGGAAAGGCAGAATATTCTTAAGGAATTAAAGTCTGAGACCAGAACAATTATCATATATGAAGCACCCCACAGACTCTTAAAGACGCTAAAGGAGTTGGAAGAAACACTGGGTGACCGAAAAGTAACGGTAATCAGAGAGCTCACTAAAAAGCATGAGACTGCTTTTCTTACAAGCCTGTCCCAGGCGGTAAAACACTATACGGAAGAAGAGCCAAAAGGAGAATGCCTGTTAGTTCTGGAAGGGCAAAAGGCAGAAGTCCTGGCAGAAAAGTTACGGGAAGAGTATGAGCTGCTTCCTCTGAATGACCATATGAAGATATATCTTGATAAAGGTATGGATAAAAAAGAAGCCATGAGGGCAGTTGCCGCCGACAGAGGGGTATCGAAAAGAGATATCTATCAGATGCTCTTGTCGGAATGATTACTATTAGAAAAGATGCAATACAAATGTCAGAACGAACAGTTAATGATGCAATTTTAGGTAAAGAAAAAGCCTGAAAAGAAACGATTATTTCGTCCTCCAGGCTTCTTCTTTGAGCTGTATTATTCGATAATACCTACTAATTTTGCAAGCTCTATAATAGATTCTTTAGAAATCTTCTTTCCGTGATAATCAATAAGATTATCTTTGGATCCGTTGAAGATATCAGCAGGCTCATATTTTCTTAATATGATTCTGTCCTCGTCAACAAAGATTTCAAGGGGATCTCTTTCCCCAACTCCAAGGGTTCTTCTGAGCTCGATGGGAAGAGTGATTCTTCCTAACTCATCAAGCTTTCTAACTATTCCTGTGCTTTTCATATATATGTACCTCCTACAATACTTAATTAAAATACCATACAAATATTAGAAAGTCAATAAAGGAAATATAAAATTAAGCAATTATTTAGTATTTTATAGAAAAAATTGTAATAAAAGTATTAAAAAGTAACGAAAAATGTTTCCTATATCTGGTAATTTAGCAGTTTAAAGGATTGATGTACGATAATTTTCATCAAAAACAGACAGAATTTATCTCAATTCAACAATAATTATGACATATTATGACATATGACGTCTTGGTAATTTGCATAAGACCAAGTATTATTTTAAAAACCTGAGAATATAGTATTAGTAAAAGGTTGAAATTTCTTATTGTTTTAGAAAAGAGGTCTATATGCTGAATTATCTTTGGGGATTTCTAATTATTATCGGTGTCATAGTAGGAGCCTTAAACGGTAAAATAGATGCCGTAAATGCCGCGGCCCTTTCCTCCGCTAAAGAGGCTATCTTATTATGTATTACGATGCTGGGGTTTACGGCTCTTTGGACAGGAATTATGCAGGTGGCGAAGACAGCAGGGATAGTGGATGCCCTGACAAAGGCAATCAATCCGTTATTAAGGCTTTTATTTCCCGATATACCGGATAAACATCCGGCAAAAGAATACATAGCATCTAATATGATAGCGAATTTTCTTGGCCTTGGCTGGGCCGCTACCCCTATGGGATTAAAGGCAATGCAGGAATTAAAAAAATTAAACAGGGATAAGGAGACCGCCAGCTGTGATATGTGTACTTTTTTGATTATTAATATTTCCGCCCTCCAATTAATTCCTGTTAATATTATTGCTTACCGGACCCAGTATGGCTCTATAAATCCTACGGAAATCCTTGGTGCCGCCTTTGTTGCGACCAGTGTATCAACCGTAGCAGGAATTATATTTTCCCTTGTCGCAAGAAAATTAGCCAGAGAAAAATGATGAGGCAAAGAAGAAAACAAAATGAAAGGAAAGGAAAATAACATTGAAATTTATTCTGTATATTTCTGATTATTTAATGCCTTTTGTTATATTTTACATAGTAGGGTTCGGGTTACTGATGAAAACCCCTGTTTTTCAGGAATTTACAAAAGGGGCAGAAGATGGCTTTAAGGTAGTTTTAAATATTATGCCCACGTTAGTGGGGCTAATGGTGGCAATCGGCATTATGAGAGCTTCCGGGGCATTGGATTTATTGGCCGGCGGATTAAAGCCATTAACGAATTTACTGCATTTTCCTTCTGAGCTGGTACCGCTAATTACCGTAAGGTTATTCTCAGCTTCTGCAGCTACCAGCCTGGTGCTGGATATCTTTAAACAGTATGGTCCGGATTCCTTTATTGGAAGACTTACTTCTATTATAATGAGTTGTACAGAAACAATCTTTTATACCATGAGTGTATACTTTATGACAGCCGGCGTTAAGAAGACCAGATATACCTTATCAGGAGCCTTGTTTGCTACCCTGGCGGGCATTGTAGCCAGTGTGTTCTTAACAAAGCTGCTGTTTTAAATCTATTTTAGAATCTAATAATTTCAGCCGTAAAAGCAGCCGCAATCCTAGAAATAGAAAGCCGGCTGTTTTTTATGTAAGAAGAATTAAATAGTACTAAATCATTTGACACAAAATCCCAAAAGGTATATAATGAAATTCCTTTCGCAAAGTTCGTACTACCATTCTTTCTGGCAAAATCCAGGAAGAAAGACTTGGCAAGATATGGAAATTTGATTCATTTATGGATATGTCCGGGAAACAGTAAGACTGCTTACGGATATGCCCTCTGATGATGAAAGATGTGAAGTATTACTACCAGGAGGCAAATGAATATGATTGAAGTAACAGGAGTTACTAAGACCTTTCAGGTCGCAAGGCGCAGTGCAGGCTTTAAAGAAGCATTGAAGTCTTTTGTACACAGGAAGTATCAGGAGGTAAGAGCACTGGACGATATTTCTTTTACCATCGGAGACGGTGAAATGGTAGGGTATATCGGTCCCAATGGTGCGGGAAAGAGCAGCACCATTAAGATTTTAAGCGGGATATTAACGCCGGATAAGGGGAACTGCCTTATAAATGGCAGAGTGCCCTGGAAGGAACGGGTGGAGCATGTTAAAGACATCGGAGTAGTATTCGGACAGCGCTCTCAGTTGTGGTGGGATGTTCCGATCCTGGACTCCTATGAATTGATAAGGGATATCTACCGTGTAAAAGAAACCGAGTATAAGAAGAAATTATCGGAGCTAACGGAACTTTTGGATTTGGAGGATATCTTAAAGACACCGGCAAGGCAGCTTTCGCTGGGACAAAGAATGAGATGCGAGATTGGAGCTTCTCTGCTTCATAGCCCTAAGATTTTATTTTTGGACGAACCGACCATCGGATTGGATGCGGTTTCAAAGATTGCTGTAAGAAATTTTATTTTGGAACTGAACCGGCAGCATGGAACTACGGTTATTTTAACAACCCATGATATGCAGGATATCGAGGCACTTACGAAAAGAATTCTGCTTATCGGTAAGGGTAAGATTCTTTTGGATGGAAATCTGGAGGCAGTAAGGGATAAATTCTCCAAGACGAGGCAGGTAACTGTTCAGTATAACGGAACGGTGCCGCGTATGACTGAGGGAATGACACTTACTGCTGCAGGAATGCAAGAGCAGCCCTTAGCCGGACAGGGCATACTTACGGTCCAAGTGGATACGGAAGTATTAAAGGTATCCCAGGCTATTTCCTATCTGTCCTCCCAGACAGACATCATGGATATCTCGGTAGCAGGAGCATCCCTTGATGATGTGGTGGTAGGCTTATACAAGCAATATGAAATATAGAGGAGGTTTATTATGCTGAAAAGAAATTCCTCCTTTCATGAGCTTGGAAAAGGTATTGATATAAAAAAGTACCTTTCTTTTTTCCGTATTCGGTTTACTTATGGACTGACCTACCGGGCGGCAGCCCTGGCTGGCATTGTAACGCAGTTTGCCTGGGGAGCGTTAGAAATCCTGATGTTCAAAACTTTTTATGACTATAACAGAACTGCTTTTCCCATGGAGTTCTCTGCTCTGACCTCTTATATCTGGCTGCAGCAGGCGTTGTTATCCATCTATATGATATGGTTTTTTGAGGTTGAGATCTTTGACCTGATCGTAAGCGGAAATGTAGCCTATGAATTGTGCAGGCCCATATCTCTCTATGATATGTGGTTTGTAAGAAATATGGCGACCAGACTGTCAAAAGCGGTTCTCCGGGCCTTTCCCATACTGATAGTGGCAGCGCTTTTGCCAAAACCCTATGGACTGTCACTACCAAAAAGCCCGGAAGCAGCAGGATGGTTCCTGCTGTCTTTAATCCTGGCCTTTTTGGTCGTGATCGGGTTTTGCATGATTACTTATATTATCTGTTTTTACACCATATCAGCTCTTGGCGTGAGGCTCCTGGCTTCTGCGGTGTCAGAGCTTTTAACCGGTGCGGTTATCCCTTTGCCCTTTTTTCCGGAAAAGATAGGAAGAGTACTCTCCTATCTCCCTTTTGCATCTATGCAGAATCTCCCCCTTCGTATCTACGGGGGAGATATCTACGGAACAGAGCTTTACAGAGGGATAATGCTGCAGATATTCTGGTGCGTGGCACTGATTCTGATCGGTAAATGGATGCTGACCCGCGGGTTAAGTAAAGTAACGGTTCAAGGCGGCTAGTAGGAAAAATAAAAGGCATTTTTCCTACACAAATTTGTGCTGCGCTCAAATTTACGGTGCGTTGGCAGTGCGGATTACAGTAGGAAAAATAAAAAGAAATTTTCCTACACAAATTTGTGCGGTGCTCAAATTTACGGTGCGTTAGCAGTGCGGATTGCAGTAGGAATAATGAAAGGCATTTTCCTACACTTTATGGGAGTTGATTATGAAATTATACTTAAAATATTTTATTATACAGTTAAAGAGTGCCATGGAATACAAAACCTCTTTTATCATGACTACATTAGGTCAGTTTCTGGTGGCTTTTAATGTATTCTTAGGGGTACTTTTTATGTTTCAAAGATTCAATGAAGTAAAGGGCTTTCGGTTCAGTGAGGTCTTACTGTGTTTTTCTATCGTACTGATGCAGTATTCACTGGCAGAATGCTTTGCAAGGGGCTTTGACGGCTTTGCTTCTCTATTGTCAAACGGCGGCTTTGACAGAATTATGGTCCGGCCCAGAAATATTGTGTTGCAGGTACTTGGCACTAAAATAGAACTTACCAGGTTAGGCCGTATGCTGCAGGCTATTATTATGTTTGTTTATGGTATCGTAAACGCACAAGTATCCTGGACAGCTGCCAGGATACTTACGGTTATTTTTATGATTATTGGAGGTACTGCGGTATTCTTTGGGCTTTTTGTGATATATGCGGCACTTTGCTTTTTTACCTTGGAAGGTCTTGAGTTTATGAATGTCTTTACGGACGGAGCAAGGGAATTCGGAAAATACCCTATCAGTGTATATGGAAATAAGGTATTGCTGCTGTGTACTTTTTTGGTGCCCTATGCACTGATTCAATACTATCCGTTGCTATATATACTTGGTAAAAGCGACAGGGCCTTCTATATGGGCCTCCCGCTTGCCGCAATCCTCTTCCTGGTCCCGTGCTTTTTGCTGTGGAGAGTTGGAGTAAGACATTATAAATCCACCGGGTCATAGGAGGAATTATTGAGAGGCATAATTCCTCCACAAGTTTGAGCCTGCGTAATCCTCGGCCCAAACTTGTGGCGAATTGGAAAGGGCATGGATGGTTAGGAGGAATTATTGAGAGGTATAATCCCTGCTATTTCTGGGCTTTTAGCCAGCTGTCCATGCGTTTATCGATGATTTCGAACTGGGACGGGCCTACATCCAGCACGAATTTATGGAATTCTTTTAAGTTGAATTTATCTCCCAGTGCTTTTAGGGCCTTATTTTTTAACTCCATAAATTCCAGATACCCAACACCGTATTCCGGGTAAAGAGCGGGCTCTTCAATCATGGTTGTGAATAATACTTTGGCGGTGTTCTTATCCGTTATACCAAATTGCTGCAGGTAAGAAGCAGTCTGAGCAATATTCCAGCCCTCATAGTTGATGCCAATATCCAGGCGGCAGTACAGGGCCATATTAGCTGCCATGCTGTGGTCAAGGAAAGAGGCTTCGTTTTCGGAAAAGCCGGCCATATGATAAGAATAGAATTCTACATAGGTGGCCCAGCCTTCGGCGTAACCGCCGAAATTCAAAAGGCTTCGAATGGGAGAAGGATTGGTATTTCTAAAGTAAACGGACTGATAGAGATGTCCCGGGTAGCCTTCGTGTGCAAGGGTATTAAATATTTCCTGACTCTGATAATCCGGATTGTCATTGATATAGATAACGTTGTTTTCATAGTTATCTATAGCAGGAACCAGGTACATGGCAGGGCTTAGATAATCCTGCAGGGATTTATGCACATATTTTACTGTAAAATCCACGTTAGGGCAGGGCGGAAAGTCCTGACTTATGGCACTTTTCAGGTAATCTAATATTTCCACAGGCTTTGTGAGAGGGTAGGTCACACTTAAAGCTTCTTCATATATCTTGGAATCCTTGGCCGTCAATGCATTAAGGGCTCTTAGATTGCTGAGAATCGAGTTGTCAAGCATTTTAATCAGGTCTTCCGGTGAACGGTCGGAACCAGTATTGGAAGCCAGAAGATAACGGTAATATTCCTTGCCCTTGGGAAGTCCGGCAAGTCCGCCGTCGTTCTTTCCGGTGCCTTTTAAGCTGTTTAAAGTATCAATCAGAAGCTGATAAGCCGGAATTACATTATTTATAATGGCATCTTTATTGGCCTTCTCATAAGCTTTGATTTCTTTTTTAGAGAGTCCCTTATAAGAAGATACTTTGTCATTAAACACCTCAATGAGGTAATTATTCTCCTTATCGGCGATAAAGGCTTCACACTGGGCCAGGATACTGTCTGCAACGCTGTCACTCATAAAAAGGCCGGCTTTGGATTTTTGCTCTTCATACTGGCAGATTTCTTTGAAATAATCGTTAATACCGGGAAGCAGCTTTATGTAGGTGTCAATGTCGTCTTTGGTGTAAAAATTATACTCTGCCAGCAGCACGGGAAGCTGTGCCTGCAGACCGGTAGTGGGTCCCAGGATTTCATTGTATAAGGGGAAATTGCCGCTTGTCATTTCGAGGGTCCAGTAATCTTTTAATATGTCATAAGTCAGCTTTTGATTATCATCCAGATCATGATAGGAAAAGTCCTTTAAGGCAGCAAGATAATTTTCGGCTGCTAAAAGGGACTTTTTCATTTCGCTTAAAGAATAATGACCAAAGGTGACGGGCGGGTTGGTTATATTGTAATTCTTAGGATTGGCAAGAGAAAAGTTAAGGGTAATGGTATCCTGGGTTACTTCCTTCTTAAAAACCTCATCGGTAAAACGGTCAAAATCTTTGCGTGTGGTTTCCGTATTTGTTTTCTTCTCGCAACCTGACATTATTAACATAAGTAAAAGCAGAGAAAAGAAAACAAGAAATAGCTTTCTGCGTTTTTTCATAGATTCATACCTTTCTTTGGGCAAATAGGAACCGTTAGGAACACCTATATGCAAGATATAAGGTTTCTAAAGGTTTGTCAAGCCTTAAGGCCAATTATTATAGGACTGTTATTAAAGCTTATGACAGGAGAGAAAAAACCATGCATGAAACGTCGGGGGTAGGGCAAATGGTATTGGGGGTGTACGATGACCAGGAGGGGTGTTTGGATGGCTGGTTAATCGGGGGCCCTTATTTCACTAAAGCTGCAGGAAACGTAACTGGCAGGTAAAGCAGTGCCAAACTCGCTGTAACAGATGGAGAGACGGCAGTTTCCTGCGCTCAAACAATGGCACTGATTTACCTAGTTACGTTTTCTGCGGCTTAAGTGTCATATGGGCCCCCTCAAGACCAGCCACCCAAACACCCCTCCTGGTCATCTGTCTATCTCTAATATTCAGTTTTATATAATTTGCTGTGTTGTAATGGTAAATATTGCCTTGATGCTGTGGGTATGATAATATTAGAATAATATAAATTACAGTAAATGGTTGGTGGACTATTAAATTAATTAATCTACATTCAGCGGACAGACCTCTGTATTTGCAGGGATTAGGCGAAAAAAGCTGGTTAGAAAGCAATGAAAGGAGTTATGGTGATATGAAAAAGATTGCCTTTATGGTCTTAGCTGCTTTGCTTTTGGCGGTTTTGCTGGTAAATTTTGACGGTATTAAAGTGGAGGAGGGGGGAATACAGAGTTTTGTGGATGAAAATATAATAAATGCGGTTAATGTGGATGTAAAAGAGATAAACCAAAATCTGAATGACCTGGTGTTTCATGAGTATAAACAGGGGGTGTCCCTGGAAAAGGATATGTCTCTTTCTATTGAGAATCCGGTTATTGGGAATGGGAAGGATGGCGTTTTTTCTATTTATGTTGTGAACTATAAGACCGGAGAAGTGAAGAAGCTTAAGGATTACACCGGCGGTTCTATTTGCTATAGGGCTGATACGAGCGGAGTGTATTCCCTTTTTGCTGTAAACCAGGAGGAAAAAGGGGAAAATTCGGTGGCCGATATTACTTCCCAGGCAGGGTTTGTGACGGAGTACCCGGCAGAGGAGGGTGGTGTGAAAAAACTTCGTTAATCTATAGGAGTAAACTGAAATTTATTTTATGAAACATAAAATGTCAGTTTATAGTTGACATCCGGTATATTATATGCTATTTTCTTCATATGACAAGGGCGTTTTACCAGGTTTGGTAAAACGCCCTTTATTTTTGTTAAGGAGGAGAATTTATGAAAAAGAAGAGTCTGGCAATCCTTTTGGCAGCGGCTATGATACTTTCGTTAACGGGCTGCGGTGCGAAGCAGACAGAAGAGAGCTCTGCGAATACTGCAGTGACAGAAACCCCAACAGATACTCCCACGGAAGCCGTGCAGGCTACGGATACACCGGAAGCTGCACCGGAAGATACGGCAGAAGCAATTGATATGTCCGGAGTAAAACTTCTGAATGACGGCACCCTTACTATCGGCGTTGAGATAGGATATCCGCCTTTTGAAGATTTCGCAGAGGACGGAACCACTCCTGTGGGCTACGACGTTGATTTTGCCAAAGCTTTGAGCGAAAAGCTTGGGGTACAGGTGAATTTTATTAATACTGCCTGGGACGGGATTTTCCAGGGGATTGGAACAAATTATGACTGTGTTATCTCAGCGGTAACCATTACGGACGAAAGAAAGGAAACCATGCTTTTTTCGGACCCCTATATTAACAATTATCAGTCGGTAGTGGTCAGACCTGATTTTGCAAAAGAAATTAAGAGCTTTAATGACCTGGATGGACTTTCCATTGCCGTACAGAAAGAAACGACCTCGGACGTATTAATGTCAGATTACGTAAGCACAGGTACTATTAAATGTACCATATCCGCCAATGAAAAGATAACGACTTGTTTTACGCAGTTAGATAACGGTGAAGTAGATGCAGTAGTTGTGGATTCCACCGTGGCAGACGGATATCTGGCCACCGGCCCTGATAAATATGTAAAAGCATATCAGGATGAAAGCGAACCGGAGCAGTTCGGCGTTGCTATGGGGAAGGATAATACCCCTCTTCAGACAGCTATTAATCAGGCCATTGCACAGTTAACAAAAGAAGGTTTCTTTGAGGACAATATTGCATACTGGTTTGGCAGTTCAAAATAAAGCATAAATAAAAATAGCGGGTAAAAAGGATGAATATCATAAGAGTAGTTGATATTAGAAAATGGAAACGCTCGTCAAAAGTGGCTGCCGTAGTAATTATGGCAGCTTTGGCGGCATTTGTGATTCTTTCCGTACTTAAGCTGCCAAAGGAAGAGCTGTATAATCATGCTTCCGATAAGGTGAAGCAGGTAATGGAAAAAGAGAAAAACAGCAAAAGGAAGTACCTGACCATTACATATAATAATTTGGGGATTGTTGATTATCTGTCTTTCTCTACGTCCGGAGCAGAAGCCATAAAGGAATCCTATGTGGGATTTGCAGGGAAGATATATAATGCCGATGCAGGAGCCGCCAGATTCACCGGGCAGATGGTCAATTACACCTACAGGATGCTTGGATGCGGGGAAAATGTGCTCCATGGAGCCAAGCTGACATTGCTGCTTACGACACTATCCATGGCGTTTGGTTTTATACTGAGCGTATTTCTGGCATTGGGTAAGATTGCAAGAAATAAAGTCATCAGCAAACTATGCAGCAGCTATATCTTTTTCTTTCGGGGAACCCCCCTGCTGATTCAGTTGTTTGTGGTGTATTTCTCTATTCCGGGACTTTTCGGGTTCGCATGGAGGAGCCTGTTTGATAAAGGTGATCCGGAGGCGGTATACAAAGGGGCCTTTGTAGCGGCATTGATAGCATTTTCCCTTAACTCTGCCGCCTACTGTGCGGAGATAGTCCGTGCGGCAATCCAGTCCATTGACAGAGGTCAGCATGAGGCAGCCAAGGCTTTGGGAATGAGCTATGGACAGACCATGGGAAAGATTATTATACCCCAGTCCATACGGAGAATGATTCCGCCCCTTTGCAATGAATTTGTTATGATGATTAAAGACGTTTCCCTGATATTTGCTATTTCGCTGATGGACATCACCACCATATCCAAAACAATCATGACCAGCGAGGGCAATTATCTGGTGTTTATACCTGCACTTATTATTTATCTGATCATAACTGCGGTTTTTACATTTATATTTGGCAAAGTTGAGAAACGGCTCTCAATTTATGAGTAGGAGGCAGCTATGAGCGAGTATGAATTTATTCTAAAAACAGAACATTTGGTGAAAAACTTCGGAACCCTGAGTGTTCTAAAGGACATTAACCTGGGAATAAAAAAGGGTGAAGTAATCTGCATTATAGGTCCTTCCGGAGCCGGAAAATCTACCTATCTGCGTTCACTGAACCAGTTGGAGAAGATTAATAGCGGAAAGATATTTATCAAAGATGAGCTGTTCTTATACAGAGAGCACAACCGTACACTGCACAGAGTCTCGCCGGATAAACAGAAGGCAATGCTCTTAGAGATGGGAATGGTATTTCAGAGATTTAATTTATTTCCTCATAAAACGGTATTGGAAAATGTCATGATAGCACCTATGTCCGTCAGAAAGAAGTCAAAAGAAGAAGCCATGCAGCTTGCAAAGGCATTAATTGAAAGGGTAGGATTGTCGGAAAAAATGAATGTATACCCCAGTAAGCTGTCGGGAGGCCAGCAGCAGCGTGTTGCCATAGCGAGAGCTCTTGCAATGGAACCGGAGATTATGCTTTTTGATGAGCCTACCAGTGCATTGGACCCGGAACTGGTGGGAGAGGTCTTAAGTGTTATGAAAGACCTTGCAAAGCAGGGAATGACTATGCTTTGTGTGACCCATGAGATGGGATTTGCAAGGGAAGTTGCGGACAGAGTAGTATTTATGGCGGACGGAATGATTCTGGAAGAAGGAAGCCCGGGAGAGGTATTTGAAAATCCTAAGAATGAAAAAGCAGTTAATTTTTTAAAGAGCGTGCTGTAATATATGAGAGTGTTTCAAAAGTCTGTCAGGCCATTGAAACACTCTCATTTTATGATTGACAAGTCTAAAGACTAATGTTACTATATACAAGTAAACGTTATAACGTTATAACAATATAACTAATAAGTTAGGAGAAGAGACTATGAGAAGACTTAAGTGGGTATCTTTACTTTTGGTTATTTGCCTCCTTGCAGGCAGCTTGATTGGCTGCTCGGGAGGAAATAATCAAAAAAACCTGGCAGGTACATCAGGAACAGGGAACGCTGGGGGTTCCTCTGCATCCGATGCACCGGCAGCATCCGGCAAAGTAACTTTTTGGAATGACAAACTGGCTACGGTAGCAGAGACTGCGAAGAAATTATCCGATGCCTGGACAGCTTCTTCCGGATTAAAAATTGATATTAACTCCTACGGTGATACGGCATCCTACCAGACGGCTATGAGCCAGTCTATTGATAATGCGGAAGCGGCACCGGGAGTATTTACCTGGTGGAGCGGTGAGCAGCTGGAAACTCTGGCTACCTCCGGTAAATTACTGGAACTTGACGATGTCTGGGATAAGATTATAGAGATGGGGGTATCTCC
The DNA here is from genome assembly GCA_023450835.1 of Bacillota bacterium. GTDB lineage: Bacteria > Bacillota > Clostridia > Lachnospirales > Lachnospiraceae > Anaerocolumna. Next base: position 12,874 of record JAEXGM010000255.1, on the reverse strand, counting down.
GGATATTAAAAAGGCACTTTCCTACAATGGGCATGCATATGCAGTACCCTACAGTTTGCTTAATAATGTTTGTATTTATAATAAAAATGCTTTTGAAAAGGCAGGTATTACCGATACTCCAAAGACCTTTGATGAATTCCTGGCAGACTGCCAGAAGCTCCTGGATGCAGGGATTACGCCAATTGGGCTTAAGAACGATTCCTGGGCAAGCTTTATCTGGTTCCAGGCGCTGGTAGCTTCTTATGATCCTGATTTGTATCTGGGTGTCTGCGACGGAAGTATCAAGTATACCGATGAGAGGATGCTTGAGGTATTTAAGATCTGGAAGGATATGCTGGACAAAGGATACTTTGCTGATCCAATTGCGGCATCCGATAACGCAAAGCGCATAGCACTGGGAGAATGTGCAATCTACATAGAGCCGCAGGCAGATATTACAGGACTTGAGAATAGCTATGGATTAGTCCCTGGCAAAGATATTGATGCGTTTGCACTTCCCAGTATGAACGGAGGAAAAGCGGTGGTGTTCTTTGAAGTTGCGCCTATGGCAGTGCCGGCAGCAGTAAAGAATCCGGATGTTTCCAAGAAACTGCTGGAGGGATATTATACGGAGGATACCCAGAAGGTAACTTTAAGTGAGGAAGGGATAGTACTTACAAGCAAAGTCAAAGTGGATGACCCCACTCTTGCCAAAATCAGTGCTATGGCGGCGGATACGAACAATTATCAGTCCATTCTCCGCTATTATGAAAATACTCCTTCTGCCTTGAGGGATTACGCTTTGGATGAACTTGCGAAATTCATGGACGGACAGCAGGATGCGGATAAGACCCTTGGCAATATCCAGGTAAAAGCGGACGAGGTATTTGCGAAATAAACTAGTGTGCTGACCGCCTGGCACTGGACTAAAGGCAAGTCGGCAGTCAGGATGTCAGGCGGCCGGTACACTAAGAATACTTGACCCGCATAAGCCGGTGGATTCTGCCGGCCTATGCGGATAAGGGAGTTGGATGGTATGAAAAAGAATAACCGCGCTATAAAAGCTCTACTATTAAAAAAGGACTACTTATATGTTCTTCCCGCAGCAATTCTTGTAACAGTATTTTTTATTTCCTCCATAGTATTTACGATTCAATTAAGTTTCTTTTCCTGGGACGGATTTTCAAAAAGAGCTTTCGTGGGATTGACTAATTATGCTAAACTGTTTCTGGATGACAATTTTCGGATATCGGTTATGAATACCCTGGTCTGGGTCGTACTTTCCCTGGTAATCAGTCTGATACTTCCTTTATTTCTTGCCATATTAATTGTTAATAGCGCAAGACCTTCCTTTTTTAAAAATGTTTTTTATTTTCCTTCTACCCTTTCCGGCACGGTCGGAGGGCTTATTATGATAGCAATGCTGTCAAAATACGGACTTCCACAGATATTTGGGCTTATGGGGTTTAAAGCTCTGGTAAGAGATTGGCTTTCAATTCCCTATGTTAATACCCTTGTTATGATATTTATGGGAACCTGGCAGGGAATCGGAATGAACATGCTTCTGTTTATAGCCGGACTTAGGAACCTTGACAGGTCTCCCATCGAATCTGCACAGATAGACGGAGCGGGTAAGGTATTGCTGTATCGCAAGGTGGTTTTTCCTGCGTTAAAGCCCACAACAATTATAGTTCTGTTGATGTCTCTGGTTAACAGTTTTAAAGTATTTGACGGTATCTGGGTCATGACAAAGGGAGGTCCCTACCGTTCTTCGGAAACGCTGGCGCTGACAATGTATACGGAAACCTTTGTACGCAGTGATTACGGAAGCGGAGCGGCAGTAGCCGTCATCCTGACGCTTGTTATTATGGTGGTATCCTATTTCAACCTGAAAAATACCTTCCGAACAGAAAGAAATTAAAAAGCTGTTTTTTCAACTACGGATTCAGGAATATCCAATCGGAGATTGAATATTCACGAAAGGGGATAGGTTGAAAAACAAAAGACAGTTTTTCAACTACGGATTCAGGAATATCCAATCAGAGATTGAATATTCACGAAAGGGGATAATATGAAAGACTCCGCAATCATCAAGAGCAGTAAAAAGGGAAAGGCCCTCATTAACTTTGGTTTGGGTGTTTTAAGTGTGATATGGGTCGTCCCGGTGCTGTATGCGTTTATCGGGAGTATGAAAACGAAACAGGAATACAACCTCACATTTTTCTGGGATTTACCAAAGCAGATTAATTGGGTGGAGAATTTCAAATATATTAAGGAATACAGCAGTGTATTCCAAAGCTTGGGGAACAGCCTGCTTTATTCTCTGTGCGGAGCAGTGGGTTCTATCTTGCTTGCCATACATGCGGCGTATGGTTTATCTGCACTGAAAATAAAGCATCCTATGTTTTGGTTCATGCTAATCTACAGTGGAACGATATTTCCGTTCCAGCTATATTTAATACCCGTATTTTCTGCCTATCAGAAAATTGGATTATATGATACCAAGACAGGACTGATACTATTTTATATTGCTATCTGTATCCCCTTTGCCATGTTTGTACTGCGGAATTTCTTTATGGAAATCTCCAAAGAACTGGTAGAGGCAGCGAAAATAGACGGGGCTTCGGACTTTCGGATTCTATGGAAAATCTTTGTACCGATGGCAAAAGCACCGATATCCGTTGTATTTATGACTCAGTTTGCCTGGTGCTTTAATGAGCTGATGTTTGGTATCACTTTTACAAAGTCCAATGAAATAAAACCTATCATGGCGACCATCTCAACCTTTACGGGAAATAAGCCGGCTATGCTGGTTGCCTGCGCTTTTGCCTCTGTGCCGACTATTTTTCTATACATGATGTTAAATAAAAATTTTGATACCGGTATGTCGTATCAAAGCAAATAGAGAAAGGAAATACTGCAATGAAAAATTGGGAGATCTATTTAATTCATCATTCTCATACGGATATTGGATACACAGAACGGCAGGAAAAGCTGATGAATTATCACAAAGACTTTATCCTGCAGGCAGTACAGATACTGGATGATATTCACTCCGGTAAACGAAAAGACTGTGAGGGGTTCAAATGGCAGTGCGAGAACCAATGGCAGATTGAGAACTTTTATGCCGGCACTACAAGAGAGCAGCAAGTCAGATTTGAAGAATACTTAAAGACCGGTGAAATCGGACTCTCAGGAAATTACCTGAATATGACGGAGTTAGTAGACAGAGAGGTTCTGTATTCCAGAACAATGAAAGCAAAGAACTTTGGAGAGCGTATCGGTACTGAGATCAAGAGCGGCATGTCCGCAGATATTAATGGATATGCATGGGGATATCCCGATGTCTTAAGAGAGTGCGGCGTGGAAAATCTCCTGTGTGCCCTTCATCCTCACCATGGTATGTTCCCCTTGTACAGAAAACAGCAGCCTTTTTACTGGCAGGGGCCAAAGAAAAATAAAGTGCTTGTCTGGGGAAGCGAACATTACCATATGGGCAATGAAATGTTTTTATGCCCTCATGGCGGCAGTTCCTATATGCTGTTTGACGATATCCGAAACGATTTGGCAGGAGGATTCAAAACCTCCGGAATAGAAGAAACCGAGCAGAGGGAACTTGTAATCGCACAGACAAGAATTCTGAGATACTGTGCCAGCCTGGAACAGGAGAACTACCCGCTTGACTTCTTCCCCTTGTTGGTTTCAGGGGCAATTACGGACAATGCTCCGCCCAATGCCGATATAGCAAAGAGAGTAAACAATCTTAACAGGCTCTTTGAAGGAAAGGTGACAATAAAAATGGTTACTTTGGATGAATTCTTTGCAAGGGTAAAGCGCAGCAAAGAACAGATTCCAACCTATGAGGGAGACTTCACGGACTGGTGGGCCGACGGAGTGGGCTCTACGGCAAATACAGTAAAAATATGCAGGGAAGCCCAGAGAAAATATGACCTGTGTAAAAAACTTGATCCGGAGAATAAGCTTGGTGACAGCAGACTTTTAGAATCTGCGGCTGAAAATATTATGCTCTATGCCGAACATACATGGGGGTATTCTTCTTCCGTATCTGAACCCTGGGATTCCCTGGTTGCCTGCCTGGAGAAGAAAAAGGATGCCTATGCGATTAATGCCAATACGGACATTTCGAAAAATCTGGATGTCATTCTTTCCAAACTGGGGGAAGTCTCAATTGATGCCCATAAGCAGCAGCGGTATAAGGTGGTCAATCCGCATGCTTCTCATTACCGGGGAACTGTCATGCTTTATATCGAGTATTGGGAGTACCTGGAGGGAACTCCGCTGAATCCCGGTGCCGCTATTGAGGCCTTTGACGAGAGCACCGGAGAAAGACTCCTATGCCAGGGACACAGGATATCCAGGGCACATGAAGTTGAAGTTGTAGTGGACCTGGCTCCGGGAGAAGAGAAAATTATTAAACTAAAACAAAGCTTTGAGAATGCTTCCTCTATCAAAAATCATGCACATATCGGGGCGGAAGGAGTGAAGGATATTGAGGTGGAAGGAGAGTACCTGGAAACGCCGTTCCTCATTGAAACCGATTATTTTAAAGTGGAATTTTCGAGAGAAAAAGGAATTGCTTCAATTCTTGATAAGAAGACGGGACAGTTCATTACGGAAGCGAATGCAGACGGGGCCTTTACCGGTATCTATGAATTCACGCCTATGAAGGATAATAATCCCTGTGAAGTGCGAAGACAGATGGGAAGGAACCGCTGCAGCATAGCGACAGAGAGAAGCACAGCAAAGCTTACAGACATTGTTATTGCAGAAAGCGGCAGTGTATTTGTAACGGCAAAGCTATCCTATGAACTTCCGGGCACCGGATATTACAGCGTATTTTTGAAAATCTATAAGACAGTTCCTATGTTTACGGCAAAAGTGTGCCTGCATAAGGATAGTGTGTGGGAACCGGAGAATTTATATGTAGCCTTACCTTTTACCGCAGGTGAGGGCGAGACCTTTGTAGATAAGACCGGCTGCATTCTCCGCCCCGGCATTGACCAGCTTCCCGGCACCTGCCAGAATTTTTACCTGATTCAAAACGGATTGGTGCGGACAGGAAAGGAAACAGATATTATAATAAGTACAAAAGATGCTCCTCTGGTTTCCTTTGGGAAAAGGGAGGCCGCGCCTATTCGGTTATGTGATGGTAAAAATACGGAGCTGAACAGTTCTACAGCCTATTCCTGGATTATGAACAATTTCTGGGAAACGAATTTCAAAGCAGATTTAGGCGGTTTTTATGAATTTACTTATACGGTATCTACAGGCAAACATGCTTCTTCGGAAGAAGCCATGGAATACTGTAAGGCAGTAAATGAAGGAGTTTTAGGATTCTATATCTAAACGTTTTAAGGCGGAATAATGCCTTTGACGGGAGAATGCCTTTGGCTGGAGGAGACTAGTGTGAAATAAAGAACATTTCACATCCGGCATTGAGTGGCCTCACGGCCAAATGTCCGTTAGTGTGAATTATTGAGATGCATAATTCACACACAAGATTGTGCCTGCGAAATCCTCGGCACAATCTTGAGGCGCGTTGGAAAGGACATGACTGTTAGTGTGAAAATTAAAAGACAATTTTCACACACATGTTTGTGCCTGCGAAATCCTCGGCGCAAACATGAGGCGTGTTGGAAAGGGCATGGTGATTAATATGACATACGATTTGCTGCTGGATGTCGGCGGAACAGGCATTAAGGGAAGCTATTTCTCGGTGGAAGAAAATAAGATATCGAAAGTGTATGATTTCCCTTCGAATTCGGATAAAGACAAAGAGGCAATCCTAAGGCATTTCATTTCGCTGTGCGGTCAGATATGGGACCGGATTGAAAGGGAGGGGAAAACCATACGAAGTATTCGCATGGCCTTTCCCGGACCTTTTGATTATAATAAGGGAATCCCGCTGGTAAAAGGACTTGCCAAATATGAAAGTTTATATGGCATATCAATTCCCGATGAGATGATAACCAGAGGGATAATGGAAAAGCATAGTTTTCTTCCAGGAGAGAGAAAGAATTTCAGCTTCCTGAATGATGTGGAAGCTTACGCACGTGGAGTAATACATAAAAGAAAACTCTCGGAAGGGTTCCGGGTAATCTACCTGTGCATCGGTACCGGAGCCGGTACGGCATATTCCATTGACGGCAGAATTTCCACTGACTTACAGGAAGGAATTCCGGAAAATGGATGGGCATATCCCGTACCCTTCGGCTCCTCCATGATAGATGACTATATTTCAATAAGAGGAATAAATAAATTGGCCCGGAAGTATTGCAATGGGCCGTTAACTCCATTAGAATTAAGTAAAATGGCTATGGCCGGTAATAGCCGGGCCATAGAAGCGTACGAGGAGTTCGGTGAAAACTTAAATGCCGCTTTTTTACCGCTGCTAAGAAGCTTTCGGGCCAATACTTTTGTCATAGGAGGAAATATCAGCCGTTCCGGCAGTTTATTTCTTTCAAGACTGAAAGCAGAGTGTGAAAAGCAGGATATCCGCATTATAATCGAAGAGGATACCTCGGAATTAATAATGGAGGGGTTGACCGGACTTACGGAATGAACTCAGGAGATGGAGGTAAGGGTGATGACACTTGATAGAGGGAAGGCCGCAGTGGCACTGTATTTGCAGATGTCCCAGCAGATTGCGGAGGCAATTGAAAAGGGGGAATATGCACCGGGACAGATTATTCCCAGTGAGAAGCAGTTTCAGGAGCAGTATGGTGTGAGCAGGATGACGGTCAGACTTGCAGTAGGGGAATTGGTGAACAAAGGCTATGTAGAACGCATGAGAGGAATAGGTACAGTCGTTACCTATGGAAAAATTGAAGAGAACCTGAAAAGGGTCATCAGTTTTTCAGAAGAAATGCAGCTTCATGGCATTAAAATGCAGACGAGCTATTGTGAGATTAAACAGGTTGCCGCCAGTGAAAAAGTAGCAGGTAATCTGGGTGTCAGCGTAAACTCTGCCGTATATGAGCTGACCCGTGTCAGGTGCGCCAATAACAAGCCTCTGGTATACTCCACAACATATCTTAAAATACAGAACCTGCCCTTAGATGCAGGCTTATACAGTGACTCTTTATATAAGGTCCTGAATGAAAAATACAATATCAATATTGCACGGGCGGGAGATCAGCTGGAAGCAACACTGGCAGAGGGCGCAGTGGCCAAATATCTGGAGGTTGCCCAGGGATTCCCGACCTTTAAAAGAACAAGAGTAGCCTATGATCAACATGATAATGAGGTTGAATACTCAATTTGCTATTATCCTGGGGATAAATACCGATACTCTGTTAATCTTTAATTAAAGAAGGTTGATTTATGTTTATATACCAGTCTAAACACAACTATGACGTAAAGCCTGACATCCGGATAAGTGACAGGGATGAGGAGGTCTTAGTTGGAAATAATAAGCTGCAGGAACTGATTTTAAATCAGATTAAACAGGGAAATAAAATCTTTGTATTTGATATATATCCCGGAGTCAATAAGGATAACCTGCTATCGCTCCTAAAGAAAATAAAGACAGGGCTGTTCCTTGATACGGATAACTGCAAGTTTTCAGAGGAAGAGCTTTACCGCAGATTTGACAGAAATATCACGGAGGACCGTGTTTTCGGATATATGACAAGGGACCGGCTGGAGGATTGTTTTGACCCTGCAAAAGTCTCTGAGGTAAAGGCAGAGATAGAGGAAAGCCAGGGAAAGATTATTTTTCTTACCGGTGTGGGAGCGAGCCTCTTTGCAAGGGGGGATATTCATTATTATGCGGACATCACCCGTTGGGAGATACAGTTAAGATACCGTACAGGGACCCCTAACTGGCTGTTCTGCAACCCGGAAGCACCGGTACTTACAAAATATAAAATAGGCTTTTTCCTGGAGTGGAGATTGGCAGATACCCATAAGGAAGAAAACTTTGATAAGGTGGATTACTGGATTGATGCTAATGTCAGCAAGGAACTAAAAGTGATAGACAGGAATTCTTTCTATAAAGCTTACTCCAGAATATCAGGAGAGCCGTTCCGTATGGAACCCTACTTTGACAAGAGTGTCTGGGGCGGCCAGTGGATGAAGGAGACCTTTGAGCTGGAGCCGGAAGCGGACAATTACGGCTGGGCCTTTGACGGTGTTCCGGAAGAGAACAGTGTAAGGTTCTGCTTTGGTAAAAATTCTGTTACATTTCCCACTATGAATTTAGTCAAATTGTATCCGGCAGAACTGCTTGGCAGCCGGGTATATGAAGCCTTCGGAGCGGAGTTTCCTATCCGTTTTGATATGCTGGATACCTTTGGAGGTGGAAACCTGTCTCTTCAGGTACATCCAACCCTTGATTACATAAGAAATGCTTTCGGAATGAGCTACACCCAGGATGAAAGTTATTATATTCTGGATGCTGCGGAAGACAGCTGTGTATACATCGGACTGAGGGAAGGTATTGACAGGGAGGCAATGCTTGCCGACCTGAAAGCCGCCAACCGGGGCGAGCTGATATTTGATGCAGAGAAATATATTAACCGCATACCTGTTAAAAAACATGACCACATATTAATTCCGGCGGGTACCGTTCATTGTTCCGGGAAGGATACACAGGTACTGGAAATAAGTGCAACTCCCTATATATTTACCTTCAAGTTATGGGACTGGGGGCATATAGGGTTGGATGGCCTTCCAAGGCCGGTGCATATAGACCATGGAAGTAAAAATATCCAGTGGAACAGGGACACCAAATGGGTCATGAGCAATTTAATCCATCAGGAAGAAGTATTGTCCGATAATGGACAGTGCATTATAGAAAGAACCGGTCTCCATGAGTATGAATTCATTGAGACTCTCCGATATACCTTTAGCGGTGAGGCAGAGATATCACTAAAAGGTTCCGCAGCAGTGTTGAATCTGGTAGAAGGCAGGGAATGCTGGCTTAAGAGCAAAAAAGGGAGCTGGCCTCCTAAGAAGATTCATTATTGTGAGACCTTCATCATCCCGGCAGGAGCAGAAGAATTTGTGCTGGAAGCCTTGGAGGGAGAAGAAATAAAAGTAATAGTCGCAACGGTAAGATAGCATAGAGTTGAGTTATATGGATAGAGATACTGCACAATAAGATGTTTTGCAGTATCTCTATTTTTATGTATTTTTTTATTATATACAATCCTTAAAATTTACCTCAAATAAAAAATTATCATTCATATTAAGAGTAAATCAATAACTTGTTTTCAAAACATGTTTAAAATATCCGGATAAATTTAAATTTTATTATAAGGTGAAAGCAAGACATTGTGAATCAAAATAATTAGGAAATGTGGAGACATATTTTATGACAAATTTTATCTTGTTGCATAATCAAACTTTCATTAACCTATATGGTAAGGTATATCACTTTATAATTAACGCTGTTATAGATGGACTGGAGCAGGACAGGAAGATAACAAGGATTATCTATGGGGATCTGCTATGGTAAGACAGCTGGAAAAGGAATATTTTAATAATTATGCCTGGATGGACCGAAGCAACGTCGGCATGGGATACTATGTAAATCTTCCCTTTGCCTTTGCAGATCTGGATGATCTGTGTAAGGATATTGAAAGAGAACTGGATTCCGGGTCTTTAGGGGCAGGCTTTACTTCCCAGGGTCAGAAGATCGATGAGTTTGCAGAGCATAGAGGATATTTGTTAAGATACATTAATGATGTACTTTATGATATTTTGGATTATCTGGAAACTCCTCTGTATAAAGGCTTTAATGATGCCATGGATCATATGGCAGGAATCGATATGACAGACGGAAAAACAGATAATACAATCGGATTGCAGACAAATGTCAGTGTATACGGCGGAGGAAGGGGCTACGGATTCGAGAAGGATATGTCCTATCTGACCCTTGAGGATTTTATAGGCAGCCGTTATCAGGAAACAGAAGGCAGTTCTTACGAAAGCACTACTTATAACCAGAAGGTAGAAGGATTCGCAGCTTTCTTCGAAGAAGACTATGAAAATCTGGTCAAATCTGGTAAAATAAACGGCAAAGAGGTTACCCTGGAGAAGTATCTGGACAGCCTTGTATTGAAAGAATTCGCCTACAAAAAGGACTCCCCCTTCTACCTGGAATTAACAGAATTATTAAGTGAATTAACCGTAGTAATACCCATCTATGAAGCGGCAACGGGGAAGACTCTGATTACAAATGATTATTTAACGAACACCGAAGGAACACTTAAGATAGTATCTGCCACTGTAAACTTAGTTACTTTGGGACATGGGGTACTCATCAGTGAAGGAGGAATGGCCTTTGCAAAGATGTTTGCCTCAGAGGTCCTGGCAGAAGCCGCTGCCGGTTCAACAGCGATTCTAAGTGATAAAGCGGGAGCGCCCTCCAGCGTAACTATTGCTTTGTCATTATTGGCAGGAGCAGGTACCGGTATGGCGGCTAATAAAGCACTGTTCAATGGGTATGGAAGTAAGGCTGCAGGTAATGTTACTGAGGGCTCGGGGCAGAGTATTAATCCTAATGAAATTAGATTTAGCCAAAGTTCTATAAATGGTTCTGAAGAGATTATTGCAAGTATGAAGAAAAATGGTTGGGCTGGAGAACCAATTGATGTAGTTCAAATGTCTGATGGTAAATTTACTACTATTGACAATACCAGAGTTGCTGCGGCTCGTCAGGCAGGGATAGATGTTCAAGCCAATGTCCATAGTTACAATGATGCTTTACCAAGTGATTTGATAGAAAGGTTTACAACAAAGAAAGGAATTCCAAAAACTTGGGGTGAAGCATTAGAGTTAAGAGTCGGAAAACAAAATTCGACTTTTAGAAATACATACCCATCGGGTTCATTTGATATGCCAGGAAATAAAATATAAAGGAGTAATTTATGTTGAAAAACATATGTGAGTTAGAAAAGGAAATTGAAAATTTTAAATTCCCTCAATCGTATTTAAAAGTTATTGAGTTAAATTTAATAGATTATGAATACTGGTATCTTATGAGTAAAGAACAAATAATATCGCGAAAAGAAGGTTTAGATAAACGATTTCCAAATCGCAAATTGATACCGTTTGCCAGACGAGACGATAATGATGATATTGCCTGTTTTGAAATAGGTTTTAACGAAAAGGTATTTATTGTTCATGATTATGCGTCAGAAGGATATGAAAGAAGGCAAGAATTTGATGATTTTTGGTCATGGTTTATTAGTGCAATCAAAGAACTAATTGGAATAGAGTAAGGAAGTGAAATCATGAATTATTCTGAATTGAGCAAAGAAGTGTCTTATGCTTTACGTCATGCACCTTGGGAGTATGAGCTGGAGATGGATGAAAACGGAGGGGTATCACTAGAGCAATTACTATTTTCTTTACACCAAACTCCAAAATGGGACGATATTACTAAGGAAGATTTAATAGAAATGATTGAAAGATCAGAAAAAAAGCGACATGAAATTTATGATGATAAAATCAGAGCATTTTATGGACATTCTATACCAATGAAAATTGTAAAAGAAGAAAAGATGCCTCCCCAATTTTTATACCATGGTACAGCAAGAAGATTTCTAGATTCTATTACATCGAATGGTTTATTACCAAAAAACAGACAATATGTTCATTTATCACAAGATATTGAAACAGCTGAGAGCGTAGGAAAACGACATGATAATAAGCCATGTATTTTAATAATTGATTCCTCAAAAGCTTGGAATGATGGTATAAAATTTTACTATGGTAATGAAAAAGTATGGCTGGCAGATATGGTCCCTAGTAAGTATATTTCTGAAAGATAATTGTATATTTTAATACTTAAAAATAACCAAAGATGCAGCTTGAAAATGATTTAATATTGCACAATCAATTACTTAAAAAATAATTAACCTAAAAAACCAGAATTGTTGGAAAATAACAATTCTAGGATGCGGGGGTTAGATAAAACAGAAAATCACAATTTGTCTATTTGTTTTAGAACCTTTACCCTATCCATAAATCCATTCAGATATAAGAAACTTTCTTCTAAGGTAAACCGGTGTGTGAAAGAGTCCAATAAAGGTTAATAGCCAGGGTTATGTTAGAAATATTACAAATGCATCTGGACATTTTGCACCAACAGTTGAACAGGGAAAATTATTTCCAAACGTATTAAATAATTTGGGAATACGAACTAAAAATGCATGGTTGGAATTAGGAGATTACCATTTTACTCCGTCAGGATATGTAGATGTAACAAAATCTAAAATAATTGCAGAACAAATAAAGTGAGGGAACTATGATTAAAGAAATGAATAAGGAAATATTTTCTCGGTATTTAGATTTAACTCTTGAGGAGATAAAACAAAATGAGGGTATAAAATCAGATAATTACACCTTTATAATTACACCTATTCTTGAAGCAGGAAAAATGCTACAGGGAAAGGATGAAGTGATGAGACTTAATATATTAAATAAAGAACACATTACTGGACGTTTTTTTTCTAAAGCAGATGTGGTTTCAATGTTAAGCTTTTTTAGCCCCCTTGTGCCAATCTGGATTGATGTAGAGACTTTTTCGAGTGATAAGGAGCAAGTGGTCTTTGAATTAAGATGTAGCATGAGAATGCGAAAACCTTCGTTACTTAGAAATCAAGAATCAGGCCATCCACCCTTTAGAGCAATTATAAAGAAAAATACCTAAACTAAAAACATAGCCTCAAAATCCTAAAAATTTTAAATGAGGTGAGAAAAAATCACTCAGTTTAGGAGCTCCTAAACTGAGTGATTTTATAGTGCGCCTGGCGGCGCACGTTTCTAGGATGAAAGTTCCTAATCCGCCTTAGTAGTGGGAAGGATATAGCCAAGACCAAGGGTGTCCATCGTGAGGTGGAATCTGAAGGAAGGTGGAGGCAAA
>JAEXGM010000254.1 GCA_023450835.1 Bacillota bacterium | reverse complement strand
GTAAAGAAGGTTTTTAATCAAATGATTAGAGTAGTTAAAAAAGACAATACAAAGGAAGAATTCAATGTCCAAAAAGTTATCTGGGCAGTAGACAAATCTGCACAGCGTGCTTTGATTAAATTTACAGAGAAAGAGCATGATTTTATCTGTAAGTTTGTAGAAGAAAAAGTTCTTTCCATGAACAGGGAAGAAATCTTTATAGCTGAAATGCACAATATCGTAGAAGGTGCCCTGGAAAGAACCAGTCCTGTAGTAGCCAAGAGTTACCGCGATTATCGCAATTATAAGCAGGATTTTGTACATATGTTAGATGAGGTCTATAAAAAGAGCCAGTCCATTATGTATATCGGAGACAAAGAGAACAGTAATACCGACAGTGCTCTGGTATCTACTAAACGGAGCCTTATCTTTAATCAGTTAAATAAGGAGCTTTACCAGAAGTTCTTTCTTACCACTGAGGAACTGCAGGCAGCAAGAGATGGCTTTATCTATATCCATGATATGTCCGCCAGAAGAGATACTATGAACTGCTGTCTTTTCGACGTAAAAAGTGTGCTGGAAGGTGGCTTTGAGATGGGAAATCTCTGGTATAACGAGCCTAAGACCCTGAATGTGGCTTTTGACGTTATCGGTGATATTGTCCTTAGCGCAGCAAGCCAGCAGTATGGCGGTTATACCGTTCCCAGCGTGGATCTGCTGCTTGAGCCCTACGCCGAGAAATCCTACAAACTTTTATATGAAAAATATATCTCTCTGGGTATTCCCACAGAAAGGGCGGAGAAAGAAGCTCTTCATGATGTAAAGATAGATTTTGAGCAAGGTTTTCAGGGATGGGAATATAAATTTAACACGGTTGCTTCCAGCCGCGGAGATTATCCCTTTATAACCGTTACCGCAGGAACGGGAAGAGGCCGCTTTGCGAAAATGGCTTCTATCGCACTCTTAGATGTCCGCAGAAAAGGCCAGGGCAAAAAAGAATGCAAGAAACCGGTGCTCTTTCCCAAGATTGTATTTCTCTACGATGAGAACCTTCACGGAGAAGGCGGTGAATTAGAAGACGTATTTGAAGCCGGCATCCGCTGCTCCAGCAAGACCATGTACCCTGACTGGCTAAGCCTTACAGGGGAAGGATATGTCCCCAGTGTGTATAAAAAATACGGACAGATTATTAGTCCTATGGGCTGCAGAGCCTTTCTTTCACCCTGGTATAAAGAAGGCGGAATGTATCCTGCAAATGAAGAAGACACTCCGGTCTTTACCGGCCGTTTTAATATCGGTGCCGTAAGCCTTCACCTTCCTATGATTTTAGCAAAAGCAAGACAGGAAGGAAAAGAATTTTATGAGGTACTGGATTATTACCTGGACCTGATACGTAAGCTTCATCTTCGTACTTATGATTATTTAGGAGAACTTCGTGCCTCCACCAATCCTCTCGCCTATTGCGAAGGTGGTTTTTATGGCGGACACTTAGGAATCCATGATAAGATCAAGCCTTTACTGGACGCTGCTACCGCATCCTTTGGAATTACTGCTTTAAATGAATTGCAGCAATTATACAATAAAAAATCCCTGGCAGAAGACGGAGCCTTTGCCATTGAAGTATTATCCCATATTAACGATAAGATTAATCAGTTCAAGGATGAAGACCATCGTTTATATGCAATATATGGCACTCCCGCTGAAAGCCTGTGCGGACTGCAGGTACAGCAGTTCCGTAAGAAATATGGTATTATTGAAAATGTTTCCGACAGAGAATACGTCAGCAATAGTTTTCACTGCCATGTAACAGAAGAAATTACTCCTGTACAGAAACAGGATCTGGAGTCCCGCTTCTGGAATCTTTCCAATGGCGGCAAGATTCAATATGTGAAATACCCCATCGACTATAATATCAACGCGATAAAAGCTTTGATAAGACGTGCTATGGGAATGGGCTTTTATGAAGGTGTTAATCTTTCCCTTGCTTACTGTGATGACTGCGGACATCAGGAGCTTGAAATGGATGTATGCCCGAAATGCGGCAGCTCCAATTTAACCAAGATTGACCGTATGAACGGATACCTCTCTTATTCGAGAGTAAAGGGAGATACCCGTCTGAATGCCGCAAAGATGGCAGAAATTAAGGAAAGGAAAAGCATGTAATGCGCTATCATAATATAACCAAAGACGATATGCTTAACGGTACCGGCCTTCGGGTGGTATTATGGGTATCCGGCTGCAATCACGGATGTAAGGGCTGCCATAACCCTGTAACCTGGGATATCTGCGGAGGACTGCCATTTGACGAGGCTGCAAAGGAAGAAATCTTTACCGAATTACGAAAACCCTATATTGAAGGCATCACCTTCTCCGGCGGAGACCCCCTCCATCCTGAAAACCGAAAAGATGTAGAAAAATTAATTACCGAAATAAGTTCCCAGTTTCCGGATAAGAACATCTGGCTGTACACAGGCTTTTCCTGGGAGGAAATTAAGTACCTCCCTCTTATGGAGAAACTGGACGTTCTTGTGGATGGAAGATTTATAGAA
>JAEXGM010000251.1 GCA_023450835.1 Bacillota bacterium | reverse complement strand
TGAGCAATTCCATCTTCATCATTGGAAAGGGTAATATAATTTGCTTTGCTTTTCACAGCATCCTGGGCATTTGCCATGGCTACACCCATTCCTGCATATTCAATCATTGAAATATCATTATATCCATCTCCGCAGCTAATCATCTGTTCCTTTGATAAACCAAGATAATCAAGGAGCTTACCAAGAGAATAAGCTTTGTCGATGTTCCTTGGCATAATTTCCAGAAAGAAAGGCTCGGAGCGGTAGATATTTAAATCTTCCATAAATCTGTTTTTCAGCTCCGGTTCCATTTCCTTTAATACATCCGGGTCTCCGGTCATCAGACATTTATTAATATCGAATTGAATGTAGGAAATAAAATCCTGTACCTGTTTAATGGGGATACCATTTATTCTGGATTCGATTTCCATATATTTATCAATCTTTGAATCGGTGATAACACAATCGCCCTCATAAGATATAATTCCAACTTTATTTTCCACAGCGGCATGATGAAGGGCGGGCAGAAGTTCTCTGTTTAACACTTGCTGAAAGATTACTTCGCCATCCATGCAGTTGATTACTTTCGCACCGTTATAGGAAAGAATATAACCGTTATATTCTGAAAGCTTTAGTTTTCTGGCAAGAGGCAGTATCCCCGGAGTAGGGCGTCCGGAAGCCAATACCACTTTGTGCCCGCGTTCCTGAATTGCCATAATGGAACGATAGGTCTTATCTGATATTTCTTTTTGTGAATTGGTCAATGTTCCGTCTATATCTAGTACAAGTATTTCGTAAGCCATGGATGTCCTTTCTTTATATCTAACTATCCGAATAGCAGATACACAGATTTTTGCCAAGAGATTTACCCTGGTAAAGAGCCTGGTCTGCACAGGTAATATTTTTTTCAACTGATAATTCCGGGTCGTATTTTACAATACCGCCGGTTATGGTGCAATGAAATTCTATATTTTCGCAATTAAAAGTATATTTTTCAACTTCTCTGCGTAACTTGTTTGCTACTTTCAAAGCAAGATTTAAATCGGAGTTCGGCAGAAATACCAGGAATTCTTCTCCCCCCCAGCGGCTTACCGTATTCTCCTCGCTTAACATAAGTCTGAAGATATTGGACATGCTGACAAGGGTAATGTCACCGGCATTATGGCCATAGGTGTCATTAATATATTTGAAATTATCAACATCAAACAGAATCAGGGCAAATTCCGTATAATCGGATTCTACATATTCATGGAGCTTCTCCATAAAATAGCGCCTGTTATATAATTTAGTCAGATAATCGGTGATAGCCATTTCTTTTAATTCTTTCATGAGAACCTGAAGTTCCCGCTGGCTTCTGACATTTTGCATATGAACTTTGACACGGGCTTTTAATTCTTCGGGGATGAAGGGTTTTGAGACATAATCTGCAGCACCGACCTCAAAGCCACGCAGAACGGATTCGGAATCATTATTGCCGGTTATAAAGATAATAGGAATATCCTTGGTCTCGGGAAACCCCTTTAAGATCTTGCAGGTTTCGTAGCCGTCTATTCCGGTCATCATAATATCTAATAAAATCAGGGTAGGACGAATGGTCTTGGCAATAGAAATACTTTCCTCCCCTGAGTGGGCAATAGCTATGTGCAATGATGAGGATTCTAATATATCCTTAATGATGGTACATATAATCTCACTGTCATCAACTACCAAGACGGTATCCTTCTCCATAACAAATCTCCTTGCATAATTAAAATTGCAATACCTACACCAATAACTAACTAATTTTATATTATAGCATTTTGGAGAAAATTTCAACTTAATCCAAAAGAAAATAAGAAAAATGTTGATGTAAATAAGGTTTTAGGGGAATATAGGATAAAACAAAGATTTATGCGGCATAAAAAACGGCTAAATATGGTAATATTTAGCCGTTTTACTTAGCGAAAAGTTACAGCCGTTCCGGAAACGGTAACCATTAACATTCCATTGTCGGCTCCTAATACTTCATAATCCACATCCACAGCGACTACGGCATCGGCACCCATATTTCTTGCGCGTTCTTCCATTTCTCTGACGGCATTTTGTCTCGCCTGAATTAATTCTTCCTCGTAGGTGCCGGAACGGCCGCCGAAGAAGTTGGATAATCCGGCAGCAAAATCTTTGATAAAGTTCACACCGGATATCACTTCTCCAAAAACGATGCCTTTGTATTCTGCAATAGTTCTTCCTTCAATAGTATTGGTTGTTGTAATAATCATAATAACTCCTTTCATGATACTGTTGTTTGCGGTCCGCTATGCGGCCAAAACAATAGCTTAAGCTTTATATATATTATTATATAGTATAAAGCTTAAGCTTCTGTGAGAGGAGTATTAACCTTTTATTAAAAAATAATTCCGTAAGAAATAGTTCACTATTTCTTATTCCCTTGTTTCATGGCGCGTACTTTTAAGGAAAGACCAAAGAGATTGATAAAGCCTTCTGCATCTTTATGGTTATATAATTCACCTGTTGTAAAGGAAGCAATGCTTTCATTATATAAGGAATAAGGAGAGGTAGTACCCTGTTTTATAATATTTCCTTTATATAGTTTGAATTTCACTTCGCCGGTAACATACTCCTGGGTGGAATCTACAAAAGCCTGAAGCGCCTCTCTTAGAGGAGTGAACCATTTTCCTTCATAAACAACATCTGCAAATTTGTCCCCGATACCTTTCTTAAAAGCTAAGGTGTCACGGTCTAAGATTAATTCTTCCAGAGCGGTATGGGCTTCCATTAGAATGGTTCCGCCGGGAGTCTCATAAACGCCGCGGGATTTCATACCTACAACCCTGTTCTCTACAATGTCTACAATTCCCACACCGTGTTTGCCGCCTAAGGTATTTAACTGCTCGATGATTTTGGAGGCTGCCATGGCTTCACCGTTTAAGGCGGTAGGAATACCTTTTTCAAAGGAAAGGGTCAGGGACTCTCCTTCGTCAGGAGCTTTCTCAGGTGATACGCCAAGAACCAGGAGGTGGTCATAGTTCGGAGCATTTGCCGGGTCCTCAAGCTCCAGGCCCTCGTGACTGATGTGCCAGAGATTTCTGTCGCGGCTGTAGCTGTTGTCGGCAGAAAAAGGAAGATGAATTCCGTGCTCTTTGCAATATTCGATTTCTTCTTCACGGGAGGAGATATCCCAGATTCTCCAGGGAGCGATAATCTTCAGGTCAGGAGCCAGCGCTTTGATGCCAAGTTCAAAACGTACCTGGTCATTTCCTTTGCCGGTAGCGCCGTGGCAAATGGCAGTGGCATTTTCAATTCTTGCAATTTCCACCAGACGTTTGGCAATTACGGGCCTTGCCATAGAGGTTCCAAGTAAATATTTATTCTCATAAACAGCACCGGCCTTTACGCAGGGCATTACAAAATCGTCTACGAATTCCTCCACCACATTTTCAATATAGAGTTTTACGGCTCCGGAAGCTTTAGCTCTTTCTTCCAGACCGTCTAATTCGTTACCCTGTCCCACATCTATACACACACAGACAACATCATAATCATAGTTTTCTTTTAGCCAGGGGATAATGACAGTGGTATCAAGACCTCCGGAATATGCAAGTATAACCTTTTCTTTCATGTTAAATCCTCCTTGTATTCGTTTTAAATTATTATAAATATACATCAAACTGATATTTTATGCAATAGTTATTTTGACAAAAATAAAAATATTTAACAGGGAAGAGGGATTAACACCTGTGGACAAGGTTATTCACCAATGCTATAATCTGGGAAGAAACAGTTTTCAGGCAGAGTAATAAATTCAGGGGAATGCAAAGTAACAGATAAAATTTCAGGAATGAATATTCAGAAAAGAGGTAATGATGTATAAAATTATATTAGCATCCGGTTCACCAAGAAGGAAGGAAATACTGGAACAGGCAGGGGTGGAATTTGAGATACAGGTAAGTAATACAGAAGAAATTACAGATAAGACAAATCCTGCGGATATGGTGGAGGAACTGGCACTGTTAAAGGCGGAAGCCATAAAGGAGAAGCAGGAGGGAGAGTTCCTTATTATAAGTGCTGATACTCTGGTATTTCTTGACGGAAAGCCTCTTGGAAAACCCAGGGACAGAGAGGATGCATTTGCCATGCTTCATAACCTGTCAGGGAAAAGACATGAGGTATACACAGGAGTTGCCATTAGTATAAGAGAAAAGGAAATGGAAGACAAGCAGCTGGTGTTTCATCAAAGAAGCGTTGTTGAAGTGGACAGCTTGACCAGGGAACAGATAGAGGCTTATATTGCTACCGGTGAGCCCTTTGACAAGGCCGGCGCTTATGCGATTCAGGGGAAGTTTGCAGTGCATATCAAAGGAATTGAAGGAGAGTATAACAATATCGTAGGTCTTCCTATAGCCAAAATATACAGAGAACTTTTGAGAGAAGGCATCGATATCTTAAAAAAATAAAAAGAAGTATTGCATAATAATTTATTTATGTGTATAATTATAAATCAGTTAAAGAATTCAGGGTGTCGGGTATTGGCACGAATATAAGCAGAATTAGCAAGCGGAGGTATACACATGGAGATTATTAGCGGCGGAGTTACTGCTCCAAAAGGATATAAGGCAGCTGGTATTTATGCAGGAATTAAGAAAAAGAAAAAGGATATGGCACTGGTATACAGTGCGGTACCTGCAAAGGCGGCAGGAACCTTTACTACCAACCTGGTAAAGGCGGCACCTGTTCTCTGGGATATGAAGATAGTAGAGGAATATGGTATCGCTCAGGCAATCGTGATAAACAGCGGGGTTGCCAATGCCTGTACCGGTGCTTTAGGTGTAGAAAATAACGAAAAGATGGCAGTTGCTATGGCAGAGCAGTTAGGGCTTAAGGCAGAAGAGGTACTGACAGCTTCAACCGGTGTTATCGGAGCACAGCTTCCTATTGAGGTAATTGGAGAGGGCTGTAAGCTGCTAAAGGAAGGCTTGGGAGAGGGGACAGAGCAGGCAGGTCTGGCAGCAGAAGCAATTATGACTACCGATACCTTTGCTAAGCAATATGCCCTGACCTTTGAGTTAGATGGAAAGCAAATTACAATAGGCGGAATGTCAAAGGGCTCCGGTATGATACATCCTAACATGGCTACTATGATCGGGGTTATTACAACAGATATTGCCATCAGCAAAGAGCTGCTTCTTGAGGTTATCAGGGAAGATGTAAAGGACAGCTTTAATATGATATCCGTTGACAGGGATACCTCAACCAACGACTCTCTCTTTATCCTGGCAAACGGAATGGCTGGAAATAAGGAGATTACTGAGAAAAATGAGGACTATGCAATATTTAAAAAAGCCCTTAACCAGGTAACCACCGAGCTTGCCAAGATGATGGCTTCTGACGGAGAGGGTGCTACCAAACTCTTTGAATGCACTGTAAAAGGTGCGGCTGCAAAGGAACAGGCAGTAATCTTAAGCAAATCTATCATTACCTCCAACCTGGTAAAAACAGCGGTGTTCGGTAATGATGCCAACTGGGGAAGAATTCTATGCGCTATGGGATATGCAGGAGTACCCTTTGAGCCGGATAAAGTGGATCTATATATTGAGAGCTGTGTGGGTTCTCTGAAACTTGTTGAAAACGGCATGGCAACAGATTACAGTGAGGAAAAGGCAACAGAAATCCTGAAACAGAAGGAAGTGAAGGCAATCGCTGATATCAAGAGCGGAGATTGTATTGCTACCGCATGGGGCTGCGATTTAACGGATAAATATGTGTATATTAATGCAGATTACCGTTCCTGAAAGTGTGTTTGCAGCTGAAAGCTGTAGTATGAGATATTATCATTGAACCGCAGAATGAACGGAAATTAGTTACTTAATAACACTATATCGCAGGAGGAATTGTTATGGAACCCATGGATAAGATACTTATGAAAGCGCAGACACTTATTGAGGCGCTTCCCTATATACAGAAATTCAATAATAAAAAAGTTGTTGTAAAATACGGCGGCAGCGCTATGCTGGATGAGAATCTCCAGCTAAATGTAATTAAAGACGTGGCACTTCTTAAATTGGTGGGTATGCAGCCCATTATTGTACACGGAGGGGGAAAAGAAATCTCCAAATGGGTAAGCCTGTTGGGACATGAGTCAACCTTTGTGGAGGGGTTAAGAGTAACCGATGAAACTACCATGGAAGTGGCAGAGATGGTGCTGGGCAAGGTAAATAAAAACCTTGTGCAGATGCTTGAAAAGCTTGGAGTGAAAGCAGTCGGTATCAGCGGCAAGGACGGTTCCACCATTAAGGTGGAGAAGAAATACGTAAATGGCCAGGATATCGGCTATGTTGGAAATATTACGGAAGTAAAGGCGGATTTAATTAATACCCTGATTGACAATAACTTTATACCGGTTATAGCTCCTATCGGTCTGGATGAGGATTACCATGCTTATAACATCAATGCAGATGATGCTGCCTGTGCGGTGGCAACGGCAATTGGGGCAGAAAAGCTGGCGTTCCTTACAGATATTGAAGGAGTTTATACAGATCCCTCCGATAAGGATACACTGATATCTGTACTGACTCTAGAAAAAGCAGATGAACTGATGCAGGACGGATTTATAGGAGGCGGAATGCTTCCTAAACTTAAGAATTGCATTGATGCTGTAAAAGGAGGCGTTTCCAGAGTGCATATCCTGGATGGCAGAATGGAGCATTGTCTTTTACTGGAATTCTTTACGAACAGAGGAATCGGAACGGCAATTATTAATAATGAAAGTATCCTTTTTGAAAATGAGAAAGCACAGGCAGAAGTTTAAAGTGGATATGTGAAAGAGAAAGCGTGTGCAGCACACCTGAAGGGGTGCTGATGAGCACGCAGATAAGGAGCCAAATATGGAGGAATATATAAAGGAAGCGGAACATTTACTTATGCATACCTATTCCAGATATAAAATTGTGCTGGATAAAGGGGAAGGCGTTTATCTCTATGACACGGACGGTAAGAAATATCTTGATTTTGGAGCAGGTATCGCCGTATTTGCTTTAGGGTATGGTAATACAGAGTATAATGATGCGCTGAAAGCGCAGATTGATAAACTGCTTCATACTTCCAATTATTTTTATAATGTGCCTTCTATTAAGGCTGCCGTTAAACTGGCAGCTGCCTCGGGAATGGACCGTGTGTTTTTTACCAACAGCGGAACAGAGGCTATCGAAGGAGCTATAAAGCTTGCCAGAAAATATTATTATAAGAAGCATCATACGGGGGACAGTCAGATTATAGCAATGAATAAGTCTTTTCACGGAAGGAGTATGGGAGCTCTTTCCGTAACCGGTCAGCCTTCCTACAGAGAGGCTTTTGAACCTTTAATCGGGGGAGTTGTATTTGCTGATTTTAATTCCATAGAGGATATAAAGGCTAAAATCAATGAGAAGACCTGTGCTGTTATCCTGGAGCCTGTTCAGGCAGAGGGCGGCATCTACCCGGCAGAAGGTGAATACTTAAAGGAATTAAGAAAGATATGTGATGAAAAGGATATCCTTTTGATATTTGACGAAATTCAATGCGGCATGGGAAGGACCGGGCATATGTTTGCCTGGCAGGAATATGGCGTGAAGCCGGATATTTTAACTGCTGCCAAGGCTCTTGGCTGCGGTGTTCCGGTAGGAGCTTTTGCTGCGGTAGAAAAGGTCTGCCAGGCCTTTGAGCCGGGAGACCACGGAACTACTTACGGAGGAAATCCTTTCACGGCAGCAGCAGTGAATGCTGTATTTGACCAGTATGAGAAATTAGACCTTACTGAACACGTAAAAGAAGTAGCCGCTTACCTGGAGCTTTCTCTGGAGGAGTTCGCAAAGAGCCATAAAGGAATAAAAGAGAGAAGAGGGAAGGGGTTGCTGCAGGGCCTTGAATTTGATTATCCTGTAAAGGAGATTATCCAAAAAGCAATGGACAACAACCTGATACTGTTTTCAGCCGGAAGTAATGTGCTAAGGTTTATACCTCCTCTTGTTATTACAAAAGAACATATAGACGAAATGATAGAAATACTGAAAAAAGTAATAGAATAAAGAGTAAATAATCCCATAATTGTACAAACTATGGAAAGAAAGATTTTACTGCAGCTATGCGGCAGACCAGGAAAGGATGTACAGTTATGGGATTTATGGGCTTTTTAATGGCTATTATTTCAGGAGCTCTCATGAGTATTCAGGGAGTTTTTAATACAGGTGTAACAAAACAGACAAGTATTTGGGTATCCGCGGCTTTTGTCCAGCTGACGGCTTTTATTGTATGTATAATAGCCTGGTTTATAACCGGAAGAGAAGGAAACTTCGGAGGGCTTTTTAAAATCGACAGCAAATATATGCTCCTGGGAGGAGTGATTGGAGCTTTCATTACCATTACGGTTGTTAAGGGCGTGGATGCCCTGGGACCTACCAAAGCAATTATGTTAATCGTTACTTCTCAGCTTATAGTGGCTTATCTGATTGAACTGCTGGGAATATTCGGCGCCGAAAAGGCAGACTTTGAGTGGCACAGATTAATTGGAGTGATATTGGTAATAGGAGGTATTCTGACCTTTAAATGGGAGTAAATTTTACGTTTTTCTTAAAGTTGCAAACTTTTCAAAAAATCTATTGTAATCCCACAATTTATTAGGTAGAATGATAGCATGCAGGTGTATTGAGGATACAATTTGCCGGACCTTTCTGAAACCGGAAAGGTGTTATCATGAAAAAGTTTAAATATTTAAAAGCAGGTCTTATAGCTGTCTTTCTTGTTCTGACAGGAATCATCTATAGCTGTCAGCGGATTGGAAAAGAACAGTCGGACAGCACTTTAGGCACGCCCCTTGCTGCGGAGGAAACAAAGCAGGCAGATGCTCTTATTGATTTACCCAAAGACTCCGATAGTAAGAATGAAGATATTACCGTTACCCGGGTGGTGGAAACGTATTATGTCCATATCTGCGGGGCTGTAAAGAAACCAGGAGTTTATGAGGTTTCACCCGGTGCCAGAATTTTTGAAGTAGTAGAAATGGCTGGGGGATTCACAAAGGAAGCGGCTGAAGATTATGTCAATCAGGCAGCTTCCATAGAGGACGGGCAGCAGGTATATATTCCTGCGGAGGACGAGGTTCTAAACGGAGAGTTTGGAGACAAGGAAACTCTGGCGGGGAGCGGACAAGCACAAACCGGAACGGATAACAACGGTAAGATCAATATCAATACTGCTACCAAAGATGAACTATGTACCCTTCCGGGTATTGGTGACGCAAAGGCAGACAGCATTATTAACTATCGGACAGACCATGGCAAGTTCCAAAGTATTGAGGAGCTGAAAGAAATCAATGGGATTAAGGATGCTGTTTATAATAAAATAAAAGACAGAATAGTAATTAAATAAGATTTATTGCAGCAGGCTTATTAATATGAATTGTGAATTGGAATAGGTGATTATAGTGGGAAAGAAAGTACTTGTTGTAGACGATGAAAAGTTAATTGTAAAGGGAATCCGCTTTAGCCTGGAACAGGACGGAATGGAAGTGGATTGTGCTTATGACGGCGAGGAAGCTCTGGAAGCCGCAGGGAAGAAAGAATATGATGTGGTATTACTGGATGTTATGCTTCCGAAGATGACAGGCTTTGAAGTATGCCAGCAAATCAGGGAATTTTCAAATATGCCGATTATTATGCTTACAGCCAAGGGAGATGATATGGACAAGATCCTTGGGCTGGAATATGGAGCAGATGATTATATTACAAAACCTTTTAATATTCTGGAGGTCAAGGCCAGAATTAAGGCTATCATGCGCCGCAGCACGAAGCAGAATGCAGAGGTCCAGGCGAAGGTCGTCGTATTCGGAGATTTAAAAATCGACTGCGAGAGCAGAAGAGTATATGTTGGCAGCAAAGAAGTAAATTTAACTGCAAAAGAGTTTGATTTGCTGGAGTTATTAATATTCAATCCTAATAAAGTCTACAGCAGGGAAAACTTACTAAATACCGTTTGGGGATATGATTATCCCGGAGATGTTAGAACAGTGGATGTGCATATAAGAAGACTTCGTGAAAAGATTGAAGATAATCCCAGTGAGCCTAAATATGTACATACAAAATGGGGTGTTGGCTATTTTTTCCAAAATTAAAGAAAAACTATGGTTTTTAAAAAGCATGAGAGTACATTCTCTCCTTGCATTATTTATTATCGGTATCATACCGCTGCTGTTCTTTTCATGGGAAATTTTAAATACCTATGACAGTACTGCCCTTAGTCAGAAGAAAGCAGAGATGCAGAGTCAGGGGAATTCCCTTGCCAATCTGTTAGAGTCTTCCGGATACCTCTCTGATCCTACCTTGGAAGAGGTCAATACTGAGATTACGAGAATTGCCAACCTGTATGAAGGCAGAGTTCTTGTAATTGACAGCAGGCTTGACATCTTAAAGGATACTTATGGAATTGAAGATGGAAACATCATAATATCAGAAGATGTTATTAAATGCCTGAAGAGCGGCGATAATGTATATCAGGGAAATCATGCAAATTACATTGAGATGACAGTTCCAATCACCCAAACCTCTTCCAAAGAAACTGTGGGTGTTATTCTTATGAACTTTTCTACTAAGAACATTCAGACCACCTATACGATACTTTATAGAAAAACGACAGTTTTATTTGTTACAACAATAATATTGATATTTATTTATGCCTTTTTCTATTCCGGTGTATTTACAAAGCCATTCCTTAACTTGAGAAAAGCAATCGGACATCTGACGGAAGGTTATATGGACGATGAAGTTAAGGTGGAAGGCTTTTATGAAGTACAGCAAATTTCTGTTTCTCTAAATCAGATGCTTACAAGAATTAAGAATCTTGAGAATTCCAGACAGGAATTCGTCTCCAATGTATCTCATGAGCTTAAAACACCTCTGACCTCCGTCAAAGTATTGGCAGATTCCCTTCTAATGCAGGAGAATGCTCCTTCTGAATTGTATAAGGAATTCCTTGTGGATATTGCGGACGAGATTGAAAGAGAGAATAAAATCATAAACGACCTGCTGTCATTGGTGAAACTTGATAAAGCAGCCAGTGATATGAACATTACTTCTGTTAAGATAAATGATTTACTGGAGCTGGTATTAAAGCGGCTGCGCCCCATTGCCAAGAAAAATAATATTGAATTGATATATGAAAGCTACAGGCCGGTAATAGCGGAGATAGATGAGGTAAAACTCTCCCTTGCTTTTTCCAATCTTATTGAAAATGCTATCAAGTACAATGTAGAAGACGGATGGGTAAGAGTATCCTTAAATGCGGATCACAAATATTTTTATGTTAAGGTTTCCGATTCCGGGATTGGTATTCCGGAGGAAGCGCAGGATTCCATCTTTGATCGTTTCTACAGGGTAGATAAGGCGCGTTCCAGAGGGACAGGCGGAACAGGACTTGGACTTGCTATTACAAAGAATGCCGTTCATATGCATAAAGGGGCTATTAAAGTATATAGCAAAGAGAATGAAGGAACCACTTTTACAGTGCGTATACCCATTAATTATATTGCATAGCCTGCAGCTAATAATGAATGAGAGGATGCTGTGTTTTTCACGGTAAGTAATAAGTTGAAAAACATAAAGCTGTTTTTCAACTGCTGATTCAGGAATATCAAATCGAAGATTTGATATTCACGAAAGTGGTTAGGTTGAAAAACATAAAGCTGTTTTTCAACTACTGATTCAGGAATATCAAATCGAAGATTTGATATTTACGAAAGTGGTTAGGTTGAAAAAACATAAAGCTGTTTTTCAACTACGGATTAACAATATCCAATCGAAGATTGGATATTCAGGAAAGAGGGTAAAATGCAAGAACTTATCCGGAAATTACGAGAAAACAGAATAGAGAAAAAGCTTACCTTGACATTTCTTTTGCTGCTGTTTGGTGTTTTTGTGGTAGGAGGTTGTAGCGAGAAGCAGAAAGATTCTGCAAATGATGAAAAAGGACCTTTTGTCTATTGCATCGATCAAGCGGAAACCAAAATAGTAAAAGTAAAATATACACCGGTGGAGAAGACAAAAGAAAAGCTTGTAAAAGAATATTTACAGGCCTTGTCCACAGAGCCGGATGATATCACCTTAAAGAGAGCCATTCCGGATGGAACTTATGTGGAAAGGGCCGTATTTAGTGAAAGCGGCCTGAGTCTTTATTTTAATTCTGCTTACAGCAACCTTACAGGAGTGACGGAGGTCCTGGCCAGAGCCTGTATTATAAAGACCCTGTGTCAGATAGATGGTGTGGACGATATTGCTTTCTACGTAGGAGGGCAGCCTTTAAATGGCCTGAATGGCAATCCTGAAGGTTTTAAGAATTCCGATGACTTTATTGACGGCAGCAGTGCGGAAGACGTATATATAACTGTCTATTATGCCAACGAAAAAGGAGATAAACTTGTACCGAGCAATTTGAAGGTATCCTATGACGGTAATATGCAGCCTATTGAAAAGACCATTATTGGGGCTTTGATAAGCGGTCCTGTGGAAGCCAATATGAAAAAGAGTGTTCCCGACGGGACACAGCTGCTAAAGGTCTCCACCAAGGATGGAATATGTTATGTTGACCTCAATGATAAATTCTTAAATAAGGTATCAGGGGTGAAGCCGGAGGTGGTGCTTTATTCCGTTGTCAATTCCCTGGACGAACTTTCAACAATTAACAAAGTCCAGTTTACCATTGACGGTTCTGCCAAAAAGACATTTCAGGAGGATATTCCCTTTGATGGCCTATTTGAGCGAAACCTGGATTTAATAAGCGGAGATAAATAATGGGGATAAAGAGACCTTTTATATGGATACTTGCCGCATATCTGGCAGGACTTGCTATATATGCGGCTAATTTGCCGTTCGTTATAATGGTATTCATAAGTTTAAGCACATTACTTGGGATACTGATATGGCTGTTGTATCCTGGAAAACGCAGATACAGACTTATAAACTATTTCTTTCTCCTGATTCTTCCGGTTCTGGTCCTGACCGGTTACCTGCAGATGGAAAAAGCACTACTGGTTCCGAAGGCGGATACCGCTTTCAAGCAAAAGCAGAAAGCTGAGGCCCAGGGAGAGATAAGTCTGATAGAAGAAACGGACAACTATATAAGAATTACAATAACAGGAGCTGTCCTTAAAACAGATAATAAATCCAGTTATTCAGATCTTAAACTTCTGGTCTATCTGGACGATAAACAAGGTATTTTTACAGGTAATACAGTCAGGATATCGGGAACTGTAATGAAGTTCACAAAAGCTTCCAATCCAGGCCAGTTTGACGAATATTTCTATTATAAAACCAAGAAATATCATTATAAATTCTATGCGGATTCTATAACAGTCATCAATTCTAATGTCGATTCCTATCATCAAACCCTATATACAATCAGAAAACAATTAACAGCTACCTATTACAGACTTCTTTCCGGCAAGAATGCAGGAATTCTAACAGCCATGATGTTAGGTGATACCAATAATCTGGATGCTGATATAAAGGAACTCTATCGAAAAAACGGAATTACTCATATTCTTGCTATCTCGGGATTGCATATTTCTCTCTTGGGCCTTACTCTTTATAAGATATTGCGGCGCCTTCGGCTCCCTCTGTTTGCATCTATGGCAGTGACACTGTTTTTCTTATATTCCTATGGTATATTAACCGGTTTTAGCGTCTCCACGAACCGGGCGGTTGTTATGATGGCAGTATACATGGCAGCAGTTCTGGCCGGCAGGACTTACGACTTGCTCTCAGGTACTGCTTTTAGTGCACTGATTATACTGATGCAAAGTCCTCTTGAAATAATGAGTGCCGGATTTCTTCTATCCTTTGGAGCTGTTATTGGTATTGCAGCAGTTTATCCCGTCCTAAAGAATGTTTTAAATGCAGGAAAGAAAGAGCAGGAGAAAGGGAATAAGCTTATCAGGCGGAAAACCGGCACGAAGAAAGAGAAATTGCTGGAACTTTTACGTGGTATAGCAAGTAATATACTAATCCAGACATTGCTTTCAAGTCTTAGCGCTCAGCTCATGCTCCTTCCGATTCTTATATGGTTCTTCTATGAGATTCCTGTCTATTCTCTGTTTATCAATATTTTAATAATTCCTCTTTCCTCCCTTTTAACAATACTTGCATTTATTGCCGTACTGGCCGGCTGTATCTGGATACCGGCAGGAACATTCTTTATGGGCAGCGTAAATTATATACTGGAATTTTATGAGGCAATCTGCAGAATAGGTGTAAAACTTCCCGGCAGTACTCTTCTTATAGGAAAACCAGAAGTGCTGGCTGTACTTATCTTTTATTCCATGCTTTTTCTCTTTGTACAATATAATAGGAAGAAAGGCAGAAGAATCAGCTTAGTATTCTTACTTTCTTTTGTAATATTGCTAATCCCTGCCGGAGGTAAGAATCTGGAGGTCACTTTTATGGATGTTGGGCAGGGAGACGGCATATTCTTAAAATTACCGGACGGTACCAATATGTTTATAGACGGAGGCAGTTCGAATGTGAAGGAACTGGGAAAATACCGTCTGGAACCATTTTTAAAGTATAAAGGAGTAAAGAATATTGATTATGCGGTTATTACTCATGGTGACAGTGATCATTATTCCGGAATTCTTGAATTCCTGCAGGAGGATTATAAGGGAGATATCAGGATAAGAAATCTGATACTTCCGAATGTTTCATTCACAGGGGATTCCTATATTACTCTGTTACAGGCAGCAAGGGAGAAAGGGGTCAGGGTGTCTGTATTAAGCAGAGGGGATGCCATGAAGAGTGAAAATGTATACCTAAATTGTTTATGGCCGGACAAAGAATTGCTTCAAGCTTCGGGAGAAGCCTCGGATACAAACAGTCATTCCGTTGTGTTAAGCCTTCATTATCTGGATTTTGACCTTTTGCTTACCGGTGACTTGGAAGGAATGGGAGAGAAGATTGTTACAGAGGAGATAGAGGAGGAAAATGGGAGAGAAGGAGTAATTCCCCTTCGATATGATATCCTAAAGGTAGCCCATCACGGTTCCAAATATTCAACCGGCAATGAATTCCTGGAAGCGGTAGCTCCTTCCCTTGCCATTATCTCCTGCGGGGTGGATAATTCCTACGGACATCCTCATAAAGAAACGATAGACCGACTTACGAATAGCAAGAGTGTAATTCTGCAAACGAAGGAGAGCGGGGCTGTTACAGTAATTACAGATGGGAGGTTGATAAAGATTGTAGAATATACCAGATAAAGTAATGTTGATAAATATAGAAATGAAGAGTAATTATTTATAACATTATTTTTAAAAGATGAAGCATCCTTGATATCTTCAGCAGACTGGATGTCGTATTCCTGTAAAAGAGCAGCGATGATATTTTCTTTCCTTCGGTCATTCTGACCGGTTCACGTTTTTTTGCCATAATAAAAGGCCTCCTATGATATTTTTATTTTATCATAGAAAGCCTTAGCGAAATACTTATTTTACAGACTTTGTTTCACAGTCTCGTGTTCATCGTTAAGAGGAGACCGTACAGGTTTCTTTCCGTTTAGAGATGTAATTTCTGATTGGTGGCCTTTATTTCTGTAAATTTTTAAAAAGTAATCATTGACAGTTTGGTCTATTCAGCATAGACTATATTGTATAGTCTATGCTGAATAGACCAAGGAGGTTTATCATGAAGGAATATAAACTTGCAGAAAGTGAAGAGAAATTTGCAGAATTAATCTGGCAGAATGAGCCGATTGGTTCTGGCGATCTTGTAAAGCTAAGTCAAAAAGAGATGAATTGGAAAAAGTCCACAACATATACAGTGCTTAAAAAGTTATGCGAAAAAGGGATTTTTCAAAATAAAAATGCAGTGGTTTCTTCTCTGATTTCAAAGGATGAGTATTATGCTAAGCAAAGTATACATTTTGTTGAAGATACCTTTGGAGGGTCTTTGCCGAAGTTCCTAACAGCTTTTATCAGTGGTAAAAAATTAAGTAATCATCAGGCTGAAGAGTTGAAAAGACTGATTGATGAACATAAATCCAGTTGAGATAAGAATTTCATTAATTTCAAAATAGATGGTCCGCCGGATCAGGAGGTGTAGCAATGAGTGAACTATTTCTTACTGTTTTAAATATGAGCCTTACGGCAAGTTATGTTATCCTTTTTGTAATACTTATTAGGCTGCTACTCAAAAAAGCTCCAAAAGTCATCTCCTATGTATTATGGGGCGTGGTGGCTTTTCGCCTTATAGTTCCATTCTCCTTTGAAAGCATATTTAGTCTTATGCCACGGAATACAAATACTGTGCCAATCCCGCATGATATCATCTATCAAGAAAGTCCACAGATTAATAGTGGGATAGAAGTAGTTGATTCATTCGTAAGTGAATTACTTCCTGGACCAGCAACGGGAGCAAGTGTTAATCCGTTACAGATTTATGTAGAAATAGGAGCATACATATGGGTTTTAGGAATCATGATATTACTTATCTACAGTTTAGTGTCCGTTTTCCAATTAACAAGACAGCTTAAAAGTGCAAAATTAATAGAGAAGAATATTTTCGAAGCTGGGAATATAAAAACACCATTTGTACTTGGATTGATAAAACCTAAGATATATTTACCGGTTGGACTTAAAGCTGAAGAAAGAAGTTATATTTTGCTACATGAACAGATCCACATACATCGAGCAGACCATACAATAAAAATATTAGCTTTCCTGATATTATCCGTTCACTGGTTTAATCTCCTTGTATGGATTGCGTTCATGTTAATGAGTACAGATATGGAGCTTTCTTGTGATGAAAGAGTACTGAGAGAAATGAATGAAGAAATTAAAAAGCCTTATGCGAATTCACTCTTGTCACTTGCTACTGGAAGTCATATATTAAATGGAAGTCCACTTGCTTTTGGCGAGGGAAATGTAAAAGGAAGAATAAAAAACGTATTAAATTATAAAAAGCCAAGATTTTGGGTAATTGCTTTTTCAATTATAATTGTGGCAGCAGTTGGAATTGGATTTATGACAAATCCTATGTCTTCACCGACATTTAACGGTTCATCCTATCGAGTTGAAGAAATTCTATACCAAGCACCTCAGTACTCCTTTGGCTATACATTGGATACTGTACCTCAGTACTCTATTTCATCGGACTATCAGCTTTACAGTAAACAGATCACTGATAAAGATTGGAACATGCACAATGGGCTATACCCCTTTAAAACTGGCAAACAGAAGCTATATGCACTGTTCAATCCGTCTTATGAGAAGGCTCATGAAGCAATCGACCAAGCAAAACTGATTTATCGAGCAGATACAAACGATGATAACCAGACTTTCTATTTGGTGATTCTGCTAAAAAACGGAGATGTATTATTGGCAGTAGGGTACGATAATGAGGATAACCGCCGCATTCGTTGGCTATTTAAGCTAGAGAAGCTAAGTGATAGTAATGGTTAAGCC
>JAEXGM010000199.1 GCA_023450835.1 Bacillota bacterium | reverse complement strand
GGTACCGTTATCATAATAGGCATATCCACCCAACGCAATACATAGTCATTGATTAACATCTTATTGCCGCCCTGGTTGGTAATTGTCACATTGATATTGGTATCCGTGGAACTGTAGCCATAATTGCCGGGTGAAGTGGTATCTCCTTCCACATTACTGGTAAGGGCTTCCGTGGCCCAGGTTCCCCTGGTATATTTGTACTGAAGCTTCTTGCCGGACATCATCTTAAATGTGTACTCTACAATATTATTATCCGTTGCTCCGCTGGGCTTCTTTAACAGCCATCCGGAAGCATTCCAGCCATTAGCATCCCCTGCCACATAGATATTATCCGTAGCAGCGGGAGCCACATTTGCCGGAATGTGAAGTCTGACAGTAACTTCCACCATCGTAAGTTTTGGCGTCACTGTTACCGCATTGGAACTGCTTCTGTTATATTCGCTGTTAAAAGCGGCTACACGGTAACTATAAGTAGAATCATTGCTTACCAGGAAGTCCGTATAGCTATTTGCACTTGCCTCCAGTACCGCTATCTTTTCTTCATAGGAACCCTCTGCCAGGACCTTAGTGCGGTAAATCTCAAAGCCGGTCTGATTGCCGGAAGGCGTGCTCCATTTTAAGGTCACTCTGCTGGATTCCTGAATGGGCTGCTCTAATACAGGCATTTCCGGTTTTACTATGGTAAAATCACTTACCGCCGTCATGCTGTTTTCAGCAGACAGGGTATAGGTGAACCCATTATTTACTGTCACTTTGGCAAAGTACTTATAAGTACCCGCTTCGGTAGGTTCAAAGAAGGCTGTATATACTTTTCCGCTGCCTTCATCCTTTTCATAACGCAGTTTTGTAAAAAGGGCGGAATTACTGTTGTTTCCATCTTTGTAATATCCCAGCATTCCCGTAAATCCTGCCGGGTCCTTTCCTGCATAGGAGGCATTGTCCGTAAGTCCCGGTACCGTAACCTTTACTTCAATGGAGCCGGTCTTCTTACCGACACCGATAGTAATCTGGGATACTGCAGTGGGAGCGGTCACTTCCGTTATCTTAAAACTTGGCAGGGCACTGACTACAGCACTGCTGATACTTAATATATTGCCTGTAACAGTCTTAACATAGTAATAATATCTGGTACCGTTTGTTACCGTATTATCCGTATATTCGGTTCCGGTTACCGGTGTACTGTTTAATAAGACAGCTTCTTTGCCTTCCAGCATGGTCCGGTATACATAGTAGCCTTCTGCCCCCTCCACAGCATTCCATTTAATGTCCACTGCCGCAGCAATTCCTTCGGAAGCCGCTGCCGTGACCCCTGACGGTGCCATCGGAAGTGCGGTAAGTTTTGCAGCAGATACCATCATAAGCCCTGTAATGCCAGGTACATGCAATATAATTTTCCCGTCCGTTACCGTACCGGTAATACCGCTTCCCAGTTTATCCTGTAAGATAAGTCCTTCCGGAAGAAAATCCGTTACATCTGCTGTAATATCCACTGCCTTATCAGAGCGGTTGATTACGGACAAACCGCCTTCCTCTGCGCTCTTTCTGGCATAGGCGATAACTTCTCCCTTTGCATAGGCGGTCTTAATCTCACCGGTGGCAAAAAGGTCTAAGTGGGCATTTCGTACCTCTGCTGCTTTTACATAGGAATTAAAAAGATTTCCATAGCCAGCGCTATAGGTATCGGATATCTTATAGGAACCGTCTGCCTGCTCCGTCACTCTTTCCCAGGGGAAGGTCCTTCTGGAGTCCGGGTCCTTTGTACC
Organism: Bacillota bacterium; assembly: GCA_023450835.1. Taxonomy (GTDB): domain Bacteria; phylum Bacillota; class Clostridia; order Lachnospirales; family Lachnospiraceae; genus Anaerocolumna. The sequence continues at coordinate 5,563 of JAEXGM010000199.1, read as the reverse complement.
GGTCACTCCCACTTCATCCCCATAATAAATAGTGGGTGCACCCGGATAGCTTAACTGAAATATTGCAGTTAAAGCCTGCAGCTTAATGGCCCGCTCGGAGGCATCAGGTGCATTCTTAGTGTTTTCCTCTTCCCAGGTGGGATTATCAATCTTCGTAATGTTCCTAACGGTATCGTGGGAATCTACCAGGTTAAGCATTGCCTGCCAGGCTTCCTTCGGATAATTCTCCCTGATTACCTCCAAAGCATTGTTAAGGTCCAAGGCATCTCCTCCATCTACCAGGAATCCCTGTAATGCCGCTCTGAACTGGTAGTTCATAACCGAATCAAACATATCTCCCAAGAGATATTTGGTGGCTACGTTCCATTCCTCCCCTAAGATTACCGGGTCATCTATCTGTTCGCCGTTGATGTCCGTCTTGCCGGCTGCGGATTTCACGGCTGTACGGAACTGCCTCCAGGTATCGTCGGACACGTCCGGTGCCACATCAAGCCTCCAGCCGCTGGAACCCATATAGAGCCACCTCTGGGAGTTGGCAGTTTCCATGGCTTTTGTTACATCCGTTACATTAGCGGCATTCAGATCATAGCCGATAACATTCTCTCTGTAGTTTACGTTGTTGTATTCATGAGCCCCTGCAATAGTAGCCTCCGCATCATTGGTCAGATTGGTACTATCCGCCTCAACGGCAGTTACAACCGGCAGGGAATCATAGCCCCACCAGCCTTCATAATCGTACCTTACAAAAGCTCCGGTCTTATCATCATAAACTTTACCCGGTCCCACCTTAAACCAGTTGATATAGCAAAAATCCCCATCGGTATACTTCTTGCCCGTGGCAGGATTAATGGTGGACTTATAATAATCCTTTACTGATTTTTCCGCTTCTGCCTGAGTCACCTTATCTTTCTCTACCTTCTGCCACACTCTGCTCCAGTATTCGTAAGCACCGATTTCCGGGTACTTCTCATAACGGTCAAAATATACGGAATCGTCACCAACATGATTAAACACACCGTCACTGATTAAATGGATTCCAAGTTCCTTGCAGACCTTTGAAAAGTTTGTATATACCTTATCGGAGGCTGCCTTGGTGGCCTCATAATTTAATCCGGAGGAAGGAGCACCCGGGGTATTATACACCGGTTCTCCAAACATAGGATCCAGATGTTTATAATCCGTGGCATCATACTTATGGTTGGAAGCCGCCCAGGAAACAGGATTTAAGTAAATTGCCGTTACTCCAAGAGTCTTTAAGTAGGAAAGCTTCTCCTCAATACCCTTTATATCTCCGCCATAGAATTCGTTGGACCATACACCGTCCGTTGCGGCGTCCGGATAATAAGGCTTATTCGCTTCTTCCGACTGTCTTGGATTCTCAGGAAGAGCGGACCACTTATCGCCGTCAAAGAGCTGAACCTTATCCCCTCTGGTGCCATCCTTATCTTTCGCATGGTTATTGGAAGTATCCCCGTCATAAAAACGGTCGGGGAAGATCTGATAAACTACTGCATTTTTCATCCAGTCGGGGGTCTCGTAATTACTGTCATAGACAGTTAAATTATAAGGTGTCTGCCCGTCCTCGGAGACAGCCCCTGTACCTCCGCTTAGGCTGTCGTCACCGTATTCGTACTTGGCACTTCCGTCAATTACAATAAATTTATAGCTCCAGATACCAATCTCGCCAAATGTTTCTTTTGGTACCGTAACCTCCCAGTAATCCTTTCCGTCAAGGACTGTTGCCACAGCCATATCAAAGTCTCTGGAAACGCCGTTATAATCAATCAGTTCCAGCTTAACAAGCTGTGCATCCCCTGCTTCGGCGGCAATACGGAAGGTAACATCCTCACTGTTTTCCTTTATAGCTCCGAAGGGTTTCTTATATGTAATATCCCTGCTGTCAAAATAAAGGGCTGATTTGTTGATAGCCCCATCATAAAGGGAATCTTTTGGTTTGTAATTATGTGTAAGCACTTTCTTTTCCGCTAAAGTATCAATGGAAAAAGTCACACCGGCAGTATCATCCAGTACATTTACGGAAAGATTCGAATTACTGTCTTCCGGACCCCCGTAATTGGCACTGCTCCAGCTATTTCCGAATACCACCTTACTCTCGTAGTTGCCTTTTGGCAGAGTTCTCTGTATTTTATATACGGAATTATTAAAATAATAATCCACAAACAGCAGATTTGATTTATCTGGTGTCCAGTTGCCGCCGGCATTTAAAACTTCCTGAAGATTTCCTACTAATCTGGGCCAGGAACTCTCTGTAAGTACCGGCACATATTGTTTAATCCCCTGTTCTTTCAGGGAAGCGATATTGGTACGAACCTTATCTTTCCCCTCTAATTCATCATTGAGATAAAAGTTCACTTTAGACTTTTCCGTTAGGGTCATGGTAAAATTTTGGGCATTGTTGTTTATTCCATCCGAACCGATGGCATTATCCCAGGAGCCATTCTTTGTAAACTTAAATTCATAGGTACCTGCCGGCAGTACAAAAGATTTTGCATAATACTCTCCGGTCAGATGAGACATAACTGTATTGGTGTTACTTATATTCCAATTATCATAATCCGAAAGACTGCCGGTTACCCTCCAGACACTGTTTCCTCCCGGCTGGGCGGTAAAGGTATCCGGCAGGAGCTCTGTCTCTCCGGATAAGGGAAAGCCAAGGATTCCGGCTATGATATTATAGTCATTGACACTGTCATATATATTTCCGCTTACCCTGTCATAGAGAAAAATCACTCTCTGTCCGGCTGAATCAATGGTTATCGTCTTATTGCTGTCTCCGGTCTGCCACGAACCGGCGGAACGATTATAGTATTTATATTCGTAGGTGCCCGCTGCCTGAAAGGTCTTATCAAGAAGATAGACATTCTGGCTTATAGGTCTGAAATCATATCCGGTATACCCGGTATTCCAGTCATCCCCTCCGGCTTCCCTTACAGTTCCGATTAAGGAAATTGTCTGCAGGATGGAAGGTGTATTGACGGAGTCCGTAATATAGCCCGTATTGGTATCAGCAAATACCGTTATACCGGTACTTCCTGCGGGTATCGTAAGGGGTACTTTCTGACTGTCTCCGACTTCCCCCTGATTCCAGTCATGATTATAAGCTACCTTGTAACCGCCATCCCCAAGCGTTATATCGCTTGCAAGGGCCGGGAAGGTAAAGTTCCCTGCATAAATACCGCCGCCAAGATAGTTAAGCTCACCATTTGTATCTCCAGGGCTCCAGTTGTTAATGCCTGCCCCAAGGCCGTCAAAATTGCCTACCCAGGCAGCGCTGCTCTTATAAGTGCCCGGAGCGGACACGGAATTGCTGACTTCTCCGGTTATGGAATTGTAGCGCACATACACCTTGCCCGCAGGGTCTTCGCTCCAACTTGTCACTCCCTTACTCTGTCCGTTCACATATACTGTAATGGCAGCCCCGGAAACTGCATTCACAGCACTTTCATAAATTCCTCCCTGATAAAGGGATAAGGGAACTGTTTGTCCCCCAACCTGACAGCTTACCTCATCTGTAACTGCTCTTACTGCAGCATTTCCTTCTGCCTGCACTTTCTGCAGGGAAGGAAACATTGTAAACAGCAGGGTTACAATCAACAGTAAACTGACAAACCTCTTTTCATTCTGCTTTGCTTTCATACACCTTCTCCTTTTCTTATGAAACATGACGGAAGAATCCTGCATTCTTTTCTTCCAGTTTTGTCCACTACTTTATCATATCACAGGAGAATTGTTTTAAGAACATTTTTTTCGAAATTTTTCGAAAAATATTTATTCTATTTTTTGTGCAGTTTGCATAAAATTAAAGCCCATCCCGGCAGTTTATAATAGTATCTGATAACTGCCGGATGAGCTCTATTTATTTATTCTGTTTCACTTTACATTGACCTGCCAATACCATTTCATATTCCCCTGCAGCACATCCTTAGCCACGCCAAAAAATTCTCTGACATAATAGTGCAAGGTTAAGATGTCACCATTAGGAGCCCCAAGGCCCTGAACCTTCTCAATCCCCTGGGTCCTGGCAAGGCCAAGTGCCCGGAATACGTGAAATTTATTGGTCACTATGATAACTTTAACAGAAGAACTGCCGGAGGTTTCTCTTGAATCAATAATCCTCTTGCTGTTTACCAGATTCTCATAGGTGTTTACGGATTTATCCTCCAGCAATATCCGCTCTGTATCAATACCCTTATCTGCCAGGTAATTTCTCATTGCCAGAGCTTCGGTTATCTCTTCTCCTCTTCCCTGTCCCCCTGACACAATTACAGTTGTCTGCGGGTTTTCCTGAAGATATTTAAACGCAGTATCCAGTCGGTTCTTAAGAGCTCTTGAGACAGTCCGCCCCTTTACCTGGGCTCCCAATACAATCATATAATCTGCCTTCCCGGTAACTTTACCTTTACCTGCAAAGCAGATGTTTCCTTCCACCAGAAGAAACACGACCGCACCGCATATTATCACAGCTGAAAATGCATAATACCATATCCGATGAAAAAAGATATGCTTTGTGTGTAATACGGTAAAAAGCCCGAAAGCTAAAAAGCTTCCGGCCGCTGCCAAAATCCAGAACCATAGAAAGGCTGTTCCGGCCCCGGAATAGGAAATTATGAGGATTGTATATCCAATGCAGAAAATACCGGCAATCAAAAATAGAATAGAAAATAATAGTAGCATTCCTGTCTCCTTTATGTACCGTCTCTCAAACTAACATGTACTTTTATAACATTACCATATTTTCTAAGATTAACACCAGTTATTTCTCCTTAAATTTCCATTAAGAATTTATATATATGAGTGGCAAAAGGTTAGTCTTTCACAATGGGACGGCAAATTGCACAAAGCAGAAAGACTCATGCGCTGGTTCCAAGGCGCATTCGTTCTTTCTGCTTTGTGCAATTTGCCTGCTACCATATAGAAATAAGGCTTTTGACGCTCATATTATATGTTAATTTTAGAAACCTGTCTTTTTTAGCCACTCCTGGGCTATCAGCGCATGCCCTGCCATGGTGGGATGTACTCCGTCCGCTGCCCAGAATTCGGGGCTTTTTTGAGCCGCAGCACTGTTGATTAATCCATCCAGAGGCAGGAGCAGAGTCTGAAATTCTCTGGCAAGGTCCCTTACAGCATGAATCTTAGGGTCCAGGTCCTCTCTCCAGAGTTTTCTATCTTCCGGGAATGGTAATACAAACGGTTCGCACAGAATGATCTTAGCGCTGGTTTTTTCTTTTACCTGTGAGATAATTCTTCTGTAGGTGTCTTCAAAATCTTTTACGGAAGTAGGATCATTGTTGTCAAAACGCCTCCAGGTGTCGTTAATACCTATCAGAATTGATACAAATGTGGGTTCCAGGCTTATACAATCCTCATTCCATCTTGCTTCTAAATCACAAACTCTGTTTCCTGATATTCCCTTGTTTATAAAGCGGATATTTTTCTCAGGATATTTAGCCTGAATCCATGAACTAATTAACAGGGGATATCCAAATCCCATATCATCTTCCTTTTCTCTGTTTCTGCCGCAGTCGGTGACACTGTCACCCTG
>JAEXGM010000194.1 GCA_023450835.1 Bacillota bacterium | reverse complement strand
GCAAACCTCCATACTGCCAATGCGCCGCATATATGGGCACCAGCTCATATTTGTGTAAGAAAAATTGCTTTCTATTTTTCTTACTAGCCTCCATACTCATGTAAACACAATGGGTGCTGCAGGCATTCTGACCGCAGGGAATACCCCAACAGACAGTAAGCCCGCAGCACCTCCATGATATCTTATCAATTTAAACAATTTTGTACTATTCCCGGAGTTTAACTGCCTGGTACTAGCTTACCTCTATGGATTTTAAGTAGAATTCCTTACCTATCTCCGTAGGTTCTCCCTCACCCTTACAATAAGGACATTCAAAAGAAAAAGGCTTTCTCTCAAAGTACTCCCCACAGGAAGCACACTTTAATTTCGGCTTTACTCTTTCGATATTAAGTGTTGCCTTCTCACAAAGGGTACCCTCTGCAATGATCTCAAAGTACAGATTAATGGAATCTCCTACATAACCTGAGTAGTCACCCACTACGAGATTAATAGCCTCAACCTGGCTTGCACCATGTTCTTTTGCATATTTTTCAGCCATTTCAATGATGTGCTGCGTGATGGGATACTCATGCATTGCTGAATTTATCCTTTGATTCACCATAGGACGGTACTGTGTAATTATTATTCATATCCAGGCATTTCTTCGGGCACACCTCGGTGCAATAACCGCATTGTATACACTTTAACCTGTCAATTCCCCAGGAGGTAGATGCTTTATCGACCTGAATTGCTCCCGTAGGACATCGTCTTTGGCACATGCCGCAATAAATACATTGCGGCATATCAATATCTATCTTGCCCCTGGTACGCTCGAACTTATCCTTTGTCTTTATTGGATACAAAGTTGTATAAGGACCGTGGAATAAGCTCTTAAACAGGGTTTTTGACATATTAAGTATGGCCATATAATTCACTCCATTCTGTTTTGATTCCTAACCTCTATCTCTCATGCACTATCTCTCTGTACAGCTTATGCAAGGATCAATTGTAAGGACAAGGATTGGCACATCTGCAAGAGCACATCCTTTTAAGGTTTCCAAAAGTGCGGGTACATTTGCAAAAGTCGGTGTTCTAACCCTTACTCTGTCAAGGAATTTCGTACCGTTTGCTTTTGCATAATAAATTACCTCTCCTCTCGGCTGTTCTACTCTTGTAAAGTATTCTCCATTGGGATTTCCTACAACTTTTGTCTTAACATCGCCATCCGGAATCAGACTGATTGCCTGTCTTATCAGGTCGATAGACTGGAATACTTCCTTGATACGCACTGTTGTTCTTCCATAGGAATCACCGTCTGTATCAATAATAGGCTGAAAATTCAAATATTTATAAGCTGCGTAACCCTGAGTTCTCATATCGATGGAAACGCCGCTGGCTTTTGCCATAGGTCCTACCGCTCCAAGGTCATAAGCTAACTGCTTGGAAAGCACACCTACACCCTTTGTACGGTATTGTACGGAAGAATCCTTAAAGAATACTGTCACCAGTTCTGTAAGTTCTCTCTCGATAACATACATGGTGTCATTAATTTTCTTTAAAGTCTCATTGCTGATATCTTTTCTGACACCGCCGATATCACATACGGAAAAAATAACTCTTCCGCCGGTAGTTTCTTCAAATATATCAAGTACTCGTTCTCTCAAACGCCAGGAGTGCATGAAAAGACTTTCAAAACCGAAGGCATCCGCTAAGAGTCCGAGCCATAAAAGATGACTGTGCATTCTGGAAAGCTCTGCCCAGATTGTTCTTAAATATTCCGCTCTGTCAGGAATCTTAACATCCATTATACTTTCAATGGACATGCAATATCCCATTCCATGCATAAAGGAACAGATACCGCAGATTCTTTCCGCAACATAGGTATACTGCTGGAAATCCTTCTTCTCTACCAGTTTCTCAAGACCTCTGTGGATATATCCAATCTGAGGAATTGCTTCTACAACAGTTTCATCCTCCAACACCAGATCCAGGTGAATCGGCTCCGGTAATACCGGATGCTGAGGCCCAAAGGGGATTATTGTACGTTCACTCATGCTTTCTCCTCCTTCTTTGCAAATGGTGTTTCGACTGCTATTCTATAAAACTGATTGTTAAAATCAATAGACATATTTCTAAAACTTACACCAAATAATTCTTTAATCTCATTTTCATAAATAAAAGCATAAGAATAAAGAGAGCCGATGCTGTCCATCTCTGTCTCATTATTGATTTGTAATCTGAGATTAACAAAATCATATTCTTTATCAAAGGAATAGGTAAGTTCTATCCCTTCGGCCAGTACTGTGGAAGAAATCGCCACCAGGCGGTATCCTTCATGCTTTAACTGTACAGCATGGGAGAGAAGATCTCCGGTCTGTATCGCTTTTATATTCTGCTCCATATTTTACCTCATTTCCACGCACGTTCTTTTTCGCACGTGAAAGTTTTACCTTTCACTCTTACCTTACATTACGCTTATTTCTTTGCTGCAACCTTTTTCTCATTCAAAGCTTTCTGCTTCTCTTCCAAAACTGCCAGAGCTTTTACCACTCCGTCAATAATGGATTCAGGACGAGCTGCACAGCCGGGTACATATACATCAACAGGCAATACCTTGTTTACACCGCCGACAATATTATAACAGTCTGCAAAAATTCCTCCTGAGGTAGCACAGATTCCAACTGCCACAACAACTTTGGGCTCAGGCATCTGCTCATAGAGCTGCTTTACAACAGGTATGTTCTGCTCATTAACACTTCCCGTGATCAAGAGTATATCTGCATGTTTGGGATTACCGGTATTTATAATGCCGAATCTCTCCACATCATACAGAGGGGTAAGACAGGCAAGCACTTCAATATCACAGCCATTACAGCTGGAGCCGTCATAATGTAATATCCATGGTGATTTCTTAACAAAATTCATAAGAACCTCTCTTTTCGTTCGTACAGCGCCTCATTTTCAATGCCGAATCCAGTGAAATGCTGTACTATCAATATAATCTGCTATTTTACTTAAAATAAGACAGTATGATTAAATTCAGGGAACCTAAAATGGCAGTAACCAGCCATGCTGATTTTAATGCAATATTCCATTTCACTCTGGCAAATCCGTTATCAATCAAAATCTCCAGGAAGTATATCAGTAAGCAGGCAACAATGCCAACTACGATGCTGACAGGATTTTTTGTAGCAAAGAACAGATATACAAATGCAAGGGCTACGATTTCCTCATACCAGTGTGTTACTTCAATCACTGCCAGATCTTTACCGGAATATTCAGTTGTGATACCCTGTACAATCTCCTGGTGTCCATGATGAGACATACTAAAATCGAAAGGAGATTTTCTTAATTTAAAGGTCAGTATAAACACAAAACCGATAAACATACCAGGCAGATATATAATTGCCGGAATATCATTCTTAACGATATCTGATACAAAGAAGCTTTTATCTGCAAGATAAAAACCAATACCGGTCAAAAGTACCATCGGCTCATAGGCCATTACCTGTAAAAGCTCTCTTTCAGAACCCACTAAGCTGTAAGGTGAGTTAGAAGCATAGCCTCCTAGGATAAAAAGAACGGAGCCAAGAGTTAATGCAAACACTGCAAGCAGGATGTCACCGCCTACCAGGAGGATAACAGTAGTCAATATTACAAATATCAATGACAGGTATACATAGAATCTGTGCATTAAATTAACTTCAATAGCTTCCTTCTGCAAAAGCTTTAATACATCATAAAAGGGCTGAAGCACTGGCGGGCCTTGCCTGCCTTGCATTCTTGCAGTTATTACCCGGTCAATACCGGTGAGCAGTCCACCTACAAGAGGTGCTAATATTATTATGGCTAAAATTTTAATTATTAACATTATTTTGCAAACCCTCCGATTAGAAGTATTAAACCAAGTACAAGAACAAGAACAGCTATGATGTTTCCGTAATACAGCATCTTCTTACTGTCAAAATACTCTGTAAGATACCAGTTACGCAGTTCAACCTTACGGTTCTGTCCCAGACCGCCATGGAAAGTTTCATTATCTCCGGTATTCTCACCTGCCATATAGATGGGAACGATACGTCTCTTATCTTTTTTATAGATAGGAATGAAACTTATCGGTATGATAATTAACATGGCAAGCATTATTATCATCAGGTTCACATCACTGGTACCGATGGGTATCGTTGCATTTTTTCCGAAAAGTTCTGTAAGATAAGGAACCAATGCATAATCTGATATAAAAGGAAATGCAAAACAGGATACTACTACGAGTAATGCATGAATTGTTATAGGAAGTTCCTCATGTAAGGAAATCTTATGGTCTTTATGTTGTTTCTTATTGGAGCCGGAAACCAGTTTGCCCATCCACTTTGTCCAGTAGAATAAGGTAACGGCACTTCCGTAAGCAATTACTACAACAGATAATATATGTTTGGAATCAATAAATGCTTTCATAGCGACCCATTTGGAAATCAACATACCAAAAGGAGCTAAGAACATACCGGCAATACCTACAAACATAAACAAGTTCAGCTTTCTGGATACTTCTGCCAAAGTGCCCATGTCTTCTACATTTCGGCTTCCTATCTGGTGCTCGATGGAACCTACACAAAGGAACATCAGAGACTTAGAGGATGCATGGAATATAATAAGCAGAATGGCTGCCCATAAAGCTTCCTGGCTGCCGATACTGGCGCAGATAACGATAAGTCCTAAATTTGCTACCGTAGAGTAAGCAAGAATCTTCTTGCCGTCACTCTGGGTTACAGCTGCTAAGGAACTAAGCAGGAAGGTTACGCATCCGATACCTGTAACTGCTATTCCAACCGGTGAATTTCCAAGTAAAGGAGCTAAACGGATAATCAGGTAAACACCGGCCTTGACCATAGTTGCAGAGTGAAGCAATGCGGAGGAAGGGGTTGGTGCTACCATGGCTCCAAGGAGCCAGGAAGAGAAAGGAAATTGTGCGGATTTTGTAAGAGCTGCCAGTGCAAGTAAAAATACCGGTATCATAACCGCAGCTTCCGGCTGCATGGATGTCAGTACAGATAATTCTGTTGTCTGATAATGAATTCCTACAAATACAATCGCAATAGCAAAAGCAACTCCACCGCCTAAGTTAATAATAAGGGCACGGTAGGAATTGTTCTTCGCTTCTTCTGTTCTCGTATATCCGATCAGTAAGAAGGAGCAAAGAGATGTGATTTCCCAGCAAAAATACAGCCAGGTCATGTTGTTACTTATTACTAGGCCGAACATAGCGCCTAAAAATAAGAATAATACGGATAAAAAGAAAGATTTCCTTTCCTTAAATTCCGTATGGTGATGGTGATAATCCTTCATGTAACCAACTGCATAAATACAGATAAGACTACCGATGATTCCAACAATAAGTACCATGATTCCGGTCAGCTTATCGTAGACCATATCATTTGCAACCTCTATTGCATGTCCTTTGGCCAGCTCGAACCACAAAATAAGAGGGGTCTGGATAATAGAGAATACCGTTACAAGGTATTTCTTATCCCTGATACTTATTGTGATAACGTAACCTGCTATCAGAACTTCTAAAAGCATTATGAGGTATGAGATTGACTCTTCTCCCTTATATGAGAAGGTAATTCCGTTCTGGAAATACTTCACGGTAACCAGTACGGATAACAGGGCAACACAGACTGCCCCGATTGTAACAATAGCACCTCTTACTTTTTCATTTCTAATAAGAAAGGTTAAAACAGCTATTGCTAATGGAAATAAAATGAGTGTGGTAATTAAGTTCATATTTGTCACCTTGTCGTCATTTTTTAGGCCTGTCATAATAAACGCAGTCATAAGACTGCTTCTTACTATAACTTCCCTATTTTCATCACTTTATACGTGATTCTGTCTAATTATACACCCAATCACTTTACAATGCAAAGCTATTGTTTACCTTTTGCATAAAATTTTATGGTTTTAGATGAAATTTTTAGTCTAATTGTTTAATTTTTAACAAAATGAATTTAATTATTGTGTACACACTTTCTCTCTTTCGAAAGATTAGTTACTTCTTTATATTGATAATAATAGTAATACTTCTTCAATTAAAGGTGCTCCTTACTTTTCAAAAATAAATATTAAATAAAATATTAACAATATTTTATTAACAAAACGGTAATTTTTTATATCCCCGGTATACAAAAAGAGCCCCGGACCGCTCTCTGTACTCTCCAATCCGCAGGCTCTCTTCTATATTAAATCCGCATATTAGTTACCGCAATTTCCTCTAAATTCAAGTCCTGAAATAAATCTTCATTTTTCTCTGTCTTCCGAGCTATACGGGTACCCTTATCAATGCCTGGGTCTGACTCCTGAAAGAGCTTGGGGTAATCGAGCACCACAGACTTATCCATTTCTTCTACTACCTTTGCCTGCTTGGTTATCAGATAGAGGCAGCGCATCTGAGTATAAACTTCCTTTGCCGTTTTATATTTCTTTTGTTTGTAAAGCAGTTTGAATTTAATAAAATACAGATCCGGCAGGAACCTCAGACTGTTTTCCTGTATGGAAAAATCAATTCCTTTTTTAATAAGCAGTTCCGCCTGGTCATATTTCTCCTGATTCAGAAACTGGCAGCTTAAATTATAAAGGGTACTCTGATAGACCTTTTTTGAAAACTGAGAGGTCTGATACATTGGGTAAGGTGACGCTAAAACGTATTTTTCGAGAATGTACAGCAGGTCATTCAATAGTTTAAGTCCGATAGCTTCTCTGCCAAGAGAAATATAATTCAACCCCATACAGCTTATAATAGATAATCCGACATTAGAATATATTGTCTTTGTTATGGTATCCAGTGAAAAAGCAGGATTCTCTGCCCTGATACCGGCCATGCAATGGGCCAGAGAGGCGTTAAAATCCTGTTCACATGCAGCACAAATGGCCTTTCCATAACATATATGCTGAAAGTTCTCACCTTTATTAAAATCCTCATGTTTTTCATATTTGTCTATGACTTTTTTTAGTAATCTCACATCCTTTGTGCCTATTGCCCTATTAATCTCCTGGATGCCTTCAAGACCGGTGATTGTATATACTGAAAAGTACATTTTATAGTACTCATTAAGATCCAAATTAAACTTTATGGATAATTTGTGGAGCAGATAAATAGATGGTTCATATTCTCCTTTTTCAATTCGGTAAATCTGTTTCGGAGTACAGATATCCTTCGCTAACTGCTCTCTTGTAAACCCTCTGGATTCTCTTAATTCTCTTAAGAATGTGCCAAAATGTTCATAACTCATAAAACATCCGCCTTCTCTTCCGATGGACGTAAGTGTCCATTTATTTTCATAATATTTGATGTTATACTCATTTTAAGCGGGGGATATTAGAAGAAAAAAAGAATTACTTCATTAAAATAGACAATAAGGACATTATATATTTGTAATAGGGCACAAAATAGTAACTTTCTTTTAATCCCCTCAATAAAGAAAGTCCATTCTGTTTTTTGCCTTATTACAAATATATACTAGTCCAATAGTCGAATTAAGTCAAGTAATAAATACATAATTTTCCTGTTGGTAATAAAGAGTGGTTGGGGTAGTAATAATACATTAGTAAATCCTGCAGTTTGAAATGATTTGCTGTCTTAAAGCGGACATTTCGTGCCATAGCTGGTTGGATAAAAATGCCTGGTTTACCGATTCATTCGCCGGAAAGGTGTCATGTGCCTCCTACGTACATAGAACTTGAAATTGCGGACCGCAGATTAGTCTCTGCTCCTTAGGGTAAGAGTTTCAAGCTTTCCCAAAATGATTTCGGTGCCGGGTATTCTTCACTAAATT
>JAEXGM010000115.1 GCA_023450835.1 Bacillota bacterium | reverse complement strand
AAAATATGCATTATGTATAATAAAATTTTAACAATATTTAAGAGCAATTTTTTTGACTTAAAACTACTGCTTTTGTATAATGACATGAATACAGCAGGATACTTAATGTATAAGGAGGAGAAAAAATTGCTGGAGTTAATTGATATAAAAAGAAGTTATAACGTCGGAGGGATAGAAACAAAAGCTCTGGACGGAATTAGTGTGGCTTTCAGACAAAAGGAATTCGTGGCAATTCTGGGTTCCAGCGGATCTGGTAAGACTACCTGTCTTAATATTATCGGAGGGCTTGACCGCTATGATTCGGGAGAGCTTGTTATTAAAGGAAAGAAAACCGCAGATTTTACGGAAAGAGATTGGGATGCATACCGGAATAATTCTATTGGATTTGTATTTCAGAGTTATAATTTAATCATGCATCTTAGTATTGTGGCCAATGTTGAGCTTGGTATGACTTTAAGCGGAGTATCCGCAGAAGAGAAGCATAAAAAGGCATTGGAAGTACTGGAAAAGGTTGGCTTAAAAGAGCATCTGCATAAGAAGCCTAATCAGTTATCCGGAGGACAGATGCAGCGTGTTGCCATAGCAAGAGCTTTGGCAAATAATCCGGAGATTCTTCTTTGTGATGAACCTACAGGTGCATTGGACACTACTACCAGTATACAGATTATGGAACTTATTAAGGAAGTTGCCAAGGAGCGTTTGGTTGTTATGGTTACTCATAATCCGGAGCTTGCTGAAAACTATGCTGACCGTATTATTCGTTTCCAGGACGGCAAGATTATATCAGACTCCCACCCTCATGTGGAAAGACCAAAGGCAGACGAATTTAAACTGAAAAAGACAAGTATGAATTTCCTTACGGCTCTTCGTCTATCCTTTAACAATATTCGTACGAAAAAGGGCAGAACGATTCTTACAGCTTTTGCTTCCAGTATCGGTATTATAGGTATTGCGGTAATTTTAAGCTTATCGTCAGGCTTTCAGACACAGATAGATAAATTCCAGAGAGATGCTATGGCAGAATTCCCTATAATAATTTCTCAGACTGCAACAACAATCGATGCGGAAAGTATGCAGAAGATGAGGTCCGACAATAAAGATGGGAATAAAGCCTATGCCGCTACCGATAAAGTTACACTCTATGACCCAACCGATACACAGATAAGCCATAAGAATATATTTACCCAGGATTATCTTGATTACCTGAATAAGATTGATCCAAATATCTGCAGCAGTATTGGTTATACCAGATTGGTCTCCATGAATATGGTACGTAAAGTAAATGACCAGGTAGTACCTGTAAGTTTAAGCAGCAAGGACAGTGCTTCGGGAAGCGGACAGTCACAGGGAGGCAGCCTGACTTCTTCAATGGGGTTATCCTCTTATCCCAAACAGCTAAAAGCAGACGAGGAGTCTTACCTGACAAAGAATTATGATCTTATGGCGGGTGCATTTCCTGCCAGTGCAACAGACCTGGTACTTGTAATAGATGAGAATAACAAGCTGGATTATAATATCCTTAAGAACCTTGGGTTTGATACGGAAGGAAAAGAAAATATTAACTTCAGTGATATTATAGGCACTGAATTCAAGATCATACCTAACAATGTTTATTACACAAAGACGCCTGTAGGAACTTATCTGCCCGGCAGTGATTATCAGACAATGTATGATTCAGGAGAGGACATCACGGTAAAAATAGCAGGAGTGGTAAGGCAGAAAGAAGATGTGGCAATGGCACTTTTAAATCCCGGCATTGCTTACAGTGATGAACTATCGGATATGGTAATTAATAATGCCAAGGATTCTGATATTGTAAAGGCCCAGGAAAAGACCGACCTGAATATTATCACCAATGAGAAACTGACAGAAGAGACAAAGGATACTTTTCTTTCTTATCTTGGAGGAAATGCAACTCCCTATGTTATTATGGTATATCCTTATAATTTTAATGATAAGGATGCTGTAACCGATTATCTGGATAAGTATAACGAAGGAAAAGATACAAAAGACCAGGTGGTGTATACGGATCTTGCAGCTACCATGTCGAGTCTCACCAGCGGCATTATGGATGGTATAACGATTGTATTAATCGCTTTTGCAGGAATCTCTCTTGTGGTAAGCCTTATTATGATATCCATTATAACGTATACCTCAGTACTGGAAAGGACAAAAGAAATTGGTATACTAAGGGCATTAGGTGCCAGAAAGAAAGATATTACCCGTGTATTTGATGCGGAGACTACCATACTTGGTGTGTTCTCCGGAATACTTGGAGTTGTTTTAGCCTGGCTGCTGACATTTCCTATTAATTCGATTCTTTATAAGATGACAGAACTCAATAATGTAGCACATCTTGAAATTGCACATGCAGTACTGTTGGTGGCAATCAGCACAATACTGACAGTTCTGGGAGGACATATTCCGGCTAAAATGGCTTCCAGAAAGAATGCCATAGAAGCTCTGCGCTCCGAATAATAATTAAAAGGCCCTATGCTTTCTGTAGAAAGGCATAGGGCTTTTTAACTATCTCAATAATATTATCTAACTCTGCCAAATACTATTATCATAAGTATTATCAAATAATGTACTTCCATTGCTGCTGCTATCCAGGAAGATAGAATACTTCGAAGTTTTTGTAATAGTATTTGTCTCAATCAGGCTGTTGTTTGCATTGACATATATACCGTATCTGCTGGTGGAATCGATATAGTTATTCTTTAAAGTGAAAGTATTGTCTATATCTTTTACTCCCTGAATATGAATTCCATCCTTATCCTTGCTGGTATTGCCATAGATTTCATTCTGACTGATGTCGGCTGAAGCTGTATCATAGGCAAAGATACCATTAACAGCATAGCCTGAGATAAAATTACCGTAAATAACAGTATTATCGCTATTGCTGTAGGTTGCAATACCGTTGGCGCCGGAAGAATATATTACATTGCCGGTGATATTACAGGAAGTACTCTTACTGGTCAGATAAATTCCGTTCTTGGCCGGAGAGGTAATCGTATTGTTTGTTATTGCGGTACTATTCGTACTTAATAAACCAATCCCGGCAGCATTCCCGCCTGCAGTGCCAATCTTTTTAAGACTGTTGTCCTGGATGGTGGAATTATCACAGCCGTTAATCAGATAAATACCTGTACTCGCAGTTGAAGTGATTGTATTCTTTTCAATTGTGCTGCTTGGTGCCTTTTCCATAAATATACCATAACGTTTGGTGGTCTTGATGGTATTATTCTCAATCGTTAATCCGGCAATGGGACGCTGGTAAGTACCAATAACTCTTATTGCGTCGCCCCAGCTTGTGACGGCAGTAGAAGTTGATTTACGTATGTCTGAAATTGTATTATCCGTTATTTTAATATTATAGTTATCAGGAAGAGGCTCGGGCTTTGTGGTACTTAAGGCATCCAGATAGTGATTGGACTCATTGCTGATATAGGTATAAGCCAGGATACCCACTCCAACATTAGATATATCATTCTTGCTGATTTCCAGATTTTCATAATTGTAAGCCTTGATACCGGCTTCTGTCAGATCATGAAGAGTATTCCCGGTGATGGTAATATTCTTATGAAAAACCCCTTTAATGGAAGTATGGGAGCCGATAGCTCTTGGATAATCGTAAATCTCATTGCCGCGGATTACAATTCCATCACAGGGCAGGTCATCATATTTAATATACTTCGACTGGTTGGAAGGTACAACGACATTGTTATGAACAATATCTAACTGGATAGCTTCCTTAGGAGCCGCACCATCATAACCATGAATCTTGCAGTTTTCGATGAGACTGTCTTTAACGCCTGCATAGGTTATTAAATGGCTGTTTACAGGAACGTTGCATATTTCCGCATCTTTTACTGTTACATTCGTAGCATGGATAAATCGGAAACTTTCCGTACCTTTGTTTTTATCAGCTATGGGAGAGGAGTCCCATACACCGCCACTAATAGTAATATTGTAAGAGGTTGTATAGCCTCCCTGGTCATTGCTTACATCATTGGCAAGTAAAGCCCCTTTTTGGTGGTTTTTATAAAGCTTTGCATCTTTGTCCGCTAAAATAGTAGTGTTGCTGTAGATTCTTAATTCTTTGGTAAGAATATATTTTCCTGCTGGAATATGTACTGTAAGCTGATATTTGCCGTCTTTGTTATAATCTAAAAGGTTTTGCAGCTCTGTGGAGGAAAATCCCGGAGAAGCGGTTACCTCTTTCGGTTCAAGGAATTCGGAAGCAGTCATAACAGAATCCACGCCGGTACTTGAATAAGCAAGCCCATGATATGCAGGAGGGGAGAGAAGTGCTGCCATTGCTATGGAGGATAAAGCAAATACTAATTTCTTTTTCATATCAAAAACCCTTTCATTATGACTGTTCATCCTGTTGTGTTTTTATCTGCCGGAACAGCCACTTTTACTTTGTATGTCAGATATTCTATAAGTGTATCCCAAACCTGATGAATTGTAAATAATATGTATAGAAACTTAAAGAAAATGTAATCTTTTATACATATAAAAACAGCAGCAATAGTACAGAGGACCTATTAGCTGCTGTTTGTTACCGGGAACTTAAAATATCTGATTTAATTATCTTCTTACTTCTGATTTCTTTGCTTTACGTTTCTGCCACATTACCCAAAGAGGACCGGCAATGCAAATAGTAGAATAGCATCCGCTTACAGAACCGATAGCCATAGGAAGTGCAAAGCTTTGAATAGAATCAATGCTGTTTATGTGAGCCATAACATATACAAGGGTAACACTTAAAAATACTGCAAAGTTGGTATTTAAAGACCTTGTAATAGACTGTGAGATAGATAAGTCTGTAAGGGTATCTACTTCTAACTTTGGATGAAGGTCATGGTTCTCACGAATACGGTCATAGATAACGATAGTATCATTTACCGAGTAACCGATAATACTTAGAGCAACCGCTACGAAGGAATCGCCAATGGGAATCTTGAATACAACGCAGGTGAAAAATACAACTAAAACATCATGCACTAAAGCAACGATAGCCATAAATCCTGCGGAGAGACCGCCAATCTTCTTGAAACGTATCCATACGTATACTAATACCAAAGAAAAAGAGAGTACAATTGCTATAATACCATTGGTCAAAAACTTATGGCCAAAGAATGGCTCAACCATGGAGGATTCACTAAGATCCAGATTATTGTCAGGGAATTTAGCTTTTAAAGCATCGTCAAATTTAACCTGGTCCTTGGCATCAACACCATAATTTCCGGCAATGTTAAGAACGAGACGTTTGTCACCGGTCTTCATATCTTCGGTTATATTGGTAGATACCGGTCTTCCGAGAATATCAGAGGCTACGTCACTTGCATCATCAGCCTTAATATCACCGGTGTAAGTGTATTTCAGCATGGCACCGCCCTTAAACTGAATATCTAACTGTACACCTTCCATTGCAAGAGTAACAATGCCGATAACCATAATGGTCAGTGAAATTGCAAAATAAATAAAACGTTTGCTATAAAAATGAATGATTTTGCCGGCAGTCGGGGTAATAGCTAAGGAAGCATTACTGTTTTCGTTATTCATAGTGTTCTCCTCCTTGAAAAGCAAGTATAAAGTGAAGGCTTTCTTAATGCATCGTACTCACTTAAGGAGCGTATCATAAGCCTTGATGCTGTAACACCTGCTACGAAGTTAAAGAAAATACCGGTGAGCAGGGAGTAAGCAAAGGAAAGTAATGCACCTGAACCAAATATCATAAGGATTACACCAACGATTAATACGGTGATATTACCATCAAATACGGATGAGAAAGCACCCTTAAAACCGGCAGCAATTGCGGAACGAACTGTCTTGCCGGAACGGATTTCCTCATTGATACGTTCAGATACGATAACGTTGGCATCTACACCCATACCGATGGAGAGGATAACACCTGCGATACCGGGAAGGGTCAGAGTCATCTGAGGGATGGAAAGGGCAAGTATCTGACCGGAAGTCTGGATTAACAGGGAGATACATGCAACAACTCCGGGTACTCTGTAGTAACCCATAAGAAGGATACAGATGATTGCAAATGCAAGGATACCTGCTTCAAGCATAACATCCAGGGCACCGGAACCAAGGGTAGGGCTTATGGTATTGTGATTCTTTGTTACAAGTGAAAAAGGAAGAGCACCGGAATTGATCTTATCGGAAAGTTCTTTTGCGGAGTCATAAGTAAAGTTACCTGAAATCTGTGCTTTACCGCTGGGAATAGCTTCATTTACAACAGCAGTCTGGATAAGAGTATCATCCATATAGATGCTGATATTCTTGCCAACAAGCTTTGCAGTTGCATCAGCAAAAAGCTTTGTGCCTTTTTCATCAAAGGTAAGGCTTACTACATATTTGTTTGTCTGCTTGTCCAGCTCAGGAGCACTGTTGCTGACGTGAGAACCTTCTACTAATATGTTTTTGTCATCATCACGGAAGGTCAAAAGAGCAGTCTCACCTAATTCTGCAATAGCATTATCGGGATCGAAGTCCTTCTCATCGGATTTCCAGGGGAAACGTACAATAATATATCCGTTCTGCTTATCAATTGTTACATCACGGTCAAGAATATTTTTATTGTCAAGTCTTGTTTCAATAACGGAACGAGCAGCTTCTAATTCTTTTGCTGTAGGCTTACGATCTAAATTAGCTGCCTGGAAAGCTGCTTCTACGCCGCCGCGGATATCAATACCGAAACGGATATCAGGAGCGCCTTTGATTTTAAAAGAGCCGATCTGCAAACCGAATGCTGCCAGGTATGCCATAACTACAGCTACTAATAAAACAATAAAAAATACGGGTTTCTTGTTCTTCATTTCTGAATCCTTTCTTTATGCATATTAATAATTATGCCTGCGTTTTACGCAGAGTGAACCTGTACCGAAAGTTCCCGTATCCGGTCAGGGAATGAAAACTGTAAAACATTCATTCTTTCTTCACATTTTTATGATAGACTAAATATAAGTCCATCCTCAGGTGGCCCGTGCCCCCCAAAGGGTAAGAGAGAATACAATCTGGGCTTGTCCGTTTTCGGAAGCCGAAAAAACAGAACGGCTAATACAATCGCTATGGAGAAGGTACTGGTTAAAAATGTATGAAGTATACCGGTTGCATTTCCCAGACGGTATGTAAAGAGCCGATATGGAACCTTATAGAGCATATTGGCATAATCTTCTTCTAAAGGCATGGAAGGAAGATGGGAATAGAATACATAGGGACCGCTGTTAGGCAAAGCATTTGGATTAAAATGCATGTCACTGCTGCCTGCAGGGGAGGTTATAGTATAAGAATAATCTGAGAAGGAAGAATAGGTAATAATAAGGACAATAATTAATATGGCCTGATGAAAGCTGCAATGCTTTTTTTTCATAAATCCCCTTCTCCTTTTCCCTAAATTACGTCATGTCAGCACATGACACTACTATTATAAAATACCACAAATGAAGACATTTGTATATTAATTTTTGTAGGATTTCATAAAAGATGATTTCCAAACGCCCAATGATTATTCGTGAAAGGGAATGGTTATTAAATGGAAGAATGGAATAATGACACCGAGGACTTAATCCTTCATAAAATATTATGGCTTATCCGTGTAGGTGATTACAGAGAGTTAGACAGATTTATACAGCATAATTCTACCAGCTGCTTTTGGCATAGTATAGCAGTTGCATATTATAGTGCGAAATTAGCCGGAAAGATAGGCCTGAAATGTAATTATGAATGTCTGGTAGTTGGAGCACTTCTCCATGATTATGTATTTTATGACTGGCATGTAAAAGATAAAAGTCATAGACTTCATGGCTTCAGACATCCAAAGCTTGCCTGGCATAATGCACTAAAAATTAAGAACCTGGATAAAGTAGAAGATGACATTATAAGGAAACATATGTTTCCGCTCACACCCTATCCGCCTATTTATCGTGAGAGCATTATTGTATGTATTGTAGATAAAGCATGCTCAGTCTATGAAGTATTTAACGACAGGGCTTATCAAGGCATTATGGAGAAATATTCGGCTTATTTGAATGTGGCATAAGAAAATCAGGAATAAAATGGACAATATAATTTTAGAAAATATAAAAACAGCGTTAATAAGCTGCCGGAAATCTCTTTGAAAAATCAAGGATTTCCTGGCGGCTTTTTTTATATTCATATTGGAATTATTATAAAGGACAGAATTTTAAACCTTATAATTAAAAACAATTTTATTAAAACATGAGAATATTGTGATAATATACAAAATAAATGCAAATTATACCTTTTAAATTACAAATATTAAAAACAATTAAAAGGAGATGAAAAAATAATCCATATTATTGGAAATAAATATATTGAATCAAAAATTATATTTTAAAATAGTTGTTATATATGTATTGAAATAAGCATAAAATTCTAAGTTATAATAACATAATTACAATAACATATTTAAATAAAAACGTATTTTAAATTAAAAATGTTATATTTTAGCATAATAATGAGTTAATAGAGTATCCAAAAGAAGAAAACAAGATTTCAGAAGTGATATTGTACAATATAAATAAATAATAGTCGGTTTATATGGATATAATAGATAAATACTCTTAAAAAGAACATCATAAAAATGTTTTTATATATTGAAAAATATAAAATCTTATATTATAATCAGGTTGTAGTCAAAAACTATATATTATGTGGAGGGAACGACATGAAAAAGTTAAAGGCATTAGTACTCGTATTTTTACTCCTTGCGGTAATGGTAATACCGGGCTGTGGAAAAAAATATGAAAAGCTGGATACGGGAATATCAGGAGATATTTCTGTTATGGTGTGGTCCGGTTCGGGACAGTATATGGAGGATATCGGACATAAGGACTTGACCGCGGCAGATTTTACCGGACAGAATGAAGCAGCCATCTATGCAATGGCAAAAGAATTCAATAAGACCTATCCGAATATCAAGATTAATGTATATGCCAAGGTAGGCGATCCAAATGGAAATGATAAACCATGGAGCCAGGAACTTGAAGATTTTAAGGCTGAACATGGAAAATACCCGGATATCTATGCATCCACTGACCTTGCAGGTGATGTGGCAAGAGGAATGATAGCAGATCTTTCCGTATTCTCTGATGATCCGGTTTATAAAACTTTTAATCCTTCTGTTATGAAGATGATGAATTATTACGGCTTCCAGGCAGGACTTCCTCAGTTCATCCAGCCTTGGGGCGTATATGTAAATAAGGAATTAGCTGAGCAGAATAATATCGATGTTCCGCCGGTGGACTGGAATATTGATGAATATACAGCATTTGCTACCTCCGGAGATAATAAGAAATTCTGGGGAGCTATGGATATTCCTATGAGCTTTATCAACACAGGAACCAAAGACATTAATTATTCCCTTTTCAACTATAAGGGTACGGGGGATCACGTTAACCTGACTTCCGAAGCTGTTACAGATTTACTTTCCTATGTTCCTACCTGGGTAAAATCCTGTATCTGGGCACAGAATGATGTTGCTGCAGTTCCTACAGAGATTATGGAATCCAACGGCTACTGGGGATATAACTTCTTTATTAATAATTATTGCCTTTCCTATGACGGTGATCCCTGGATGATGGGAGCCGCAGCCGATCCTACAGAAGGCTTCTGGGGAACAGTTAAATCAAGTGATTGGGATATTTATCCGAGACCTAGTACAAAATACCAGGAAAATACAATCGGTATCGTGCTTGACCCTATGGCTTTACATAACTATGCAATGGATGACGGCAATCCCGAATGGACAGAGGCCGAGAAAAATGAACTTAAAGTTGCTTATACCTTTGCTTCCTTCTGGGCAGGCAGTACAGATGGTATGCAGGCAAGAGCAAATCAGAACTTCACAGATCAGGGTGTAGAAAAGACCTGCTTAAATGATTCCTTCCCTCTGGTAACCGGAGACGAATTCGACAAGCAGATGGATATCTGGTATTCAACAACCACACATCAGCGTTATAAAGATAAGGATAAGATGCCTGGTTTCCAGGAAGTTGTAGAACTTTGGGAGAAGGGTCAATTCTGGGATGTATCCGATAAGGCATATCCTTATTATGTAACAGAAGACGGAACAAGAAAAGCCTGCAACTATGAATGGTCCAATTACTATAATAAGGATATAACCGGTGCGTTCAGAGTAGATGCCAACTGGCTGGATCAGATTAAGGCAAAACTTCCTGACTGGAATACAACTATTAATGCCCGCTTTGTAGAATCAGAAAATCAACTAAAAGACGGACTTAAGAATTACTATGGTTATACCGACGACAAGTTCAAATAATATTGAGAGTTTAAGGGGAAAAGTCCCTTGAACGGGTAAATTTATCGGGGACTGCTGCAGGAAATAAGGCCTTGCGGCAGTCCCTGAACAATAGATGCGAGAGTTTATGCAAGGGAGCTTCCATGAAAAAGAAAAAAATAATCATATCCGTAGCAGCTATTGCAGTGATAGCAGTACTTGCGGCTGTCTTTTATATCATCAGCAATAAGTCAGATTATACAGAAAAAGTGGATGATAAGAAAGCAGAGGCTGCCTACCAGCTATTAAATGATTCCTTAAGCAGTAAGTCGGTAAAATACACGGACCTTTACGAGGAACAGAGGGAAGCAGGAACAGGGGAAGCACAGAGCGACCCTGAAAACGGAATTAACGAAGATAATTATCAGGGGAAATATGTTACTTTAAAATATAATGAATCCGCTGAATATAAAATCAACGCGGAAACGGAGGGTGTTTATAATATTTATCTCGATTATAAGCCAATGGGAGATTCTCTCTCTGATTTCATAGCTTCCATGGAGATAAACGGAGAAGTACAGTTCTCGGAGATGGACAACATTGCATTCCCTCTTTATTGGAAAGATAGTACCAAGAGTTATCCGGAGGACCGTTACGGCGATCAGGTTGCACCGGAACAGATAAGATTGGAAGACTGGAGAAACCTGCCTCTGTATAACTATACTTATGTTTCAGCATTGCCGTTGGAATTTAATTTAAAACAAGGGATGAACACCATAGTTATAAAAAATGCATCCTCTGACGGGCTGGGCCTTGGTACAATGACTATAAAAGCACCGAATCAGAAGTTAATGACTTATGAGGAATATAAGAGCAGTTACCGCGGAGAGCTGATTGAAGGAATATATAAAGTTAATTCCAATGATTATCTCTTTAAAAATTCATCACAGGCAATTTATTCAGCTATCAATAATCCTGCCCTTACACCTCAGAACAGTAAACGAAAATTACTCAATACCTTGTCGTGGACTATGCCTGGCACGGAAGTGACCTATGAATTTAAGGCACCGGCCGATGGCTTTTATCATCTGGCCTTGCATTATCAGAACAGCAAAGAAGAAATGGCGGTATTTGATTCAATCCGAATAGATGGAAATGTCCCCTTTCAGGAATTGTTAAACTATGCATTCCCTTCCACTTCAGGAAAATGGGCAAATGAAGTATTGTCAGATAAGGATGGAACTCCTTATGAGATATATCTCGAAAAAGGAAAGCATACAATTACAATTCGTTCTGAACAGGACCCTATTTCGGTTATAGAACGGTATGCAAAACTGATATCGGAACATGTAACTCAGTTTGAATTAGAGATTACAAAAATTACAGGTTCTACAAAAGATAAGAACAGAACCTGGAAGATGACAAAATACATACCCCAGATAGCGGACTATCTGGACGCATATGAGACATTGATTCATTATATCCAGTATCATTTACAGGATTATACGGAAAGAGGGACAAAGTCTGCTATTATGTCTGATTTAAGCAAATCCCTTGCTTTTGTCCATAGGATGCAGAAGTATCCGGATGAGATATCTCTCTACCGGGATGATTTGACCGGAAATGATAATTCGGTTTTGAAAGCTATGGGTAACTTTTCATCTATGCTGTCACAACAGGATTTCTCACTTGATATGATATATTTTTATGGAGATGAAAAGCTTCCCAAGGCCAATTCCAGTATTTTGAAATCCGTGACAAACAATCTGCAGACAGTTGGAAATACCTTTGTTTCCAGTAAGTATTCCACAAAAAATGAAGAGGACTGCTTGAACATATGGGTCAATCGTGCTGTTACCCATACGGACCTGATGCAAAAGATGGCAGATACGGAGTTTACAGCTAAAACAGGAATTAAAGTCAAGATATCCGTTATGACGGATGTAAATAAACTGACGCTGGCTGCTTCCTCCGGAAAGACTCCGGATATTGCGCTGGGATTGGGGTCTTATGTACCTTTTGACCTTGCAAGCCGTGGAGCGCTGTATGATCTGACTAATTTTGATGATTTCTGGAAAGTAGCGGGAAGATCTGTGCCGGGTGCTTATGTTTCCTATGTATTTAACGAAGGGGTTTATGCCGTTCCGGAAACCTTAAATTTCAATACTCTCATTTACCGCACGGACATTTTCGATAAATTAAACCTTACACCGCCGGATACCTGGCAGGACGTAATCAATATGCTTCCGACCCTGCAAAGATACGGTATGAATTTTTACCATAATATTTCAAGCGGCGTAGGTTATAAATGGTTTTATCAGACTTCCCCTTTGATTTACCAGAATAATGGAAAGTTCTATACAGAGGATGGCATGCATACAGCAATTGACCAGCCAAATGCGGTAAAGGGAATTCAGGAACTTGGAGACCTGTTTATTGCCTATTCCCTTGATACTCAGGTAGGTTCTTTCTTTAATTCCTTCCGCTATGGCGTACTTCCTGTAGGGATTGTTACCCTGGATGACTATCTTCTTATAAAAAATGGAGCACCGGAACTGGAGGGGCAATGGAAACTGGCACCTTTGCCAGGCACTGTACAAGAGGATGGTTCCGTTAGCAGATGGTTCATATCCAATGGTATGGGCGGAATAATCTTTAAGAATTCCAAACAAAAAGAAGAAGCCTGGGAATTCTTAAAGTGGTGGACGGATTATAAGACCCAGGTAGATTACACTTATACGCTCCAATCTACCTATGGCAAGCAATTCGTATGGTTATCCTCCAACTTGGAGGCCTTAAAGGATTCTCCCATTGAACAGCAGGATAAGAATGTTATCATAGATCAGGTTCAGTGGTTAAGGGATGTACCGCGTACTCCGGGACAGTATCTGTTAGAGAGGTCCATCTCCGATATCTGGAACACCATGGTATTTGACGGTACCTCCGCTCAGGTAGCGGTGGATGAGAAAGTCATAGCCATTAACCGTGAAATCAGAAGAAAAATGATGGAAATCGGATATTGTGACAGCCAGGGAAATCTTTTGAAACCCTATGTGATCAGAGATGTTGACTGGATAACGGAACATATAGAACAGGCGGAAAGGGAAGGTAAGTAAGAAATGGCATTTTATAATCATGTAACTTCCCATAAGGGTTCAGGTTTAAAAAAACGGGCATCAAGAGATAAGCTTTCTACATTCTTTCTATTGCTTCCCTATGGATTATTGTTTTTTACTTTTATTGCCGTGCCGGTAGGAATGGCGATTGGGCTCTCTTTTACCTATTTTGATTCCATTAACCCACCGAAATTTGACGGATTACTTAATTATATTACACTTATTACCCAGGATGAGGTTTTCTTAAAGTATGTATTACCTAATACATTGGAATACGCCATTATCGTAGGTCCCGGCGGATATGTACTTTCGTTTCTTCTGGCGTGGATGCTGGCTCAGATTCAGCCGATTCCAAGAACGTTGCTGTCACTGGCACTTTATACACCCTCCATGGTGGGGCAGGTATTTATCGGGGTTATCTGGACAACGATTTTCTCCGGAGACCAGAGAGGTATCGTGAACCATATGCTGATACAGCTGGGAATGATTGACCAGCCGATTCAGTTCCTCTTGTCGGCTGATTATATTATGCAGGTCATGATCTTTGTATCTTTATGGTCCTCCATGGGTATTGGCTTTTTGGCTATGATATCCGGTATTTTAAATATCAATGAAGAACTTTATGAAGCAGCTTACGTAGATGGGCTTAAGAACCGTTTTCAGGAAATTATCTATATTACAATTCCTTCCATGAAGCCTCAGATGCTCTTTGGTGCAGTTATGGCAATCGTAAATGCCTTTAACATGGGCTGGATTGGTGTGAAGCTATCAGGCAGTAACCCTACGCCTGGTTATGCCGGACAGTTAATTACAAATCATATTGATGATTACGGATTTTTGAGGTATGAGATGGGATATGCGGCAGCGGCATCCGTAGTATTGCTCTTAATAGTAATGCTGTTCTCGAAGGTTGCTCATGGCCTCTTTGGCGAGAAAGAGGAGGAAAGGAGTTAATATGGCTAATTTTCAAGGCTCTAAGATAAATCCAAAAAGGTTTTCTGTATCTCAGATGAAGTTTTATATTATATTGATTCCTTTGGCAGTCTTCATGCTGCTGCCGGTTGTATTCATTATAAATCAGGCTTTTAAGCCTTTGGGGGAATTATTTGCATTCCCTCCGAAGATTTTTGTAAGTAATCCTACTTTAAATAATTTCAAGGACCTTTTTTCGCTGGTAGGACTAACAGGGGTGCCTATGGCCAGGTATCTTTTGAACTCCCTTTTTATAACTACTGTAACGGTAACCTTAAATATTGTTGTTACAATCAGTGCGGCTTATGTCTTCTCTAAAAAGAAATTCAAGATTAAGAATACCCTGTTCCAGATAAATCAGATGGCCCTGATGTTTGTAGAAACAGCAGTATTAGTGCCAAGATATATTGTAATAGAGCATCTTGGACTGATTAATAACTGGCTGGCTCATATCCTTCCCGCCATCGCCATGCCTGTTGGTCTCTTTCTGGTAAAGCAATTCGTGGACCAGATTCCCGATGCTTTAATTGAGGCAGCAATTATGGATGGGGCAAAAGACGGCAAGATTATTCAAAAAGTAATCGTACCTTTAACAAAGCCCGCTATTGCAACCTCCGTGGTTCTGACCTTTCAGACTATATGGAATGCTACGGAAGCATCCAATAATTATATGAATAGTGAGACCATGAGGACACTGGCTTTCTATTTGAATTCCATTGCAACGAATAATACGGTGGCAGCTTCCGGTATGGTAGCGGCAGCCTCTGTTATTCTGTTTGTTCCCAATCTGATTATTTTTATCTGTATGCAGTCACAGGTTATGAACACCATGACCCATTCGGGAATCAAGTAATGGAATGGTAGAAAGGGCTGGAAAGGGCATGAAAGGGAATAGAATGAAAAAAGAAAATCGAATTAAGAGAATCAGGCATAGGTATTTTGCTGCCAGGATAGCAGCAATGACTATGATTACCCTTATACTTACAGGCTATTTACTACCACCTGTTACTGCATCGGCTTCCCAGGCAACCAGTTATACATATACCTTAAATGAGAAGGGACATTATGTAAGGACCCAGGATGCGTACCTGCCGGATAAGACAATAACAGATTTGGGTCTTATGCAGCCGGAGGATATTTATATTGATGATAATGACATGCTCTATATTGCTGATACCCAGAATAAGAGGGTCGTAAAGTATAATATTCAGGAAGGCAGAATTGCTGACGTCCTAAGTTATGAGGAGTTTACCACTCCCAAAGGCGTATTTGTTACGGACAACGGTGATATTTATGTAGCCGATGTTGGAGCGAAAAAGGTGTTTCACTTTGATAAAAGCTTCAATTTAATAGAAAGCATAGGAAGACCGGATGCGCCTTCTTTTTCCGATACACCCTTTGAACCGTCTAAGATTGCCGTGGATAAGAGCGGTAATATGTATATAATCGGTGAAGGTGTATACAACGGAGTAATCCAGCTTAGCATTGCCGGTGAGTTCCTTGGCTATTTTACTGTAAATAAGACAAAGCTTACATTTTTACAAGCTATGCAGAACGCTATTTTCACCAGAGCACAGTTAGCAAATCTGATACCAAGGGTTCCTACTACCTTTTCCAATATCTTCTTGGATAATAAAGGAATTGTTTATTCAACGACTATCGGCTCTAATTATGATGGCTTAAAGAAACATAATACTGCCGGCGGAAATATGTTTAAAGACCCGGTATGGAGTTACGATTCTTTAACAGATGTGTTTGTTGATGACCAGGGAATTATCTATACCAGTAACAGTTATGGCTATGTTGATGTTTATTCTTCCAGCGGAGAACTGATTTTTGAGTTCGGCTCCTTTATATCTGACCTCGATATATCGGGTCTGTATACTTCACTGCCTTCCGTGGCGGTGGATAAAGAAGGAGATATCTGGACCATTGACGGCGACAAGGGATATGTACAGTCTTTTAAACCAACGGATTATGCCAAGATGGTATACAACTCCATAGGCTTGTATGAGAAAGGATTGTACGAAGAAGCTTTAGAGAAATGGAATGAGGTATTAAAACTGAATGAAATGTCTGTACTGGCTCATAACGGAGTAGGAAAAGCGTATTTGCATGCCGGGCAATATAAAGAGGCTATGGAACACTTTAAGGTGGCAGGTAACCGTAAGTATTATTCGGAAGCCTTCTGGGAGGTGCGTAATACCTGGATACAGGAAAGGCTGCAATACTTCGTAGGGATTATTTTTGCTCTATGGCTGATTTCTTTTATAGTAAAAAAAGCTGATAAAAAGAAAAGAGTAAGAGAAGCCCGAAAAAATTTCTGGAATAAGATAAGCAGCAATCATTATCTAAAAGGGGTCTTATATGGTTTTAAAGTACCAAGGCACCCGCTGGACAGATATTATGATATCAGAGTAAAACGGGGAGGAAGCGTATTCGGGGCCTCCATCCTGTATCTTCTTACTTTTATTTCTTTTATGGCTTATCAGACCAAGAAAGGTTTTGTCTATCAGTTTAAGGCTGTTGAAGACATGGATATAAACGCTATCGTAATCGGATTTTTCTTCCTGCTGTTTTTATTTATCGTAAGCAATTATCTGGTTACTTCTATTAAAGAAGGTGACGGAAGTTTTAAACAGGTCTATATGATACCGGCCTATAGCATGATTCCGGTTATCGTTTCAATGGTAAGCATCACGGCATTGTCTTATTTTCTGACTTCTAATGAAGCTTTTATACTGACGATTATATTGTACATTGGGGTGGTCTGGAGCATTATACTTATATTCATAGGATTTTTAACAGTACATGACTATACCTTCAGAGAAAATGTCATGAGTCTGATTTTGACCTTTGTATTTATGATTATAGCGGCAATCATGCTGTTAATTATCATTATTATGTGGGAACGCCTATGGCAGTTCCTCCTGACATTAGGAAAGGAGATAACACAAAATGTTCTGTAACCTACGGAAAAAGAAAGCAGTAATCCTGATTGCAGTTCTTATACTGCTGTTTGTTTCCTACAGTCAGGTGAAAGGTGCATACCTTACAACAAACAGAGATACAAAACCGGCACCGGATAAGGTGACATATGATATTGTCAGCATGGATGAATACCAGCTTCTCTATGAGACCAATACGGTTGCTTATTATTACAGGGAAGACAGAGATATATTGGCTATCCAGGACAAGAGAACCGGATATACCTGGAAGACCGGTCTTGATATTCCTTTTAATGCGGTGATAGACCAGCAGATCAGGGATGCGGCAACTCCTGAAGATGCCGAGAAGCTGGCAGTTCCGGAAGAAGCAAAAATGAATACTACCTACATCGGTATTGCCAATTCCTTAATTACAGTGGAGTATTATGAAGCGGAATCTCTTAAGAACATCTCCTCAGCTTCCAAGGATGGAGTAGATTCCACTCTTATGACTTTAAATGATAATCCGGCAACCAGAAGACTGGATATTAATTTTAAGACCATTGAGCTTGAAATGAAGGTGTATATCACCTTTGGAGAAGACTCTATCACCTATAAGATTCCCTATGAAGAAATAACCGGTAAGGGTAAGAGCACCCTGGTATCCGTTGATATTTCCCCCTTCCTTGGTGCCAGCGGAGGTAAGAATAAAATCTATAACAAAGATTCCGGTATGTATGATATCGAAGTGGAAAAATATAAGATTCCGGGTTATGTCATGGTACCCGACGGCAGCGGAAGTCTAATCCGTTTTCAGGATAATTCCGTATCCTTTTCCAATTATGCAGGGGATGTATATGGCATGGACTATTCTCAGGCTCCCTATTATCAGTCCTATCTTACAGATGCCATTCCGTTAAAACAGCCGGTAATGCCGGTATTTGGTATTGCTCACGGCAATGGCCAGGCAGCCTTTGTAGCCTATGCGGATAAAGGCGGGGAATATATGGAGATTGCTGTCCGACCGGAAGAGAATATGACTTATTATAACTGGGCTTATCCAAGATTCGTCTATAACGTGAATTATTTTCAGGTATATAACAAGAAGGGTGATGGTTATTTCACTCTGATGAAAGAGCCCAATAAGATTGATATTGAGATGACCTATTCTTTCCTGGCAGGTGACGGAAAAGACGGCACCCCCGCAGCGGACTATACAGGTATGGCAAAGGTATACAGAGACCATCTTATAAAGACCGGTGTCCTGAAAGAAAAAGATACCACCGGAGATATTCCTATCCGCCTTGATTTTATGATGGCAGATTCCAGGAAAAGTATTGTAGGCACGGAACAGGTGGTTACAACCACCGCTTCGGATGTGAGAGAGATGTTAAATACCCTATTGTCAGATGGTATAAAGAATATTAACAGCGGACTCTACGGATGGCAGAAGAACGGGGAAACTCTTGCGAAACCATATACGGATAAATATTCAAAGAGTATCGGAAGCAGGAAAGAGTTCCAGAAGCTGATTCAGGAATTTGCAGATAAGAATATTGATATCTCCCAGGCAGTGGACTATGTGACTATTAATAAATTAATGCTGAATTACAACGGAACAGCAGCAAGGCATGTGAATTCCTGGTATCTGGAATTTGATAAAAGAGCACTTTATGAAAATAATGTACCCGTTGATAATTTTGGGTTTGCAACTCCCGAGAAGAGTGCCAAATGGTTCACTACCCAGTTTAAGAGATTTTCCAAGTATTCAGAGTCCATGACGGTAGGAGGGATATCAAATACACTGCTGTCCGGTTACTCCAGCAGCGGACTTGAAACCTCTGTTACGGATACTATCGAACTTTTCGAAAAGACCTTTGAGAAGACCGAAGGCAAGGTGAAGTTCAATATGGAAGTTCCCAATATGTATCTGTGGAAATATACGGACAGATATCTTCAGACGCCTGTTGGTACCTCCCAGTATGTATTTGAGACGGATGCGGTGCCTTTTCTGCAGCTGGTTTTAAACGGTACAATGGAAATGTATGCGCCTTATTCGAACTTTTCCTTCTATACTCAGCCGGATATTTTGAGAATGATAGATTATAATTTGTATCCTTCTTTCATTGTAACAAAGGAGCCTTCTTACAATCTGGCATCAACTGCTTCTTCCGATCTGTACTCAACGGAATTTGAACAGTACAGAGGACTTATTAAATCTGTTTATGACAAGGTCAATGGGGTATTGAGCCAGGTAAATGGCTTTGAATGGGCAGACAGAAGTGTAATACAGGACGGAGTGATTTTAAACAGCTATCAAAAGAACGGAGCAGTAAAAAATATCGTGATTAATTATACGGATGATACGGTAAATGTAAAAGGGCAAAGCATTCCTCCTTTAAGCGCAGTGATTATTCCTGAAGGAGGTGGAGAGTAATGGGCAATAAGAAACTTGAAAAATCGCCGAAAGCTAAGAAGATGAAATCCTTTAAGCAGAGGCAGAATAAAAGAGGATATCTTTTTATGCTTCCCTGGATAATTGGATTTATCTTATTTACTGCCATACCCTTTATCTTTACGATTATATTGAGTTTTACCGAGGTAAAACAGACCGTAGTTGGTTTTGAAATCAAATTCATCGGGCTGGACAATTATGTTATGACCTTCTTTGAAAATGTTGATTTTACCCCGGCTATGTTAGCATTTTTGCGTATGGTCATTCCTTACACTTTTGTTATTGTAATCGTAGCCTTTATATTGGCCTATCTGCTAAACCGCATTACTTTTTTAAAGAGTACTCTGCGTACAATATATTTCCTTCCGGTAATAATCTTGTCGGGACCGGTTATGTATCAGCTTGTAGACTCTACCACCAAGGCAAATCAGATAGCGCAGATAGGAGAGTACAGCAATATTTTTATTCTCCAGATGATAAGTGCTTATTCCAGGTCGGCAGCGGAAGTGCTCGTCGGAATATTCAGAGAACTATCCATTATTCTTTGGTTTACGGGTATTCCTATTATTCTCTTTATTAACGGATTGCAAAAGATTAACCCGAATCTCTATGAAGCAGCTCAGATTGATTCGGCCAATGCCTGGCAGACCCTATGGAAGATTACCATACCGATTATCAAACCCATTGCGTTGGTAGTAACCATCTTCACCATAGCCCAGCTTGGTACTTTTTCGACAAATCCGGTGTATACCCTGATAAAGACTGCTATGGAAAATACCAGCGGCGGACTTGGAATAGCGGCGACCTATGCATGGATATACAGTTTTACGGTATTGCTTATTATCGGTATTGCATTTTTAATGTTCCGTGATAAGAAGGAAAGGAGGCACTGAGATTGAAAGCAGAATTAGGGAATATTAAACTAAAGAGAAAATTTCGGAGATTCCTCCATACCGGCAAGTTTAAGACCTTCTTAAAGATATGCATTTATTTTGTGCTTATCTGTATCAGTTATATATACCTGGAGCCCATTATACGTATGGTTTCTATGGCTTTTATGTCCGGAAATGATGTTATTGACCCTTCGGTAGAATGGGTACCAAAGCATCCTTCCTTTCATAATCTGAAAGTTGCCATTGATGTCCTGAACATAAAGAAGACCCTGTTTAATTCCATCTGGTTTTCTTCTCTTCTGGCCATAGCGCAAACTGTTGTTTCGGCATTAACAGGCTTTGCACTCTCCAGATATGAATTCAAAGGAAAGCGTATTTGGTTTGTTATGATACTGGTTGCTTTTATCATACCGGTACCCTTGCTTATGATAC
Organism: Bacillota bacterium; assembly: GCA_023450835.1. Classification (GTDB taxonomy): domain Bacteria; phylum Bacillota; class Clostridia; order Lachnospirales; family Lachnospiraceae; genus Anaerocolumna. Next base: position 25,558 of record JAEXGM010000115.1, on the reverse strand, counting down.
CAAGACTTATGATATTTATATCTGCACAGAACTTTTTAGGCTTTAATCTGATAGGTACACCAATTCCCCAGATATTAATGTCCATAACCGGACAGGGTGTGTATTCAACGGTTCTGATACTGATATTTTATAATTTCTTTAACCTGATACCGCATTCTCTGGATGAAGCGGCAATGATAGACGGTGCAAGTCCAAGGCAGGTATTTGTGGAAATTGTAATGAAGCTGTCATCAACCACCGTATTGGTAGTATTTCTGTTCTCACTGGTCTGGAACTGGAATGAAACCTACATAACAGGAACGTTGGTACGAAGCAGTATCGACCTTCTGCCGGCGAAGCTTAATATCTTTGACAGCGTCTTTCAGGCATATGCCAGTGCAGGACCGTCTACGGCGGAATTCAGGATAAATGAAGCATATAAGATGTCGGCTACCTTAATATCCATAACGCCGCTTTTGATACTCTATGCCTTTGTGCAAAAGCAATTTATTCAGGGTATCGAAAATACCGGTATTACTGGCGAATAGTAGGAAAAATAAAAGGCATTTTTCCTACACAAGTATGTGCCTGCGAAATCCTCGGCACATACTTGAGGCGTATTGGGGGAAGTACATGACTGTTTGTGTAGAAAAAATACAGAACATTTTTCCTGCACAAATGCGTGCCTGCGAAATCCTCGGCACATACTTGAGGCGTGTTGGGGGAAGCACATGACTGTTTGCGTAGGAAAAATACAGGACATTTTTCCTGCACAAATGCGTGCTTGAGAGGTCATCGGCACATACTTGAGGCGTGTTGGGGAAGACGTGACTGTTTGGATAGGAAAAACACAGGACATTTTTCATATACAAATGCGTCACTGCGAAGTACTCGGTATATACTTGAGATGTGGTGGAAGGTATGAAATCTCAGTGTAGGATAGAGTGGTATTATGGAGGGGGATATGATGAAATATAAAAAAATTACAAAAATGATGATTCTTCTGCTTTCACTTACAGCCATTCTTTCGGGCTGTAAGAAGGAGAATTCTTATCCGGTGGGTAGTATGACGTCAGATGCTTACGTAAATCCCGAGGCAGTAAAAGAGGAGGAAAATTACGACGTGAAGGCAAAAGGATATAATTATGATGAAGACAGATTAGATTATAAGCTGGTCTGGTCCGATGAATTTGATAAAGACGGTGTGCCGGATGAAACGAAATGGGGCTATGATATCGGAGGCAGCGGATGGGGCAATAACGAGTTGGAGTATTATACCCAGGAGGATAATGCATGGGTAAAGGACGGAAAACTCATTATAGAAGCCAGGAAGGAAGAGAAGGAGGGAATGGATTATACCTCAGCAAGGCTGATAACCAAGAACAAGGCAGACTGGCTGTATGGTAAGATTGAAGTTTGCGCCAAGCTTCCGGAAGGTAGAGGAACCTGGCCGGCTATCTGGATGCTGCCTACTGACTGGGAATATGGTTCCTGGCCGGCTTCCGGAGAAATTGACATTATGGAACATGTGGGGTATAATCAGGATACAATTCATGCATCCGTACATACCCAGTCTTATAATCACACTATAAATACACAAAAAACAGCTACGAAGTATTTAAAAGGTGTCAGTGAGGATTTTCACGTTTATACCCTTATCTGGCTTCCGGATAAGATTGAGATTCAAGTGGATGGTGAAACTTACTTTACTTTTAAGCCTGTGGATTACAAAGAGAATCCAAGCTATAAGGAATGGCCCTTTGATAAAAAGATGCATCTGCTTTTGAATCTAGCAGTAGGAGGCAACTGGGGCGGAGTAAATGGTGTTGATACTTCCATTTTCCCTCAGCGTATGGAAGTAGACTATGTAAGGGTTTATCAAAGTGACGAGATTAGCAGCCTTGTTGGCAAATAGCCAACGCGACAAATAGCCGATGGGCAAATAGCCGACGGGCAATAGCCAACGCGGCAAATAGCTGATATCTTACTTGGAATAATTTTGAAAAGGCGAATGGAGAAACCATAATGGTAACAATAAAGGATGTGGCCAAAGAAGCGGGAGTAGCAATTTCTACTGTATCCAATGTTCTCAACAATGTGGACGTAGTAAGTGAAGAAACCCGCGGGAAGGTACTGGATGCAGCTGAAAAGCTTCACTATGTTCCAAATATGAATGCAAAGTTTTTAAAGTCGAATAAAAAGAACTCTATAGGTTTATTTTTGACCAGTATTCAGGGCGATTTCTATAAGGACCTGATACAGGCGATACATTTACAATGTAAGATAAAAGGGTATCAGCTGAATATCTACATTAGCAATGAAAATACCAGTGAAGAAATCTACAGTATGATAATTTCCTCAGGAGTAGAGGGTGCGATTGTTTTAAATGAGCATTTGTCCCAAGAGTATATTAACAGGCTTTCCATGGCTCATATGCCCCTTGTATTTATTGACCGTGAATACAGTGCAGAGCAGATGTCCAGTGTTATCATAGACAGTATGGAGGGAGCGACTCTTGCTATGGAGTACTTGATAAAGCAAGGGCACAGAAGGATTGGCTACTTCCACGGAATTTATAATTTTGATGATGAATGCCGTTATAATGCTTATGTAAATGTATTAAAGAAATATAATCTTCCTATTGACGAATCAATTATTTTAAAGGCTTACTTTGAAGAGGCCCTGGCTTATAGTGAGATGAGGGTGTTTTTACTAAAGGGTATAAAACTGCCGGAAGCTTTCTTCTGCGGAAATGATGAGATGGCCTGGGGATGTGTGAGAGCACTTATGGAAGCGGGAATTAGAGTACCGGATGATATCAGCGTAGTCGGATTCGATGACAATGCCGTTGCCAGATATAATACTCCTTCCATTACTACCGTACACAGTCCTGTTGCAGAGCTTGGAACCTATGCAACAACAGAGATTATAAGATTGATGCAGAGTGAAGAGAGAGAGCAGGGAGGGGTATTCCGTTTATCCCCTACGCTGGTTATCAGAGATTCCTGTAAGCTTCGCATAGGCTGAAAATATAAACTAAATTAAGGCACTTGTTAAAGATAGCCATTAAATAGAGGCTGTCGCAAAATACAAAAATTCAACAAGATATGGTTTATAGATACTTGATCAGCACCAATATTTTGTATGAAAATTCATTTTGCGACAGCCCCTTGTTATCAGCTATTTTTTATAAAATTATCCAGCTCTTGTTTGGCCTGTGCCAGAGAGCTTTCACCGGAAGTTTTAACTCCATACAACTGGGATACGACTTTGTCTACCTTTGTTTCAAGGTCTGAAACCGCTTGGATGGAGGAGTTTATTCTTGACTGAACCATCCAGTCGGAAAAGATTCCGTCAAAGAAAAAGTCGGCGAATTTCGTAAAGCCGTCTATCTGAATGCTGATATCCTCATTTATCTGTATATCGGCCAGTTCTGAGTGAAATTGATGCAAAAGGGACTGTACTTCATCTATAGAATCCTGAGCGTCATTGAGATGAGAATGTTTTATCACATCACTTAACAGACCGCCGCCTAACAAATCAAAGGTTCCCCATCCATGGGCATCGTCCAGACTTTCTTTTGTTTCCCTTATTTTATTTTGAACTAAACAGCCGGCTCTGAGAGCTTCTTCTATTTCTGTCAGATTTTTCGTATGGAAGTTAATTTTCTCCTCAGCGGCTTTGATTTTTTCTGAATTTTCAGGATCACTTTCTGACAGCAGACTATATTTTTCTTTATAAAGCTTACGGTAAGTACTTTCACACCCGGAGAGACTAACCCTTTCCTCCTCCAGGCTGCGTATGGAGAGAAGGATATTTGCAATCTGTTTCTCAGCCTCATCCAGCTTTAATTTGGCGGTAACAACATCCTGATATTCTTTGGTTTCTTTTTTCTCTCTTTTGTTGAGTAAATCCAGGACAAGGTTGTTTAAACTTTTTTTTAAACAGGCTGTCGTATTCTTCTTCCTCTTTGGTAAGCTGCTGTTTTAGGTTATACCGTTTCACCTCCAGTTCATCCAATTGCTTTTGGTAATCGCCTAATTTACTGCCAAGACGCTGGTACCTGTCCATTCCCTGTCGGTTCTCCTCCAGCTTTTGATTAAGAGCATCAAACATTTTTCTACTCCCTTTCCGATGGTTTAAAATCTTTCTTATCTATTCTTGGTAAGAACATAATTTTATTTTATCATGAAAAAGTTAAAAATACATTAAGTAATGCTGACATTTTGCTAAAAAATGGAATGAGAAACTGTGATTAAAAAATACTTGACAAAAGGCAGAAGTATATTTATACTACCAATAAGCATATAATCATATAAGAATAGTGTGAAATAAAGAACATTTCACATCCGGCATTGAGTGGCCTCACGGCCAAATGTCCGTTAGTGTGAAATAAAAATCACATCCGGCATTGAGTGGCCTCACGGCCAAATGTCCGTTAGTGTGAAATAAAAAATCACATCCGACATTGAGCGGCTTGGCGGCCAAATATTCATTAATGCCTTCGAAATCCTCGGTACAATCTTACGGAGTATCAGAAAGGCATAAGTACCAATATGATATAATCTTAACTTAATTAAATGATTATATATAGTATCATGCAAGTTGACTAGACAACTAGAGACTTCGGAAAACATATCCTGTTTTCTGAGGTCTTTTTCTTTTCTATCAGAAAAGATGAAACTTTGCGTAATTACGCAGAAATGGAGGAAGATATGGCAAAAAAGGCAAAGCAGATTGCAATCTATGGAAAAGGCGGTATTGGCAAGTCCACTACCACATCTAATATATCCGCAGCCCTGGCAGAGATGGGATATAAGGTGATGCAATTTGGTTGTGATCCTAAAAGCGATTCTACCAATACTTTAAGAAATGGAAAATACATACCAACAGTATTAGATACCTTAAGGGAAAAAAGCACTGTTAAAGCAACCGACGTTATATACGAAGGATTTCAGGGGATTTATTGTGTGGAAGCAGGCGGTCCGGCACCGGGAGTAGGCTGTGCGGGAAGAGGCATTATAACGGCAGTTGAATTGTTTAAACAGCAGAAGACCTTTGAAGAGCTGGACTTGGATTATGTGATCTATGATGTCCTGGGAGATGTTGTCTGCGGGGGCTTTGCGGTTCCTATAAGAGAGGGAATTGCCGAACATGTATTTACAGTATCTTCTGCTGATTTTATGTCAGTATATGCCTCTAATAACCTGTTTAAGGGAATCTATAAGTATTCCAATTCAGGAGGAGCACTCCTTGGAGGAGTGATAGCTAATTCCATCAATGCTCCTTATGCAAAGGAAATCATTGATGATTTTGTAAAGCAGACCCATACTCAGGTGGTGGAATATGTTCCCCGTTCCGTTACAGTGACCCAAAGCGAGCTTCAGGGAAAGACCACGATTGAAGCGGCACCAAAGTCTGCCCAGGCGGATGTCTACCGCTCTCTTGCAAGTAAGATAGCGGTGCATACTACCTCCCAGGTTCCGGCACCTCTGGCCACCAATGAATTAAGAGAATGGGCAGCCAAGTGGGGAGATTATCTCCTTGCATTAGAGACGGGAACGGTCAGAACTGAAAATGCAGTAAATCTTTAATTGATAGTCGGCATAAAGGGGGTAAGCCATGGATAATTATGAGAATTTAAAGAATTCCCATCCTTGTTTTGGAGGAAATAAGATAAATAAGGGCCGTATTCACCTGCCTGTCAGTCCTTACTGTAACATTGCCTGTAAATTCTGTGACAGAAAATTCAATGAAACAGAACAGCGGCCGGGGGTGGCAAAGGCGATTTTAAAGGAATCCGAAGCAATAGAGGCAATAAGAAGAGCATTGCAGCTATGTCCCGAGATTTCAGTAGCGGGGATAGCAGGGCCGGGAGATACACTTGCATCACCTCATGCCTTGAATACCTTCAGAGCCTTAGATTCCGAATTCCCGGAGCTGCTTAAATGTATGAGCACGAATGGCCTTTTACTCTATGAAATGGCAGAGGAGATTATCCTGGTTGGCATTGACAGCCTTACTGTTACTGTAAATGCGGTGGATCCGGCTATTGAAGCAAAACTTTGTTCGGGAATAATCTATCACGGAAGGCTCTATGAAGGAGAAGAAGGGGCCGCAATACTCATCGAAAACCAATTAAAGGGAATAAGGAAAATAGCCGGTGCAGGAATCACAGTAAAAGTAAATACGGTCTTAGTGCCGGAGATTAATGATGAGCATATAGAGGATATTGCAAGAGCTGTCAGCGAAGCCGGAGCATCAATTTATAATATTATCCCGCTTATCCCGCAGCATGAATTAAGGGATGCCAAAGCTCCCGGCTGTACAGAGATTGAAAAGGCCAGGCAGCAAGCCGGCAAGTATATTGATGTATTCAGACACTGCCAGCGGTGCAGGGCAGATGCGGTCGGAATACCGGGAGTAAAGGAATATGCAGAGCAGATATATTTTGGGAAACTTACTGCCAAGGAGACCTTTTCTCATGGTTAATGGAAGGAAGAAAGGGGTACAATGTCATACAAAATCGCAGTAGCAAGCAGTGATGGTAAGGTGGTTAATCAGCATTTTGGAAGAGCGGAGACTTTTTACATAGGTGAAGTAAATGACAACAGGTTGTTTCAATTCTTAGAGGAAAGAAGAACAAAAGCAATATGCATGGGAGGGGAACATGAAGCCGGCGCATTAAACACCACAGCAGAGAGCCTGTCAGATTGCAGATATGTGCTGGTAAGTCAGATTGGGCCCGGAGCAGAATATGTTTTAAATCAAAAAGGTATTACAGTATTTACAGTGAGGGATTATATCGACAATGCCATTCATAAATTAATGGAATATGATAATAAAGTGAAGTTGATTTATTAAATTTAATAACTGCTTATGTGTAAAAAGGTTGTTACCCAATTTAGAGTAACAACCTTTTTGAATATTTGCATTTTAGCATGAGGTATTTACGAAGGTATATAATGCAGATTAGTGAAAATGATTTGGCTTTGAGATATCATGCAAGGTATCCTCAGCTCTGTCTGAAAGAGAAGGCTCCAGAGAGATATCACTAAGAGCCACAATACCTACAAGAGAATTATTCTCTACGATAGGAAGTCTCCGAATCTGTTCTCTGCCCATGATTTCTGCAGCATCCTTTATATTCATATCCGGATTACCAAGCGAAGGATTCTTTGTCATGACTTCAGAAACTTTCTGATTCTTCCAGTCCTGTCCTTCGGCAATACTGCGCAGGGCTAAGTCACGGTCCGTAACAATTCCCACAACCTTTTTATCATCGCATACGGGAATAGAACCTACATCATGCTGTTTCATCAGCTGAGCGCATTTTTCCACAGTATCATCACAGCAAACACTTGCAATATCTGTTGACATAATATCTTTTACTTTCATTTTGTGCTCCTTTCCAAACTAAAAACTCTTTTGACCGTTACCGATTCCATGATTGATATATTTTGATAGTCAATCCTTAAATTAATCTTAAAATGATTTTGTTCCAATCTTAGAGTGCCCATGCAACGAAAGTTTTATAATTGGATAATGAAGCTAAGTTATGTTATAATAACTTCGTCCCTTAAAATCTGATGATTAATTGATTTATGAGTGATTTTTATTTTCGTCCAAGGAGGTGGAAAAAACTGCTGACAGAGGTTAAATTTTCTTTTGAAGGTAATGAGATTCCTGTGCAAGTGATATATTCGAAACGGAAGACCATCAGCCTGGAGATTAAAGCAGAAGGCAGAATAATTGCAAGGGTGCCGAATTTTTTACCGGATAAAGAAATTAAGAAAATTATTGAAGAAAACAAATCAAAATTATATGGAAAATATAAAGAATATTACCTGGACGAGAATCAGCAGTTCCCTAAGGTGAAGGGATACAGTGATATCTATTACAGCGGGGCAGCTCTTCCTTTTGTACTTGGAGAATTAAAATTAATTATTGAAAAACGTCAGGGCAAAGAGGATGCCGGCATTTTTTACCGAAGGCTTCCGGATGGTGGCAGAACCCTTACTGTAGTAACGATGTCAGAAGATTCCGAGTTCATTCGAAACTGCATTACTGACTGGTATCGCAGATATGCCAAGGAAACTCTGGCTAAGAAGACTGCTTATTACAGCAGGCAGATGCAGACGGACTATAACAGGATTTCGGTAAGAGAACAGAGAACAAGATGGGGCAGCTGCAGCAGTAAAGGCAATCTGAATTTTAACTGGAAGTTAATGATGATGCCGGAAGTGGTGATAGACTATGTAGTAGTTCACGAACTGGCCCATCGAAAACATATGGACCATTCATCTTCTTTCTGGCGGGAAGTAGAGAAAACACTGCCGGATTACAGGGAGAGAAAAGCATGGCTTAAGAAAAACGGAAGATATTTTTCAGCCTACTAATGAATGAAGGAGAGAATACTATGATATTTTTATGGTACCCTAAATGTACAACTTGCCAGAAGGCAAAGAAGTGGCTGGATGACAACCAGCTTACCTATGAGGCAAGAGATATAAAAATAAATAATCCTACAGCTGTAGAAATAGCGGAATGGCATAAAATAAGCGGGATGCCCTTAAAGCGTTTTTTCAATACCAGCGGATTGCTCTATAAGGAGTATGGGTTAAAAGACAAGCTGCCTGATATGACGGAAGAAGAGCAGATAAACATGCTTGCATCAGATGGAATGCTTGTTAAAAGGCCTTTGATTATTGACGGGAAAAAGGTTTTAATAGGTTTTAAGGAAGAGGATTGGAAATCACTGCGGTAAGAAAAAGGGCCATGAATAAGAGAAGTATATTATCTCTTATTCATGGCCCTTTTCCTGAGAACTTTTCAGGTTCTTCTAATTTGCAAATAGTTATCTGGTGATTCTATAACAATAGAATGAAAGAATTCTGACTGTTTTTTAACTTTTCTAGTTATAACTTCCGGATCAGGTACCGGAACCGCTGTCGGTGCTGTCTGAATTAGTATTGTCATTTGGAGCACTGCCCTGGCTGCCATCGGTACCGCCGTCGAATTTTCCGTCAAATCCGCCGTTACCGCGTCCGCCGCCATTTCCACCGCCAAAGCCTCCGGGACCACCGGTAGTTTGAAGAGTTGTATTGGCGTTTACGGTATCAGAAACAGTAAAGGTGTAGAGGTTGGTACTGCCAGAATACAAAGTATATTTGCTGTCTTTCTCTAAAAGAGGAGAGGATATCATAATATATTGATAGTTCTTTTCAGGTGTATAGGAAATAATTTCTTTACCGTCAGCATCCTTTAAGGTTATCTTAGTGCCGCCCGTCTGTGAGCTGTCAAAGACATAGGCAACAGAATACTGCTTGGAGTCATCGGAAGGAGCCTGTGCCATACCGGAGCTTCCGGCTGCTATAATTGTTCCGCCGTTCATTGTAAAGGTGGTATCATAATCCAGAGGACCGTTGCCGTCATTAGTCGGACCGGAGACATAAACAGTTCCGTCGTTCATAGTGATAGATCCGTTAGCGTCCAGACCGTCTCCGTCCGCATTTACCGTAATAGTTCCGCCGTTAATGATAAGTGCTGCATCACCGTTTGATTCAAAGCCTCCCTGGCCGCCGGTTGCGGAAGTACTTTCGCTGCCGCTGGATGCATTTACTCCGTCATCACTTGATACTACTGTAATATCACCGCTGTTAATATTTATAATTGCACTTTCAATTCCTTCATAGCTCTTCTTGATATCAAGTTTCTTGACGGAAATATTCAGTTCGGAATCCGCATGTATACCGTCATCACCGGATGAAATGGTAAAGGTTCCGTCTGTCATTGTCAGCGTACCATTGCTGTGGAAACTGTCGTCCGCGCTGTCTACGGTAAAGGTTCCGCTATTGATGGTTAGAACAGAAGCTGACTTGAAGGCTTTTGCACTGGTGCTTTCGTCTTCGGTAGAAGCCGTGGCAGAGGAAGAATCATCTTTGGATGAAGAGTCAGCTGCTGAAGAAGAAGTATTGGCAGAAGAGCTATTTGCATCGGAAGTATTTTTCTGACTGCTATCAGTGCTTGGAGCAGAAGCATCCTGAGAATTTTGGGGAGGCGCTGCACTGGAAGTATCACCTGTACCGGAAGTAGAATCGGAATTATTCCTGTCTCCGAAAGAGGGTCTTTGTCCGCCAAAATCATTATTTGTTTTCGGAGCGGCATTTTCACTTCCACCGCCGGTAGTAACCTGAAAATCACCGTCGTTTACAATCAGGCTTGTTTCTGCCTGGAAGCCGTCAGTGCCGCTGGTAATATTAAAGGTACCGCCGTCAATAATAATAAAGCCTTTGCTGGTGTCTTCGGAGTTGCTGGACTTTATGGCATCGCCGGAAGCATTAACGGTTATATTGCCGCTTTTAATAGAAATGGAATCTTTTCCGATAATTCCATCGTCCACGGAAGTTACATTAAGAGTTCCGTCTACGATTTTTAAATCATCTTTAGACTGTATGGCATTGTTGGAGTTCCCATTGACATTGAGAGTGCCGCTGCCATTGATGGTCAGGTCTGTCTTTGAAAAGATTGCGGCACTTGGTTCATCGGTGGAATCATCGGCGTATACATAGTTAGCAGCATCAGTTATGGTATTGGTGCTTGAGTCTGCCAGGGTAATGTATACATTCTTCGCATTCTTAACATAGATGGGAGCGGAGGTGCTGCTTGTCATAACAGCATTATTCAGAACAAGCTTGACATTATCGTCATCACCGGCTTCTACAATTACACTGCCATCGGTCAGGGTGCCGCTTAGCACATAAGTACCTGCTTTTGTAACGGTGGCAGTATTCTCTTTTACGGTAACACTGCTGTCGCTGCTGGTTATGTTCTTATCATCAAAAGTTATCTTTATTGCAGAAGCTTCATCCCAGGATGCATCCAGATCATTATCACTATATTCACCGGTAGTCTGTGTTACGGTACTTGTGACAACTGCTTTTGTACCGGACCCGGAGGTGGAAGTGTCATCCGTGGCGGTGGTTGTATCAGAAGTACTTTCAGCGGTTGAATTATTGCTTTTATTGGTACAGCCGGTAAATAATATTAAGCAAAGTATTAATAGCAGGCTTAAGCTCTTTCTCAATCGATTTCGTTTCGTCATATATTGTACCTTCCAAAGCCTGCAAAAGAGAGCATTACAGACCTTTTCCTTTCTCTTCTTATAATTCCATGTTAAGTGCCTGTTGTATTCTGCCGCAGATAATAGTAAGGTTACCGTTACGGCAGCGGATATCGTCAATCATTTCTTTTTCCTTTACAGTATCTAAAAGTTCAATTTCATAATAAAGTTCATACATACTGCCAAGGTTGGTGGTCTTTACCTTTGTAAGAGTGGTCTCTTTCGTATATTTCTTAAATATATCATCAAATATTTCAGTATAATCAAGATTCTCCGGTATTGTAACGCGAAGTTCTTTCTTTGTATTTTTCTTTTCGCCAAAACTGAAGCGGGATAAAAGGAACAGCGCAAGTCCTACGATTACAGTAATTAATACGGCGTAAGTAATATAGCCCATACCGGTTGCAAGACCTACTACCATGGCAAAGAAGATACTGCTGATTTCTTTTGAACTGCCGGGGATGGAACGGAAGCGTACAAGACTGAAAGCTCCCATAACTGCCACACCGGCTCCCAGGTTACCGTTTACTACCATAATTACTGCCTGCACCAATGCCGGTAAGAGGATAAGGGTTAAGATAAAGTTCTTGCTATAGGTACCTTGCGTCATATAGATTGCAGCAATAATACCTCCTAACACCAGTGATACGATTGTACATATTAATGCTGTTTCTATAGTAAGACTTCCTGTCACGGAAGCTATAATGCTTGTAAACATAAGCTTTCATTCCTTTCATCTGTTAGTTGGTCTTTGTAAACATTTCCATATTTGGAAAAAGAAATAGGGTAGATCATCAAATCAGATAAAATACCGGCAAGCCACAGTGGATAAGCAGAAGGCACCTTTATTTCCATTAATACATCGCCCTTGTTAAGGAGATATTTACCGTCATCGCCTGCGCCCAGGTCAAGCTCTGTCATACGGCTCCTGATATTCTGATCAAAGGTTATTCGGATATTGGAATCTTCTATGCCAAAGAGCGCGATTCTGTCATAAGCCAGATAAACTTTCGGAATCGGTCGGTGGAATCCTATAAAATAGTCAATTTCTCTTAGTATCTGACTATCTGCGGCGGGTTTGATCCCATGATTCAAATATCTTGCAGATTCTTCTAAGGTCATTGACACCCTTCTTTTGTAAACAATTCCTTTGTACTTCTTTTTGATTTCTAAAAATACCAGGGAGTCATTTGCCGGCACACCATAACTTCTGAGACGAAGCTTTTCCTTATATACAGGACCTTCAATAGAGGTGCGCACCAGCTCATAGTCCTCGGTGTCATAATAAATATTACAGATGGTATGAAGTCCGTATTGATCCATTTCCATGTGAGGCTGTAATCTTTCTTCTAGCAATTCATATTTCTTATTGGAAAGCAGGTATTTTTTTTCTACCCGTTCAAAAATATTATTTGATTTTATCTGGTTCATAAGCATTGCTCCTTCCTTAAGGATATGATACGTTAAAATAATGTTTGGTTTGTGTAAAAAATATGTAAATTCTATGAACTTAAATAATTATTTATTTTAATGCAGTAGTTAAGGGGGAGGTATTTCAGGGATAAAAAGGAGGATAGCCTGAATCGTGATAAAATCACAATTCAGCTATCCTCAATTTTTGTATAAATATTAGGAATTATTCTATAATGTCTCGTTCATACTGCCGGTTCTGTAACCTTTTAAGTCTAAAGCTGTATAGGAGAATCCAAGACCTTTAAAATATGTCTGTACCTCTTTCATAAGCTCTAAATTCAGGAATTTCTCCATTTCCGGCTGTCCCACTTCAATTCTTCCGATATCTCCATGGTGTCTTACACGAACCTGACGAAAGCCATGGTCCAATAGGAACTGCTCCGCTTTATCTACCATTTCAAGCTTTTCTCTTGTTATCTTCTGACCATAGGGAAATCTTGAGGAAAGACAGGCAAAAGCAGGTTTATTCCAGGTAGGAAGCCCCATTTCTTTCGACAGTATGCGGATTTCTTCCTTTGTCAACTCGGCCTGACGAAGAGGGCTTAATACTTTATGTTCGGAGACAGCTGTCAGTCCCGGACGGTAATCCCCCAGATCATCCATGTTGGAGCCTTCCGCTATATAAGAGATGCCTTTTGTCTTGGCGATATCACCAATCTTGTCAAACAGCTCATTCTTACATAAATAACAGCGGTTGACCGGGTTATCGGAAAAACCGTCTACATCAAGTTCTTCAGACAGGATAACTTCATGGGGAATGCCATATTTGGAAGTGAATTCAACTGCTTCCTTGTATTCTCTCTCGGGATAAGTAGAAGAGCGGGCTGTTATAGCAAGAACCTTATCGCCTAAAACATCATAAGCTGCTTTTAATAAAAAGGTAGAATCTACTCCGCCGGAAAATGCAACACAAAGACTGTCGAGAGAAGAAAGATTCTTCTTTAATAATTCAAATTTTTCCTGTAACTCCATATGAACTCCTTTCATGAATACCCCAATTAAAATGATGGGTATTCCTAAATACGTCATTAATATTTCTATTTAATGACATATCCTTTGAAATATTATTATACAACTATGAATTGTCAACAATCTAATAGTATAACAGCTATAATGCCTTGTCAACAGAGAGAAGTAAAGTGTACAGGATAAGACATGGGAAGAGGGTTTACAGGAAAATTTGAACAGGTGATTTCATCTTACAGGAAAATTATCCTGTTGATATTTGCAGATTTTTTCAGGGCCGCGGACAATGGTCCTGACAATATTAAGGGCACCATCATCATCCGCTTTTATCCTCCATTCGACCATATTTATGGTATCGTTAATAATTTCTATACCTGTCAGCCCTTTTGAGTGGATACAGCAGCCGGTATTGTAATAGGGCAGTTCCTTTGCCTTGGGAAAGTGGGGTCTGTGAGTATGCCCGCAGATTAGCATGCGTTTATTATTCCGAATCCACACCTTATAATTTTTCTCGATTTTATGTCTCTTATAGAGATTCTTAGCCGGGCTTGCAGGATTATGCAGACCTACTACATGGAGAAAACGCCAGATATAGCGTAACATTATCATGGAGATGAACCATAGCTGGTCATTCATTAAGTCCCCCTGGTGCCCGTGGACCACCAGTATTTCCTGACCGGATTCCCTGTGCTTTAAGACAATGGCTTCATAAGGGGTCAGATCGGTAAAAAGGCTTGTACGTTTTTGATTATATTCATCATAAAAGCTGTAATAATTTTTCCTCACATATTTGATTTTTTTCAGATAAATATTATGATTTCCAAAAAGGAAGAGCAGCCTCCCCTTATTTGCAAATTTCTTCATACCAAGGAAGACATCGCTGTGAGCCAGGCGAATATGATTAAAGTCCTTATATTCCCATAATTCATCTCCGTCTCCAACTTCGACGTAGGTATAGCCATTATTATAATAGTAATCCAAGGCATGTAAAAAGACATGCTGGTTCTTGGCGAATTCATCCGAAGCACTGTCGTCTCCTCTGTGACAGTCACTAAAAAATATATATTTGGAGTTTTTATCAAAATACTCCACCTTAGCTGTTTTGTAAGCCTGTTTAAGGCGCTGTTCTGTAAACATAGTAACTCCTTTCGTAAATATCAAATCAAAGATCTGATATTCCTCAATGCCTGATTGAAAAACTGCCGCTGTAGTATTAATCGGGTAAAAGCATGGACAAAAGTTTAGGAATCTGATACTCTTAATTCTGTACAATCCTGGCCGGTTTATGCCGCAAAAGGAAAAAAGTTGGCAACAGAATGTGAGAAAGCAATGAAAAAGTTCAAAAAGATTTATATAGAGATTACAAATATCTGTAATCTGGCCTGTGAGTTCTGTCCTAAAACCCAAAGAAAGAAAGCTTTTCTGACAACAGAGGAGTTCGAACATATTATAAAAGAGATTAAACCCTATACGGATTATGTCTATTTTCATGTGAAAGGAGAGCCATTGCTGCATCCGCAGCTTGGTGTATTTCTGGAAATCTGTAAGGAGTATGGCATAAAAGTCAATATAACAACAAATGGTACTTTATTAATGAAGGCCTTAACAGAGTTAAAGGAAAAGGAAGCATTAAGGCAGGTAAACATCTCTCTTCACAGCTTTGGCGGAAGGGAAGAAGATAAGGAAAAATACCTTCGGGACATACTTCTGGCCTCTAAGGAGCTGCTAAATACAACAAAAGCGAATATATCTTACCGATTCTGGAATCTAAGTAAAGAGGAAGAGGGGGTAACTAATCAAGAAAAGGATATCAGGGAAAACACGATTCAGGATGATACGGACAAATATTTAAGAATCCTGGAAAAGGAATATGGAATAGAAGGTTCTTTAAACAGTGTGGTTGCACCCGGAAGAGGTATAAAACTTACGGACAGAGTCTACATCAGCAGAGATTATCAGTTTACCTGGCCGTCCCTCACGGAAGAAGAGGATGAAGGAAAAGGATTCTGTTACGGGTTAAGAAGCCACGTAGGGATATTGGCCGACGGAACAGTAATTCCCTGCTGTCTTGACGGAGAAGGGGTTATTCATCTCGGTAATATCTATGAGGAGCCTTTTGATGGCATTATCAACAGTCCTCGTGCGAATGCGGTTTACGAAGGATTCTCTAATAGAAAAGCAGTGGAAGAGCTTTGCAGAAGATGCGGATACCGTAAAAAGTTCGGAGTTTAAAAAAGGAGCAGTTTGTTTCCGTTCATACAAACTTGAAAGCATATTGCCGGGTTTGTATGGAGGAGAAATCAACTGCTCCTGATTTATATAAAAAAATTAAATTTTAATCTTGCGGGTGCAAAGCTTTCCAGAAGTTACCTTCTATGTTAAGGATATTGCCAATACTGCTAAAGGGTATCTTAAATTCAGGGAATCCTGCCGCATAAGGAGCAATATCATAAGGATAGAAATATAGATATAAATTATTGCTATCCACATAGAAATACTGGTTGTCACTGATTGAGGTAAAGGTATCATCAAAATACATGGACTCGTTATTCTTTTTATCTGCATTGATATCTTTGGCAACTATTTTACTCAGAACTTCAACATAATTACTGTTTTCCTTAAATAAATCTTTCAGACTGTAGCTTTCTCCGGTCTTAAGATCAAAGAGGTAGTAGTCATTGATAGGCATGCCATGAGCTGCTCCGAAGGAATAGTCGTAACCAAGTCTGTTTACAAGTAGTAGATTATTTATAACCTTGCCTGTAAAAGAATCTGCTACAGAGAAGTTATCCTCTTTCTTTAAATCCCCTCTGGATTCTACAAATTTTTTGTACAATTTATCATTGATCTTTTTCTCTACGGCACTGTCAGAGAGACCGGTAAGAACAGGATAGTGAATGAGGGCATATTTATTTGGTTTGTATTTTTTTGCTGTCAGGGTGAGAGTACTGTTTAATTTTACATCATCGGAGGTCTGATAGAAGATTTTGCCGTCAGTTGTTTCATAAGTCAATATGTCGTCTACCTCAGCTTTAATAACGTTACCCATCAGAGTCAGGGTACCCCTTCCGTCGAATTTGGGTAACGTATTAGAAATCTTACCGGCAGTATCAATAAAATAAGTAGTGGTATCGTCCGTTGCTGAAGCAAATCCATCGCTGTAGTTGCTCAAGTCATAAAAAATATAATCCGTAAGCTGTGTTCCCTTTGCATCAAAGAGAGCATAAGGGGTTGTAAAAGTAGAGGAATAATCCTCCGTTTCACTTTTCTTCATTACGGCAAAGATATTGTCGCCAAGGTACATCAGATTGCCATATCCGGTGTAATCTTTTGAAACATTGCTGGGAAGCGGCAATTTCTTACCTTCATAAGTCATAGCTTCCATAACACTGTCGCCCACGCTGTTATAAACGATATAACCATCGCGAAAATCGGAGATGTAGATATCATTTTTATCAATATCGTAGCTTTTAAGGACTTTTCCGGTGGTATCAATCTGTTGGATTTCCTTGCCTGTGTATACATAGGCGGTTCCGTTCTTGAATGCGGAGGCTTTGTCATAAATGGCCGGTAAAACCACTTTTCCGGTAGTATCAATATAACCTTCCAAGGTCTTTCCGTCTCTGTAATCATCAAAGATAGCCATTCCTTCATGGAAATCCCCAATAGAGTAGGAACTCTTATAAATGCTTTTGCCCGCTGTATCAATAACGCTGTATTCGTTATCCTCTGAAGTATATACAATTGCATAGCCTTCACTGAAATCAGAAGCCTGATCATAGACAGGACTTATTACAAAAACACCTGATTCATCAATGTAACCGTATTTTTTTTCATTCTGGTCGTTAATATAAGCCGAATAGAGGCGGTCCGTGCCCTTATCGGTGGAATCCTTTAATGTATTATCATCTGCATCAGCCGTTATTACATCCGTTCGGCTTGCTGCATTATCAACATTCTTTATCACTTGTTCATCCTTATTTTGTCTGCTGCAGCCGCTTGCCGCAAGAACAGTAAGCAGCAGTATAAGAAATTTGATTTTATTCATACAGCTTCTCCTTGTAGTCTTCTTCATTTTTTCTTTATGATTTAATGTTTGGTTGGCGTTAATTAATATCAACATATTCTAAAGGACTCTATACACTAATTATATTATACCAGTGAAGCAGATAGGTTTCAAATTAAGTTTGTGTGACAAAATCATTACATACTATTGCGGTAATCACCAGGGGTACAGCCAAAAGCCTTGTAAAAAGCCCGGTAAAAAGTCCTTGTACTGTCAAATCCACAGGAGAGGGCAATATCCGTTACGGTATCATTGGTATCCTGTAAGAGCTTTAGAGCATGCCTGCTTCTTAAACCGTTTATATAATCTACCAGAGAACAGTCAAAATATTCATTAAAAATATGGGAAAACCGGCTCTTGCTGTAACCAAAGTGTGCTGCCGTTTCCTCCAGTTTAAGCGGCTTTAGGTAATTATTCTGCAGGAATATAAGAATCTCCTGTGCCAGAGAAATCGTTCTGCTATTTTCTGTTTCCGTCAGCCCGCTCTCTTTAATCAAAAGTCCTAAGAGAGCATAAGAATAACCTTTTCGGATGCCGGCGGTTATTGCTTCACTGCTATCTGTATCATATAAACATAAAGTTTTAAATAAATGCAGCAATTCTTTTGTATTGGGCGAATTATCAATCAGGGACTTCACAAAAGTCTTTTTCGCAAGCTGTGTTTTGTAGGAAGGGATGGAATCCAGCGGAATGATTGCAATATAAGCTTTTGAGTGATTTTCCGTATCATAACTGTGGATATAATAACTTGGAATAATAAAAATCTGGTTCTCATGAAGACAGTAGAGCTGGCTGTTCAGGGTAACCTTTAATTCCCCTTCCGTTACATAAATCAGTTCAATACTGCTGTGAAAATGGGGCCAGAATTTGTTATTGACCGCCTCCCAGCAGTTAAAGGTCTGCTTGCTGTCTCTCATATATTCGTAGGAGGTATCACCTCGGTAGCGGCTTACTTCACTTTTGCTTTTCGTTTTCATTGGAATATTCCTTTGCAGCATTTTTTGACATAAGAATACCATCATCTGGCACGACATATAACTTTTATACTATTATAATGTAAAAGTGAACATAATACAAATAGTAATGCACAGCAATAACTGACATAATCATGTTGTCTGCAGAAGTGACATTTTTTCTGCTGGCAAATAAATGAAGGAGGATTTGTAAAATGCAAAAGGGCTTACAACTATATACTATCCGTGACTCTTATAAAAATGGCGAGGAGTTCAAAGGGGTTATTAAAGCTGTGAAGGAACTGGGATATGAGCAGGTGGAGTTTGCCGGTTTTTCCGATCTGAAAGCAGAGGAATTAAGAGATTATTTAAAGGAACTGGGCCTGACACCTATTTCCAGCCATCAGAGCCTGGATAACCTGAAATCACATCTGGAAGAGACCATAAGCTATCATAAGACCCTGGGAATACCTTATATTATCTTAGCCTATGCACCGACCTCTACTCCGGAGGAGATGGATGAACTCATAAGTGTCCTGCAGAATGCAAGAGAAGTAATTAAAGAAAATGGAATGGAATTACTGTATCATAACCATTCTCATGAATTTGTAAAACTGCCTGACGGAAGAGTGCCTATGGATCTTATCAGGGAAACTGTAAGACTGGAGCTTGATACCTTCTGGGTATTCCATGCGGGAGTAGAACCTTGTGCTTATATAAAGGAACATGAGAAAGAAATCGCACTTATTCACTTAAAGGACGGAGACTTTGAAGGACATCCCCTTGCTGTGGGTGAAGGCTATAATAATGTAAAAGGTATCGTTGCTATGGCAAAAAACATTGGGTTAGAGCAGATAATCGTAGAAAATGACCATCCGGTTCCCGATGGTATCAGTGATATTGGAAGAAGTATTGAGTATTTGAAAAAGTTATTGTAATATTGCTATAAATATGCTGCTAAATGGCTCTATGAAATGAGTTGTTTAGCAGTTTTTATTTATGTAACAATTTGAGTACTTGTGAACTGGTAATATAGGAGGTTAAGTCAGAGATTACAGAAAAAAGGCTCTATATAAACTAATAAAAGAAAAAATAAGCATATTATAATAAATATTTTGACGAAAGGTAAAGAATGGGATATAATTATAGATAATAACTGGACAAAGGAAAGAATTGACAATAAGTGGAAAATACAATACAATAATTACAGGTCAGAAAGGTATTTAGTTAGGAGGTGAAACAGATGGGAGATAAGAATCCAAAGAAAGCACCTAAGAAAAAACAAGGCTCAGAGAAGTCCGCACCTCAGGCTTCTTCCTCAGCCGCTTCTTCGAAAAAGACAAAATAACGAACGGAATAACAGACATAAAAAATTCCCCTTGAAGGGAATTTTTTATGTTAAGCTAAAATATATAAAAGTGCGTTGGAAAGGTGTGGCTTGGCATGAGGAAAAGAAATACAATCCGTATTGCAGCAAGTGTTATGGCGGTAATCTTAATCCTTTTGCCGCTGTTTAAAATACAGACTTTTGGCGAGACATCAAAGGTGAAGGAAACTGAGGATAAGGTACTTCAGATTAGCGAAGAAGAAAAGAAGAACCTTGAGCTCCTGTTTACCATCAACCAAAAGCAAGAGGAATTGCAAAAGCAGGAAGTTGAAACGGAAAAAGTAATAGAACAGTTAAACACTGAGAAAGAGAAGCTTGAAAGTGAAGCTCTTAGAACTGCCGGTTTATACAATAAACAAAGAGACAGTCTTGGAAAGATACTGGCGGCTTATGAGAGGAAAGGAACTGCTTCCTATCTGGATGCAATATTAAGTTCCGGAGATTTAAAAACTTTTATCCGGTCTGTGAATATCGTCAGAGACTTGACCAGAGGTGTGAATAAACTGCTTTCCGATTTAAAGGAGAATGAGAAAAAACTGGCCAAGGAGAAGAAAAAACTGGCGGATAAGATAGAAGAGCTGGAGAAGGAGAAAGAGAATCTTTCTATTCAGATAGAAAAGCAGAAAGCATTAAAGAAAAGTCAGGAGGAATTTTTGGCATCCCTGAAAGAAGAAAGAAATCATTATGAAAGCCAGCTTGAGCTTTTAAAAGCATCCTGGGAATCAGCGAAGAGTTATTTTAAAGAGGGCTTTGTAAAGGATTTTGAAGAAAAAATGCAGAATGGAACCATCACCGACAGGGATTTGAATTTACATATTGACTTATTGAAGATAAGCGGAGAATTAAAAGCAGACAAGCTAAACGAAGCATTAACACCAATGGCATTTCTGTTTGAAGAGGGAAAGGCAGTAATGCAGGTACCGGAATGGTCATTGACACTTACCGGAACCTTTGAGATTAAAGATGCGTCTTCTTTGGTTTTTAAGATTGATGGCGGGACCTATTATGAGTTACCTCTGGAAGAAGGTGCGGTAAAAGAGCTGTTTCCGGAGGGGTTCCCCGTAATTGACCTTTCTTCTTTACTTCAAAATCTGCGATTTAAGGTAAAGCTGGAGAAGATACAGCTAAGAGAAGGGGTAATGGAGTTTACCTTAAGGCCGGAGCTATAACACTAAGAAGACAAGGGGAAAGGAAGACACATGATAGCAGCAAAAGATGTTTCTCTCATTTATCAGGATGGAACCAAGGCACTTGATAATGTAAATGTAGAATTGGCAGAAGGAAAACTTGTTTTTCTTACTGGCCCAAGCGGTTCAGGAAAGACCAGTTTCTTAAAACTGTTAATGGGAATGGAACTGCCCAGTACGGGTGAGATTATCATAGATGAGACAGCAACTGCGGATATGGGAAGAAAAAAACTTAGGGCGTACCGTCAATCCGTTGGGCCGGTATTTCAGGAATTCCGGCTGATAGAGAACCGTACGGCCCTTGAGAATGTGATGCTGGGATTACGATTCTTAGAAGACTACGATTGTAGAATTAAGGATGCGGCATTGGAAGCATTGGATAAAGTCGGGCTTTCACAAAAAGCCTGTGCAAAAGTGGAACAGCTCTCCTTTGGAGAAGCACAGAGAGTTGCCATCGCAAGAGCAGTGGTCAGAAAACCTTCCTTCATTCTGGCAGACGAGCCTACCGGCAATTTGGACCAGGAAAATGCACTTAATATATTGAATCTTCTCGCTTCCTTTCAGAAAGAAAATACTACTGTTATTATTACCACCCATGCGGCCCATTTACTGCCGGAAGATAAAAAGTTTGTACATATCCGGATGGAGAGAGGGAGAATGAGTATCGAAAGAAAGGCTGTACCGGTGCCTCAAGATAGCAGGTAACAGAAAGGAAGGATTGCCAGGATGAAAAAACATCTTAAGAATACAGGATACTTCCTGAAAGAAACTGTTCTGCTGTTTAAGGGACAGTTAGCGGGTAATTTGGTATCTTTAATCGGAACAGTACTTTTGCTTATGCTGCTGGGACTTATGCTGACAGGTTCCGGAGCTGCAAAGGAATTGGTAGAGGGCTTAAAAGAAGAAGCAGAAGTCAATGTGTATCCTTCACAGGAAGCCGCGAAAGATATGAGTGGTATATTAAAGGATATTGAATCCACTTCAGGGGTACGAAAGGCAGTAATCATTGATAAGGATGAAGCGTACAGGCGAATGGAAGGTCTGTTGAAGGAAGATGCGGCTATCCTGAGTGTTTTCGAAGAGAATCCGCTGGACCCTTTTATTGAAGTGAATGTTTCTCTGAAAGATACAAAAGGGGTCGTAGAGCGTATTAAGACAATTCCGGGTGTGGATTATGTCAGAGATAATCAGGAAGTTCTAAAGAGAATCAAAGGAGTTTCGGACTTTACAGGACGTATCAGCCTGTTCGTGCTAGTAGCGGTCAGCTTAACTTCTTTTATTATCTTATCCCATATGATAAGACAGGGGATAAATAAAAACAGGGAGCAGATTAAGACCTTAAGGCTCCTTGGAGCATCGGAAGTCTTTATCGGCATCCCTTATGTTCTTTATGGCGTATTATTTAATCTGGCAGGCGGAGTACTTACCTCTCTGGTAATTAATGCGGTTATCCGTTCTATTTATACCGGTTTGAATCTGGACGTCCCTTTTCTTCCGTTGCCGGACAGAGAAGAAATGTCACGTTTTATTACTGTAGTCCTGATTAGTTACAGCACAGCGTTAGGACTAATTGTAAGTTTGATTGGTGTTCCTTCGGTTTCCGCCAAAAGAAATGGAAGGAAGCGGTTATGAAAGCAGGAGCCAAATCAAAGTAAAGGAAATAAGCACCTGAATAATAGCAAATTTGAATACTACCTGAGTATTTGACCAGCCAAGTTTTTTCCTTACATGGTCATGTATGGGAGTAAGGGTATTCTTTAAAATATGAATCTTTAAGAACCGGATAAGAGATACCTTTACCAGTCCAAGGCCGCCGTCTAAGATAAGCATAAAGGCTACCGGTATATAAAGCAGGGGACTGCCCGTCTTTAAGATGGCTACGGCGATAAAAAAACCTAATGCCCTGGAGCCGGCATCACCCATCATCATAAGGCTTGGCGTGGCATTGAACCACAGGTAACTCATAATACAGGAAACCATAATTAATAACATATAAGTATCGTTAGGGTCCATTCCCTTTAATCTTCCTATGCCGAATATGGTCAATAGCGTAATGACAGACAGAGTACCGGATAATCCGTCAACACCGTCTGAACAGTTGGTCACATTAATGGATACCCAGATTAATACGGTGGCTAAGACAACGAAAAGCACAGGCGGAATAGTTACCGGATTGCTCATAAAAGGTATCTCAAAGGTGGAGGAGTTAAAATTTACATAGGTAATAGCAGTCGTTATGGCAATGGCAAGGTCAAGAAGACCTTTCTTTAATTCTCCCCATGGGTTTTTGGAACAATCATCTAAGAATCCTGTCAGCATGGCAGCTAAGAGCATAATAATATAAATCAGTTCGTCTGTGGATATGGGCAGAAACAGGAGAGCAGAGACAGCAAAGGTAAGAATAAAGAGGAAACCGGCGCCCCTTGGCTTTCCCTGAGAGAGCTTTCCGTCATGAGCAAATTCACGGCCGCCGTCTCTTGGCAGAATACCTGTACCGAATTTTAATAAGATAAAAGTAGCGGCATAGGTAAAGAGGATACCGATTAAAGCTGTCATTCTGTGATCGAAATGTGTATTAAGCAATGTTATCATGATTTTCTCCTATCATTTATTTTTTGTATACGGTGCAGCTGGGGTTTTAGAGTGATTTCCGTGACCACTAGTCCCTCTCTGCCGGTTATCATCATATGGACGGCATCTGCCACTTCTTCAGGCAGTAGGTAAGTATCGGGTGTTTCACCCTCCTTAAAGTCTGCATTCCGGTAAAAATTACTTTTCGTCATATCCGGATGAATGGTGCATACCCGGACCCCGTACTTTCTCACCTCATCAAAGAGACTTGCGGAAAAGCTTGTAAGTGCCGCCTTTGTGGCACCGTAGGCACAGCCGTGGGTATTGCTTTTGCTTGCGGTAACGGAGGATATGTTTATAATAATTCCTTTATGTTTTTTTAAATCCCTGAGTAAAAGCTGACAAAGCAGCATAGGCACTTCCACGTTAACCGAGACCATCTCATGAATTTTTTTCTGATTTAATTCTTCATGGGGACCAAAATATCCAACGCCTGCATTATTGACCAGCAGCTGTATTTCTGCCTGCTTTTGTATTTTCCGGATATGTTCCGTCAGCAGGGCAAGGTTGGTAATATCACAGGCAACAGGATGAAAATTGCTGTTATCTATTGTATTTTGTACAAAATTTCTGCCCAAACCGTACACCTGGTAATTCAGTTCCAGCAGCATTTCTGTGATTTTAAGACCGATACCGGAGGAGGCGCCGGTCACTATGGCTGTTTTCATATCGTTCACTTATGTCTCCTTCCAGAGATAAATAGTATCCTCCTTTATCCATTTCGTCAACTCTAAAGTGCAAAAGGCTAACATTTCATCAGCAAGAGCTTTTTCATAACTTAGGACACCAAAGGAGTTGGTATAGGGATATTGCAGGATAAATGAGTCTCCCCGCTGCTTACGCATAATTTTCAAAAAATCTTTCGGAATCCGAAAGCAGCCAAGGCTTGCGTCCTTTATCCTGTTTGCGGGAATCTTCTGAAATACCTCTGAAAAGAATACTGAATACATTTCCTTCCAGTTCTTCACTGCTAAAAGAGGGTCAAAGCACAAACGCACCGGAAATCCCAAAGCGAGAGCGGTATTGATTGCTGCAATCCTCTGTGAAAGGGGTGGTGTATGATGCTCAAGAGCTTCTTTGACAGCGGGAGGGGATAAGGTCCAGGCAAAGATAAAATTCTTTAAAGGGGCAAGCTCTTTTAATACGCCGGAAAAAGCACTTTTGGTACGGCATTCTATGGTTAGTCCTTCATGGGTCCTGGCAAAAGCATGAAAGGTTTTTACAAACCCAAGGAAGGGCTCCAGGGCCAGCAGGTCCGTGTCATAGGAGATACACAGGTAAATGTCCTTCAGTTTCAGCAGTTCTTCCAGTTCGGCGAAGGTATCCTCTAAATTCACGAATATAACAATATTAGCACTGGGATACATCCCCTGCAAATAGCAATACTCACAGTCATAAATACAGTTCATTACACAGGAAGTATAGTAGAAATCTTTATTTCCAAAGTCCTGGCAGGTAGGCGCCCCTTCATAAAGCAGGGAAGAGCGGCTTTTGGCAAGGATTAGGGAAGGACTTTTTTTCTGCGCTGTGAATTCCTGACCGCTTCGGTTAAATACATCCTTATAGTGGTTAATATCTATGAGCGTGGCATCCTGATAACGGTCAAGGATTTTTTTAGTAATGGGATAATCATAAGCTTCTTTTTCTATATATATGTGAGAAAAAAACGAATTATAAAAGGTTTTTCTTAAAGTAGTCAAGGTATTTCTTTCCTTCCGTTTTACTCTTAGCCGGTAAAGGCAATTCCTGTGCCAAATGTTTTGCATAGGAGAGGAATTCTCCGTTCACCAGTTT
>JAEXGM010000088.1 GCA_023450835.1 Bacillota bacterium | reverse complement strand
CAGAGGGTAATCACTTTTTTTCGCCATAGGCATTCCGCATGAAATACAAACTTTCATAAAATACATCCTCCTTTTTAAGATAAACTATCAAAGCACTCCAAAGCAGGTACCAGACAACTGCTGACTCCCTGTGTTCCGGAGATGGCCAGTGTCATGATAATGGTATCCCGGATTTCCTCTTTGGAGGCTCCGGCCTGCTTTGCCATGGGGACATGCCCTGTAACAGCAGGAATGTCACCTTGAGATGATTTGATTCCAATAAATATGAGCTGTCTTGTCTTATCATCCAGAGAGCCTTTTGTTCCAATGGCAGACAGTAAGCTGCCAAAAGCATCGGATATTTCCGGAGCTTCTTGTTTTAGTACCATAAATGGATTTACATTATTCATTATTTACTCCTTTCAAATGGGTCTACCCCAAGTTTAATCAGTTCTTCCATTCCAAGCTGTGTTATCAGATATTCTTTTGGATGTTCTTTATTTTGCTCAAACCAGCCTAGTTCGACCAGACGACCAAATAAACGGACACCAAGTGTACCACCCAGGTGGTCGTAGCAGCATTTGGCTTTTAGTAATGTGTCTTCTTTGGATGCCATACATTTTACCTCCGTTTCTATTTTTTTCTGTTACACGGTAAAAATTGGCGGCTTTTCCTTTTCCAACAAAGAAAGAAAAGCATCTGTCAGCGTAGTTTTGTACCGGGTTATGACATGTCCTTCAGGTGAAAATAAATCATCGTTCATCAGATAATAATGTACCAGCCCTACCCACATATTGAATAAAATGTTTGGCGGAAGAGAAGTGACGCCTTCCTTTTCAAGAACCATGCTGAAATGAAAGGATATGGCAGATTGAACTGTTATGAAAGCATCTCTTGCTTCTAAAGGAAGCATTCGGCTTTCCAGGACCAGCCTTTTATAAAATGACTCGTACTGCGAAATTGCATCTAAATGGGCTGACAGTAATTCTCTTAAGGTATGGCAGCCCTCCGAAAGCTCATGGGTACGAGCGGCGATTTGGCTGCAATAGTACTGAACTACCTCTGCAATAAATGCCTCCTGAGTGTTAAAATGCAGGAAGACTGTCCCGTGAGAGACCTTGGCCGCCGCGGCAATATCAGACATTCTGGCAGCTTGAATACCTTTCTCCGAGAAGATTTTGTATGCCGTATCCATAAGTACAGCTTTTGTTTGTTCTTTTTTTTGGCTCCTGGATGTCTTTGTGTTCATAAATGACTCCTTAGTCAGTGACTTTAAAGTCATTATATTGCAATCGGAGATGATTGTCAACACAAAAGTGGATATCAATCCTAAGGCATTTGTGTTAAAATATCCTAAATAGTCGAATAAAAACATTAACAGGAGGTGGATTTACACATGGAATATCTTACAGGATTCCATCTGCCGAGCCAGTATGAGATGGATATTTACCGTTATACCTCTGCTTACCCCTTTGGTGTATTTTACTTTAAGGAGTTAAATCATATATCTTTTGACCGTATTACCATATTTTATGGAGGGAATGGAAGCGGAAAGTCAACTCTGTTGAATCTGATTTCAGAAAAGCTGGAATTATCGAGAAGAACTGCAGTAGACCGTTCCGGTGAATTTCTGGACTTTGTGAAAATGTGCGATTACAGTCTGAATCGGGAAGAAGGTGTCAAGAGAATTCCGGAGGGCAGTAAGATTATTACCAGTGAAGATATTATTGAAGGTATTTTAAATCAAAGGAAAGAGAATAAAGAAACGGGAAAAAAGAGGGAAGAATCCTTTGAAGAGTATAGAAGCTTGAAGTTCGGGGAGTTTCAATTTTCCTCTATGAAGGATTATGATACACTGAAAAAGGTCAATCAGGCCAGATCAAAAACTGCGACAAAGTATATTAAAAATAGCGCAGGTGAAAAGACCAGAGAATATTCCAATGGAGAAAATGCTCTGCGATTTTTTGATAAGGAGCTTGTTCCGGGAAAAATGTATCTTTTAGATGAGCCTGAAAATAGTTTATCACCTAAATATCAGTATGAACTCACGAAGCTGCTGTTTGAATTGGGAAGATTCTTTGATGTCCAATTCATCATAGCCACCCACTCACCCTTTCTCTTGTCCTTGGAGGGAGCAAGAATTTATAATCTGGATGAGGAGCCTGTTGAAATCAGAAGGTGGGAAGAGCTGGAAAGCATTCGGTTCTATCATGAATTTTTTAAGAAGCGGGAGCATTTATTTTAGTTGCAGAAATCTGCTTACTTAATGGTTATAGATATGGACTGAAACCAATATATTGATAAAGAGAGCTATAGACTAGTACATTGTTTTGCAAATAAACTGGACTGAGTACGCAGGATGTTACTTCTGGAAGTTTAGACAAGTAATCTGTCCAGTTAATTTGAAAACGATGTACCAGACTGTGTCTGCGGAATTCTCAGCACAAATTTGAAATTCGTTGGAAAGGGCATGGTGGTTAGCATGGATAAGGATATCATTAACAGTGAGGAGAAAGAGAAGCTAAGGTATTTTTGCAAAAT
>JAEXGM010000062.1 GCA_023450835.1 Bacillota bacterium | reverse complement strand
GAAAACAAAAACCGGCCTGCAGGGAAGTTATAAAACTTCTTGCAGACCGGCTTTTCATTATTTACTTACTCCCCAGAGCTTTAAACGATCCTGATAAGCTTTGGTCAGATAGCTTTCTACATCCTTTAAGCCGGAAGCCTGCATATCCTGAATCATAGTACTATAAATTGAAAGCGCTTCGTCTTCACTGGCAGCATCCACCATCTTAGGGAAAGCCTGATCATATACGTCCTTTATCTTCTGCCATTTCAGTCCTTCCGTTGTACTTCCGGCAGGTTCCAGTCCTGCGAAATCCGCGGAATCCCAGGCATCAGATTCACCAAAGCTCTTATTGGCAAATTCAGCGGTAGGCTGAAGCTTATACTTGGTAGCCATATCATAAGGGGTGCCGTCACTGCCAAATCCGTTCTTAATAAACCATGTCCATTTTCTGATACCGGTGGTTAAGCTTTCATTGTCAAAATCCTTCTGGAAGCCGTTCACAACGTCATCCTTCGGTACATGTTTGCCGTCTTTTAAGTCCCAGTCTTTTCCTTCAAGGCCCCACATCATCAGATACTGTCCTTCTTCGCTTACAAGGAAATCAATGAGCTTTATTGCAGCTTCGGGATTCTTGCAGTTATTGGTAATACCGATAGCATCCCAGCCAAGAGTGGACCTGCCGTTATAGGTGGTCTGAGAAGCATCCATGTCATCAGGAACTACCTTATAGGAATAGAATTGTGCGTCAGGTCCTACCGTACTTGCAAGGCTGGTATTTGCGGCATCCGTATCCCAGTAAGCTGCAAAGGTACAGAATACATTTCCGTTAGACATTTTCTGAACCCACTGTTCTTTTTTATTTACTACCCATTCTTTGTCTAAAAGCCCTGCTGTATAAAGACCATTCATGAACTTAATAACATCCTGGTATTTCGGGTCCTGAGATCTGTGCTGCAGAGTACCGTCCGGTGTCAGATAATAAGTCTTCATGCCAAACATACCGTAAATAGTTGATTCGTAATTCTTGTCATCTCCGTCAAGAGTAACAGCAATGCTCTCTTTTCCGTCAATGGTAGGATGTTTTTCCTTGAACTTCTTTAAGATATCGATAAACTCTGATAATTTAAAGGGTTCCGAACTCTCTGCCCTGTCTTTTCCTACGATTTCTGCAAGCAGATCCTTTCTCATTAAGACACCGGCAGAAGCATCCGGGTCAACACCATACCAATTATTCAGATAATAGTTCTTTCCATCGGTATAGCGGCTCTTTGTCAAAACATCGCCATACATTTGCTTTATGTTAGGGCCGTATTTGTCAATCAGGTCGTTTAAAGGAATTAAAGCACCTGCATCAATATAGCGGTTAACGATTTCATTTCCTCTGTCCATTAATACAATATCGGGATAATTCTGTCCGGTTAACATGAGGTTTAATTTCTCCAGAGGGTCTCCGGATGGATTCTCTACCTGGATGTTCACGCCGGTCTTTTCCATGATTGTCTTGGCTACCTCATCGTCAAAGGTCTTGCTGCCGGAATTTTTATCGAAAAATGTAACGGTAACCTTTTCCCCATCTGTGTTACCTTTTGTTTCTTTGATATCAGTATTGCTGTTCTTGGCACATCCCGCGAAGGTCGTAGCCGCTAATACCACTGCCATAAAGGCTGCTGCTATTCTTTTCTTTTTCATAATCTTCTCCTTTCAAACTAACGGACATTTGGCCGTAAGACCACTCAATGCCGGATGCCTGCATGCTGCAATCCACAAATGCGGGTGCCGGCACATATTTGTGTGTGAACTATGCCTTTCAATAATTCGCACTAATCCCAATTGCATTATTAGCTTTTTACCGCTCCTAACATAATACCTTTTACAAAATACTTTTGAATAAAGGGATACACCATAATAATAGGTATGGTCGCAACCATGGTAGCCGCCATTCGGATACTGTCAGGAGTCACGCTCTGACCAACTCTGTTGGCTGTCTGATTGGCTGCGGTTGTCTGATACTGATTCAGAATCTCTACCAAAACAGACTGCATTACCTTTAAACTTTGTGAATTCGTATATAGATAGGCATCAAACCAGGAGTTCCAGTGCATAATTGCTACAAAGAGAGCAATTGTCATAACAATGGGTTTGCATAAGGGCAGGATAATCTTTGTGAAGATTATCAAATCGTTGGCTCCGTCAATCTTGGAAGACTCAAAGAGCTCCTGAGGCATTCCCTCGATATAATTTCTGACCAGTATCATATTGTAAACGCTGATAAGGTTTGGAAATATAAATACAATAAAGTGGTCCAGCATATTTAAGTTCTTAAGTACCATATAGTAAGGCACCAGACCGCCGCCAAAGTACATGGTGAAAATGAACAGGAGTGTAATCGGTTTTTTACATAATAATTCCTGCCTGGATAATACATAAGCTAACGCTGTTGTGGCAAGCACCGCCAGCGGCGTACCTAACCCGGTCCTTAAAACGGTAACCAGAATGGAATGCAGGAATGTTGACCTGGTTAAGATATCCTCATAACTTGCAAGGCTTAATTTTCTCGGAAGAAAGTAAATTCCTCCCCGAATGGCATCTGTGGCATCGTTGATGGATATTATGAAAATATTCCAGAAAGGATATACGCACATTACCACAACTAATGCAAGAAAGATAAAAGCTACAATATCAAGTACTCTGTCGGAAGGTGCATAATGTTTTTTTATTTTAATATCTCTCACGTCTAATCCCTCCTTAGAATAATGCGGTGTTATCGTTAAAGCGCTTGGATATCCTGTTAGCGCCCATTACCAGTACAAAGGATACCGCTGATTTAAACAGACCGACTGCCGTACCATAGGAATACATACCATTTTTCAAACCATAACGGTAAGCATAGGTGTCCAGAACATCCGAATAATTCAAAATAGAGTCATTTCCCATTAAGAGCTGCTGTTCAAAACCGGTATTTAAGATTCCGCCAATTGCCAGAATCAGCATGATAATAATTGTAGGCTTTAAGGAAGGCAGTGTAATATTAATGATCTTTTGTACCCTTGTGGCACCGTCTACATCTGCCGCTTCATACATATCCTGGCCGATTCCCGATATAGCTGCCAGATAAATAATTGCATTATAGCCAAGTACTTTCCAGCCGTTTGCTATGGCAATAATCCACCAGAAGTAGGGACCATGCTGAAAGAAGAGAATTTCCTTGTTTGTCAGGCCAAGCCCTAACAATATCTTATTAATAACACCATCTGAGGACAGGAAGGTAATAAAGATATTTGCCGCTATTACCCAGGATATAAAATAGGGAAGATAGGAGGAGGTCTGTATGAATTTCTTAACCCTGACACTCTTTATCTCATTCAGACAGACTGCCAAAAAAATCGGAAAGGGAAAAGAAAACAAAAGGGTCAAAAAGCTGGTTGCCAGCGTGTTTCTCATGATGGTAAGAAAATCTGTCTGAAAGAAATACTTAAACCAGTTCATACCGACGAACTTGGATTGTGCAAGGTCGGAAAAATACCCTTTCCCCTTTGGAGTATAATTGACAAATGCCATATAAAGTCCGCTCATGGGAGCATAACATATCAGTATTACCCATACCAGTGCCGGCAGGAGCAATAAAAACAGATATCTTTGTTCCCACATTCTTTTTCTTACACTCTTTCTAGGCTTTACAGCAACTGTAACTGCTTTTTTCATAATTTACCTCGTTTCTGTATTACATTACCCCGTTTTAAGAGAACCTTCAGTGATTTCTTCTTTCTGTATGTATTCTAACGGAATTTATACGCTGTAACAATCGAAGGATTTTATGATTCCTGTTGATTTTTAAAGCTCTTTGCTTAAAAGCTGACAATAGAACATTAATATTTAACAATTCCTATCATTATTTAACGATGGGCATTATATCTTACTTCTAACGGAAAGGTATCTTATATCCTGCGGACTATAATACATTTACCTTATAAAGTAAAAAGACCAAAAGAAGCCTCTGACTGACCTGCTTCTTTTGATCCTCTGGCCGGTAATTTTAAATGCCGAATAACGATTAGAAATCCCCGGGAAAAATTGCAAAGATATCTATACAAAACTTGCTGTCTGCTATCAGCACACATTTCTTAAGAAAACACCTGGGGAATCTCAACTCTGACACAGGTTCCCTCACCATAAGTGCTGCTTATGCTCACGCCATACTGCTCACCATAGTTTAACTTCACACGGATGTCCACATTCTTAAGTCCATAGCCTTCTTCCGAATTCTTTAGTTCCTTACGCAGCCGAACTAATTTCTCTGTTTCAATTCCAAGCCCATCATCCTTTACTTCATAAATGACCCGGTCCTGATTCAAGGATACCGTTACCCATATATGAAGCACCTGTTCTTCATCTTTTCTGCCATGATGGATAGCATTTTCCACCAAGGGCTGCAGCAGAAGCTTAATGGTTCGAAAGGCAAGTGCCCTTCTATCCACTTCGTAATTAATCTCTACGGTATCCTCAAAACGAAGCATCTGAATCTTCATGTAATTTTGCAGCAGCTCTACTTCTTCCTGTACCGAAACCACCTGCTTGCCTTTATTCAAAGAAATCCGGTAAAAGTTCGCCAAGTACCTCACACTCATCACAGTCTTCTTTCCTCCCTCCCGCATTGCCATAGAAGAGATAACGGACAAGGCATTATAAAGGAAATGAGGATTGATCTGCTCCTGTAAAAGATTCATTTCGCTGGACTTGATTTTTAACTTCTTCTCATAATTCTCAGCAATGAGTAATTGTATCTCACTGTTTAAGGTATTAATAGCAGAGGCTATTATACCCATTTCATCCTTACCCATGTCATTTAGGAGATAGTCAAACTCTCCGTCTCCCAGTTTCTTAGCCGCATAGACTACTTTATTGACCCTGCCGGATATCCATTTGCTGTACAAATATATCGCCAGAAACATACTAAGGGAGCTTATGAAGAAAATAATAATAATATCCTGTGCAACTTTTCTCGTAGCTTCCACTAAAGA
This sequence comes from Bacillota bacterium, assembly GCA_023450835.1. Taxonomy (GTDB): domain Bacteria; phylum Bacillota; class Clostridia; order Lachnospirales; family Lachnospiraceae; genus Anaerocolumna. The sequence continues at coordinate 7,015 of JAEXGM010000062.1, read as the reverse complement.
TTCCTGATTGACCATCATCAGAATTCTGGTTCCATAGAGACTGTTACGGGCGGTGCATACCTTGGTAACACCATTGATGTCAAGAGAACTGCCTTCTCCATTTACCGGTATGTCTTTCCAGTCTTTTGTTATTGCCTCCATCCCTTTTCCAATAGACTCCTTATCAGAAGAAGCCATTACCTGCCCCTGGCTGTTGACCCAGTAAACTTCCTGGTTGTTATTGGTTATTTTCATCTGCTCGTTAAAAAAGCTTCCGTCTACCTTTAGCAGGAGCGTATTTCTTACTTCACTGTAATGGTAGTAATTCAAAAGCCGTTCCAGTGCAATATATTTCTTCTTTCCTTTGGAGATAACTCCGGCTACCTGAGGATTTTCATTGGAGGACACAGCTCTTTGGAGCCAGTCTTTATCAAGAGACTCTTCTCTGTAAAAATAATAATTATCATTTGGCAGGGTATCATTGCTGCTATAAATACTGATACCGGCAATATTGGATTCTACCAGCATTACACTGCTTAACAGATTATCGATATAGCTGAACATCTCCCAATAATCCGAAGCCGTATAATCCTTTACCAGATAGCCGTTAAACATCTGGTTCGTATAGAGTATATCCATTACCGTCCCATAGGCCTCCAGGGAAGAATCCAGATTCTGGCCAATTTGTACCAGGGACTGGCGCATATTTCGGTAGCTCTCTTCCAAAAGGATACCTTTTGTCTTCTGACTGTTATATCCGGTCACAATTATCATAGGCAGAATAGCAAAGATAACATAGCCGATTATCAGTTTATATATGAATTTAATATTTTTAAACCATCTTCCGATATTCATTTGGTGTAACCCCGTATTTCTTGGCAAAGACGGTGCCAAAATAAGATTCATTATCGTATCCTACCATCCGGCCGACTTCCTTTACCCGTAATGTTTTGTCTCTTAGAAGTTCACAGGCTTTTATAAGTCGGTAATCTGTTACATATTCCAGAATAGTCTGCCCCATGCTTTCCTTAAACAGGCTTCGAAGATAATTGGGTGAAAGATGAACTACTCCTGCCATTTCCTCCACACTGCACACTCCGGAATAGTGCTGTTCCAGATATTCCTTAATACGCGCTATAATATGATAATTAGGATTCTCCTGCTGCCTTGCAAAAAATGCAATGATATGGCCGCAATAAGACAGCAGTGCCTTTAAGATATCTTCCCAATACCTGCCCTTTAGTATCTTCTGCTCCCAGTCTTCTTCTCTTTCTGCCATCCAGGCACTTAAGCCCAAGTCCCCTGCAACAAAGCTGCTCTTAAGTTCATAATAGAAGCCATAGGCCTCTCTGATACACCCTTCTCTCTTAAGAGATGTAAAAGCTTTCAGCAGCTCCCGCAGCTTTTCTTCTGCAAGAATTTTCTCCCCGCTCTTAATTGCCCGGTAAAGCTCTCCCTTTCTTTCAAGGCTTTTTGCAAAATCTGCTGTCTGGGAATAAGTGTTGTCAGCTTCTTTTTTGCCGGCATCTATAATTTCTCCCTTTACTCCAAAGAAAATCTTCTCCTTTAACTGTATCAGCTGTTCTGTTCTTTCTCTAAAGCAGGATAAGGATATCTTCTCCTTAAAACAGGCCACACTGTAGTTTCCCTGCAATAACGCCTGTATTCTCTTGGCCCCGTCCCAAAAATACAGATGGCTTTGCAGAACTGCCACCAGGACGTCTCCTATCAGAAAGGAATGATACACTTCTTTCAATTCCTCCCCTGCCTTTTGAATCAATTCTTCCTCCGACACACCATATACTGCCAGCAGTCCGTAGGTCACTTCATTCAAAGGGCGTTCAAAATAATGTTTGGAGGTTTGTTCCGCCTCTTCTTCCTTAATATCTCCTCTGCACAGCTGTTCAATAAAGTGCTTTACTGCCAGCCCTACAGATACCTCTGCCGCCTTTTCACTATCTATCTGTTTTTCTATCTTTAGAAGCAATTTTTCCACTTCTTCGGTCATAAAAGGCTTTAAGATATAATCCGCCGCCTGTACCCGAAATGCCTCTTTTACATAATCGAAGTCATCATACCCCGTAAGAAATATGATTTTGGTTCTATACCCTTCCTCACGCACTCTTTTCGCCAATTCGATTCCGGTCATAATAGGCATCTGAATATCGGTTATCATAATATCCGGTTCATTTTGAATTATACATTCAAGAGCGCTCCGCCCGTTACGCGCCATATAGACTTTGTCCACCAATACCTTGTCCCAATTAATGTAATCCCTTAAGGTATCCAGTTCGATTTTCTCATCCTCCACCAATAACACACTATACATAGCATAACCTCCTCTGGAAAATACCATATGGCTCTATTATAGCAAAGTAATATTTAAAAAAACAGTGGCTGATAAATTTACTTGACAGAACCGGCTTTCCGGTTTACTATTAGGTAAACTTATAGTTTACTTAATTTCATCTATATGCAAAGGAGTGAATTACTCAATGGGAACTGCCGAAAGAAAGGCAAGAGAAAAAGAAATACGCAGGGAAGATATTATATCCTCTGCCGAAAGAGTCTTTTTTACAAAAGGCTATCACTCCGCTACCATGGATGATGTGGCAAAGGAAGCCCAGTTCAGCAAAAGAACACTGTACATGTACTTTAGCAGCAAAGAACAGATTTATTTTGAAATTATGACCAGAGGTTACCGCCTCTTTCTTGGACTTCTGGAGCAGGGTAATACCGGCGATGAGTATAAAGACCCGGCCAAAGGCTTAGAAGAACTATTTTATAAGTTTTATTCCTTCCGCAAACAGTATCCCCATCATTTTCAGGCTATCATAGAATATCAGAACAGAGAAATCGATTTCACTGAAACCCTTTCTTCTGCCTCCGTAGAGGAATGTTACCGGCTGGGAGAAGAAGTACTGCAATACTTAATAAAGCTCCTTAAGGCCGGCATATCCGACGGCACTTTCCTTCCCGGGCTGAATGCCGAAAAAACCGCATTGATACTATGGTCCTGTACACTTGGTATATTTAATACCGCTGATAAAAAAGAACACTATTTAAAGAACTACTATAACCTGACAGGTGACGAATTACTTCGGGAATCCTACTCTCTCCTCCTTAATTCCATCCTGAACAAGAACCTTTCATGATTTGATAACAGAAAAGAGGCGTCTATGAAGAAAGGAAAAAAGAAATTTATGATTCTAATTTTGTCTCCGGTCATTCTGCTTGCGGTTATCATCATTACTCTGTTTGCAATCAGCGGTATCTTTCTGCCCTCCGATTACCTGGCTCCCTGGAGTAAGACTTATCCGAACCGCTTTGATGACCCAAGACTAAAACTGGCTGCCAGCGGTCTCTTAGCAGCCAACGGACATAATATGCAGCCCTGGAAAATCAAGCTGGATGATATGGACTCTTCGGTCTTTTATCTATATGCAGACAGTTCCCGCGTCACCAAAGAGGTGGACCCTCTTGCACGGCAGATGATGATAAGCCAGGGAACCTTTTTAGAATATGTAAAGGTTGCCGGAGATGAACTTGGGACTCCTGTTACCATTGATTTATTTCCAATGGGCACCTATGATGAAAATCAGTTATATAAGAGTATGGACAGCTATCCGGTAGCTAAGATTACATTGGGTCAGAAAACACCCGCAGATACGCAGTTATACAATAATATTTTTCTTCCGGATACCAACAGAGGAGATTACCAGGAGCGTATACCTTCTGTTCAGGAAAGAAGGTCCCTGTCCTATACCGGGGAGTTTGACGGCATATCTGCAGCCATACTCTATCAGGAATCTGATAAGGAAGCCTTAGGCGATATGGCACTCCGTGCTGCTGAAATTGAAGCCGCTACCAGCCGGGTAATGAAAGAGACCGAAGTAATCTTTCGTTCAAATGAATATAGGAAAAATAAATACCGTTATGGATTTTCTGTGGAAGGTCAGGGAACCTCCGGACTCATGGTACATATTCTGCAGGGTATTGTAACCGTATTTCCTTCAATGAACAGCGGAAAAGCCCAGAGAGATAACTTTATCACATCAACCAAAAAATCCATTGAACATACTCCTTCCTATCTGTTGCTTACTTCGAAGGACAACAGCCGTATCAGTCAGGTAGAGAGCGGCATGGCCTATAGTTACTGTATCCTGAAAGCTCATAATATGGGAATGGTAATGCAGCCTTTAAGCCAGGCTCTAGAAGAATATGATGAAATGAGTGAGGTATATAATGACATTCAAAAGCAGTATGGGAATGGCGGAGTAATTCAGATGCTCATGAGATTGGGGTATCCCAAAAAAGAAGTCCCAAGAAGTATGCGGGAAGATGTGACCGACCTTCTAATGAAATAAATGAAAACCAGGATTTTCCTGTTATGAAGAAAAATAAAAAGAGCTTTTATTAATTAAAAAGCTCTTTTTCTCTATGTTTATATCTTAAGCGATCTTAGACTTTGCAAGCTCTGTTAAAGCTGTGAAGCCGGCAGGATCGTTAATAGCCATGTCAGATAACATCTTTCTGTTAATATCTACACCGGCAACCTTTAAGCCATGCATTAACTTGCTGTAAGAAAGTCCATTCATTCTTGCAGCTGCGTTGATTCTTGCGATCCATAACTGTCTGAACTGTCTCTTCTTTTGCTTTCTTCCGGCAAAAGCAGATGTTAATGCTCTCATTACGGATTGTTTTGCTACTCTATATTGTTTTGATCTGGCTCCTCTGTAACCTTTTGCCAGTTTTAATACTCTCTTATGTTTCTTTTTAGCATTTAAGCCGCCTTTAATTCTAGCCATGTTCTATTTCCCTCCTTCGCACCTAATCTTAAAGATAAGGCATAATCTTCTTCATATTTTTAACTTTTGTTGCATCTGTCAAAGTTGCTTTTCTAAGATTTCTCTTTCTCTTAGTGCTCTTCTTTGTTAAGATGTGGCTCTTGTATGCCTTCATTCTCTTTAATTTTCCTGTTCCTGTCTTTTTAAAGCGCTTTGCTGCTGATCTGTTGGTTTTAATCTTAGGCATGATATTTCCTCCTTCATTATGGTACAATAAGCCTGCCAAATGGTTGTCCTATTGTTTATTTTATTTTATGACACCTGCAAAATCCATTATTTTTAAGAGTTAAGAAGCGGGTAACCTGCATTTTGATAACCAGTTACCCTATCCTCTCACATCACTGCAATTTCCCAAGTGTAATTAACGTTTTTCAGTAAGGAACATAATCATATTCCTACCTTCTAACTTTGCTGGCTTTTCAACGACTGCAACATCTTCAAGCTTCGAGAAGAAACTATCTAAAATCTGTTTGCTGGAAGTCATATGCGCCATCTCTCTACCGCGGAAACGAAGAGCAACCTTTACTTTATCCCCTTTTGTCAGGAACTTTCTTGCTTGACCCGCTTTGGTATTTAAGTCATTGTCATCAATGTTGGGTGATAAACGGATTTCCTTTACTTCGGTAACTTTCTGCTTTTTCTTCGCTTCTTTTTCTTTTCTTGCCAGCTCATACTTATATTTACCATAGTCGATAATCTTGCATACAGGTGGCTTTGCGGTGGGAGCAATCTTTACTAAGTCCAGATTGGCATCCTTGGCTAACTTCATTGCATCTTTGGAAGACATGATTCCTAACTGCTCGCCTTCTTCTCCGATTAAACGGATTTCTTTGTCTCTAATCTGCTCGTTAATCATTAATTCACTAATAGTACTGCACCTCCATAGGTTAGTTGATATTTTAGGTTTGCGTGTGGTCTCTTTCGCCGGATACACAGGCATATAAAAAGTGGATAGCAAAGACTATCCACCAGACTATTCGTTATATGAAGCCCAGACTCAGTGAGTCTTTATATGGCTGTCATTTTCTGCAATTTATTGCATTTACGAAATATGAACCCAAGTCACGAACCGGTGCTAAGGTGAGAGTGGATACTCTGCTTTGTTGTTATCGTTAAATTACCGTAAAGATAATTCACAAGCTTTATTATAATAACATAGTTTCTTTGCTTTGTCAATTATTATTTTGTATTTAAGATCTCATATATTGTAGGTCATATTTAAATCAAATGCAGATATTTGGGAAACGGACGATGGCAGGTGGTTCCCTTCCGGTATTTTCTGGTTCGGTATTTCGAATTCCACTAAAATGCCAGCAGTTATTCCTGACAGGTCAAATTGCGCCAAACTCGCTTTTGCTTTTTTGGTTATGTAACACTGTGCGCTCAAACATGGCGTAATTTTACCTAGGAATAACTGCTGCCATTTAAGTGTCATACGAAATCCCTCAATAGAAAATACCGGAAGGGAACCACCTGCCATCTGTGTATAGCCATAGAATCTCACTGTGTTTATTGCGAGACTGAACTGTAACTCTACTGTTTTCTTAATAGAACTTCATTGTTGATATCCAGAACATTTGTTTATAGATTCCCCTTAGAATGTGCTATAATATACCCATAAGCCACGAATAATATAACTAAAATCAAACAAGGGAAAAAATATATTTATGCCATTAGGGAATTTATAGGATTCGAAAGGGTAAAATCTATGGAAATAAGAAATACACTAAATAATATTTATAAACCTATTCACACAATGGGGCGAAACTTATTAAAGGACTTATTAGACTTAGGTTACAATGCAAAATTATGCTATTGTAATATGCATGAGGTAAAAATAGATGAAAAGTATCAGACAGAATATTTTCCATTACCAGAAATAGTAATATCTGATATTGCTATCTATGCCGATTTAGGCATTTCATTAGACTTAACTGCATGGCTCGAATTGACAATAACACGAGAAACTGCACTAATGATTGACTATAATGAACTTTCAAAACACACATATCTTGAGGTCTATGGTGCTAACGATTATCTACAAGATTTTTATAACGAAAAAATGTGTCCTTTAAATGTAAAAGATATAATAGAAGGTACTGACGAGCAACAAATACATCTTTGTTTTTATCTTAATGATTGTAATATTGAAACAGTAAAATCCCTAATGAATTATTTGCATCAAAAAA
>JAEXGM010000061.1 GCA_023450835.1 Bacillota bacterium | reverse complement strand
TAACACAAATTAACTATATTTTCAAGTTATTTTTAATTATTCATACACTTATCTAAGTTAATAGAAGTCCAAGCCTTCTATTGACAATCCCTTCATCCTGCCTCATACTAAATTAATAAGAATTGATAAATCTGGAGGAAATATATGAAAAAGCTTGCGGTTGTTTTCTTGGTATTAGCATTAATAACAATATTGGTATCACCTGCACAAAGTATCAGTGCTGCCACTCCAAAGTTAAACAAACAAAAGCTCTCTTTACAGGTTGGCGGTAGCTATACCCTTAAACTCTTGAATTCTTCCGGTGCTATCTCCTGGTCCAGCAGTAAAAGCAAAGTCGCTACGGTAACGTCAAAAGGAAAACTTAAGGCACTTTCCATAGGAAGCTGCACTATTACTGCCAAAAATAAAGGAAAAGCCTATACCTGCACTCTTACCATAAAAGCAAAATCCGTTGCGGTCCTTCTACCTGCTCTGCTTTTTGATAAAAATACACTTAATGACTACGGCAAACAGTTCAAGTTTAATATACCTAATCTTATCAGCGTGAAAACTTATGATGACGAATATTCAAAGGTCACCATATATGATGCCGACAGGTTAAGCTTTCTTAAAAAATACAACGCTTCTTTTTCAAATTATCTGAAAGATATACTGAATTCTGAGAATTTCACGCTTTTTACAGATATTAAATCAGATAAACTTTTCAAAGAAGTAAAACTATATACCAGTAACGGCAAAGCTCTCGATTCCATGACTATTCTGACCTCAGTGTACACTATTTCGGTTATCAGTGAAACCATACAAGGACTAAACCTTATAGATATTTCTGATAGAAAATGCAATGTTAAAATCATTGATAAAAAAACCGGTAAAGTACTCTATCCAGCTAAATAGCCAGTTACAATGGCATTTATAACCTTTCCCTGCTTCTCCCTCTGTTTAATAGAAAATCCATAACCTTAAAGATTACTCTCCACCAAGCAATACTTAGTAATATTCCTACTACCAAACCAAAAATCTGCCTTATACTATCCATCTTTCCTCACCCGCTCTCCATCCTTGCCTGCTGCAATAATGCTCTAAGAGTCCTTATCTTCCATAATTATACAACAAACGTATCAAAAACGCAATTCCCCTCAAGGAAAGTGCGCTATTGATACGTCTTTTTAGATGCATTCTCAATTTTTCTATTTCTATAACCCCAACAGCCATCCATATCATAAGCAGCTATGTATATTACAAGCGGCCTTGCGGTATACCTGGTTACTAGTGTATAATAGAAAGGATTGCAAAAGGACAGGTATCCTTTACATAAGCAAAGGAAGGAATTTTTAAATGAAATTAAGAAGAACTAATCTGGTTATATCTCTCATGTTAGCCATGTTCCTGGCAGCCGTAGAAGGAACCATTGTTACCATGGCTGCCCCGACTATTACGAAGGAAATGCATGGCTTTGAACTTATCAGTCTTGTATTTTCCGTGTATTTATTAACTTCTGCCATATCAACCCCTATCTATGGTAAGTTTGCAGATCTTTATGGCCGAAAAAACATGCTCACTATTGGCATTCTTTTATTTATAATCGGAAGCTTTTTATGTGGTTTATCACAAAATATGTTGATGTTAATAATCTTTCGAGCTATTCAGGGGTTAGGTGCAGGAGGAATTTTTACTATTCCCTTTACTATTATCGGAGATGAATTTCCGTTAGAGGAAAGGTCAAAGATACAGGGCGGAATGAGTACTATGTGGGGAATTGCTACACTGATTGGTCCATTTCTGGGTGGTTTTTTAATTGATATTCTCTCCTGGCACTGGCTGTTTTTTATTAATATCCCCTTTGGTTTAATAGCCGTTATCTTACTGCAGGGGGCTTTGCAGGAACATTTTGAAAAGAAAAAGCAATCCATTGATTATGCCGGAATCATCACCTTAACTCTGATGGTCCTTGTATTTTTAAGTATATTTATCTTTGATACCAATATCTCTTCTCACCGCACTTTTATTATTTCGGCATTGTCAGCGGCAACACTTATACTTCTGCTTCTATTCTACTTTATAGAGAAAAAAGCCGAGGAACCGATTATCCCTTTTTATATTTTTACCAGGACAAGCGGTCTGGTAAATCTGCTGTCTTTTTTGGTCTGCGGTGCTTTAATCGGAATTAATGTTTATATACCCCTATACCTGCAAAATGTCTTAGGATACCGCCCGACTATATCCGGATTGGCAATGCTTCCTATGTCCCTTTCCTGGCTGGTTGTTTCTTTTATCCTGGGTAAATTATTTATTCGTTTTGGCGGGAAGATGGTAACAGTAGCAGCGATTGCCATCATTCTGGTTGGCATGTTACTACTGACCGGTCTTGGCGTAAGTTCACCCGTTGCCTTAGTGCTGCTGTACGGTTTTATTTTAGGTATCGGCTTTGGTGGTGCAACTACAGCCTTCACAATTATTATTCAGGATTCGGTAGAATACAGTAAAAGGGGTACCGCCGTTGCAGCCAATGCACTCCTTCGAACTTTGGGACAGACCATCGGTATAAGTATATTCGGCAATATCTTTAACCTTTATGTAACGAAATACTTCACAAGACAAGGCATTGAAGGTGTTACCTCGGGCAATTTATATCAGGTATCTGCTTCAAACAGTTTAATTACTCAGGAACAGATAAGCCTCTCTCAAAATAGTTCCCTTCATATTTTGTTTGCCATCTTTCTTGCCCTGGCTGTTTTTTCTTTTATCCTCTCAATAGCAATACCGAAAGAAAAATAGTTCACAATCTTTTCAAAACTTTTTCATATATAAGACATATTTTTGGGGTATACTATATTCATAAGATAAAAACAAGGTTCCCCACCTTGCTAACATACACTTTTTTCATAATGGAGAAGCAGGCTACTGCTTCTCCTCTCCTCATTTTATAGGTATTTCAGTATAAATTCACAGGTATGTATATCCCCTTCTCTTTTAGCTGACACTTCACAACCAACCTGCATATATTATAATAAACTTTCGGAGGTATGTTATGCCTGGCGGTTGGAATTATCAAGCTTACTTAACTCCTTATGATACCTATCTCTTTTACCAAACCATAGATAACCAGGAAGATTACTTTTATATCCCGCTTGCTGTTGCTACCCAGTTGGTAAATGGTACAAATTATCGTTTTATTACCATTGCGGAACCAAAGGATACCGAGAACACTCCTCATTTTGCCCTTGTTGAAATCTATAAACCTATTCAGGGTGAGCCACAAGTCACAAATATTACAGCAATGGATTAAAGAAAAGGGCCGTTGCTATCCGCAACGACCCTCAACCTATTTATTCTCCGTCAGCATAAGCTTCCAGCTGTCTGCTATGCTTCTCAAAGAAATCCTCCTTGGGCTCTAAGAACTTCAGGCTGTGATTTTCCTTATCAGCTACTAAATCATTCAGTGTGCTAAAGGCATAGTCCCAATTCCATATCTTCTCATCAACTCCAAGATATTCTCTGATCTTCTCGCAGCCTGCCGGTGCTATAGGATGCAATAACAGTATTCCGATACGAACTCCATAAAGAGAATCTGCAAGCACCTGTCTTCTTAAGGTGTCATTATCTGTGGTCTCAGCTGTTCTCATATTATTTACCCAGTATTTATTCATAAAACGAATATAAGAATCCAATACATAGGTCAAGCTGTGAAACTCATGGTTATACATATGCCTCTCATAGGTAAGAACAGCTTCTTCGGATTCTTTTCTTACTTCTTCACTGATTTCATTGCTAAGCAGCTTTGAATCATAGTACTTCTGAGCTGTATAGAAGCAGGAACGCACCAGTCGGTTAAATACGTTTGTCAGAAGATTACCTTCTTTTAATACCGGGTCCACCCCTTCTCTTTCTGCTTCCGGTAAATATACCTGGGGCTTAAAGCTTACACTCTTCTGAGACAGTCCCAAGCTTAAGAAATGGATGCGCAGCTGCTCCGGTGTATAGAACTCCAGCAAATCTCTTGCCATAGGCGGCTTTATGGCACTGCTGCTGCCCGCTTTTTTATCCATAAATAAAATATGCCTGTTGGCAATGAGCTGGGGAGCAATGAAATTGTCCACATCTCCATTATCTCCATATTGAAGCTTTAGGGCTGAGAATAAGGCCATTTCTGCATTTCCGTAAAAATAAATATTATCCTCACCGATAAACTGATATACCTTCGCTTCTTCTGACTCCCACCAGTTCTTCCATTCAGCCTGGTCTTTCCCCTGCATTTCCAGATAAGTCCTGGTAAAGGAAATTGGTGCCCATAAAGATTCCGGCCATACCCAGAAGGTCAAATCCTTCATATCCTCTGCATCCGGTACCGGTACACCCCACTCAATATTACCGGAGAGGCGGAAAGGTACCAGTGTCTTACCGGTACGGAAACGTATTCCCTTATTGTTTAAAACGTCTCTTGCTTTATCTCTTTCACCCAGATTCTGAAACACATAAGTTACGGATGCCTTATTATCCTCTTTGGATAATTCATGCTCCGGCAGCAGAATGTTCAGCTCTTCCTCTGCCACGCCGGTTCTCTCGAACTCGCTCTTCTTTACATAGATGCAAGGCGGCTTTAAGAATTCTTCTATAGTCTTGATAATATATTTTCTGGTATTTCCCTTTCTTTCCTTTGCCACATAATCAAGGAGCCACTGTGTATATTCCTCCAGCTTAAAGTACCAGTTGGCAACCTCTTTTACTTCCGGTGTTTTGCCGGATAAGGTACTCTTGGGATTTAAAAGTTCGCTCGGCATATACTGATGCCCCAGGGAGCACTCATCGGCATAGGCTTTCTCGGAAGCACAGCCTTCAATAGGGCAGTTTCCTACTACCTGTCTTCCGTTTAGGAATACTCCAAAGTCCGGATCAAAGAACTGGGGTGTGGCTAATTTCTCCAGGAAGCCATTCTTATAAAGAGTGTCGAAGATTTCTTTTGACACTTCCTTATGAATCTCTCCGGCTCTGTCAAGAGCGGAAGCTGCGTAAAGGCTCAGACTGATTTCATAGGCGGACAGAGTTTCCTTCTGGTGATTATAATTTTTCCTGACATAGTCTTTTATGGTCTCGTTATAATCCGCACCTTTTTCTTCTTTTAATTTTCGGTAGCTTTCCAATATGGGGGAGCCATAGCAGTCGGTACCGGATACAAATATAACATTTTCCTCACCGATTCTGTCTCTTAGAAATCTTGCAAAGGTATCAGCATGGACAAATACACCGCCAATATGACCAAAATGCAGCTCCTTGTTTCCATATGGCATTCCCGCTGTTATTACTGCCCTTTTGGGAAATTCGGGGCGGGTCTTCTCTTTTTCAAACATATCAATTCTCCTCTTACTCTTTCATTGGTTTTCTTTCGTCATGCAGGATATTTTATACTGCTTTTCCTCTTAATCCGTTTCAATTGGCACATCGTAATTCGTATCTGGTCTGCCATTGGACTTATAATATTATTTCAATAATTATAGTATTCTTAAAAAAGGGTATAAAAAAACACCTCCTGCAATCATAATTACAGGGGCGAATCTATCGCGGTACCACCCTATTTTTATTAATACGTCACCATATTAACCTCTTTAAGTACGAACATACTCTAGTCTTATAACGCAGACCTACGTCATAGCATCACGGCTTATATATAAATGCCGATCCGTATGCAGCTCCGAGGCTTGTTTCGTCTGTCTTTCGCTGCTCCTTCCCACCAACTGGAGCTCTCTGTATGCTTCCGATAGAGTACTTCTCTCTTCATAGCCTTTTCTTTTTTCTTTAGTATATTCAGAAATTCTTCACTTGTCAAGGGGCTTTCTAAATGTCGATTTATTCCATTATTTGTCCGCAAGACCTGCCTTTAATTGGCGAACTTTTTTATTAATCTGCCATATATTGAAATTATCTAAAACAATTCTATATAAGTTGTATTTTAGTTTAAGACTTCATTCAGCTTATATGCATATCCCGGAGGCTTATAAATGAATTCTATGACTTATGATTTTGCCGTCATCGGCGGAGATTTAAGGCAGGTCTACTTGGCAAAAAATTTAATATCCCGGGGCTTTTCTGTGCTGTTATACGGTCTGGAGAACCTGTGTGATAAAGCCGGTATGGAACATGCTACGTCTTTAGCCCAAGCAATAGATTCCAGTAAGGTTATTCTAACTCCCATTCCCTTTACCAAAAACGGTGTTCATATTTTATCCGTGGACACTAAAACAGACTTGACTCCTGAGATTCTTTGCAAACATCTAAAGAAAGGTCATAAGCTCTATGGCGGATGCTTTACCAAGAACATCCAGGAATTCTGCGAAGCAAATGATATCTATTACAATGATTTTATGGAAGAAGAGGAAATCACCCTGTTTAATACCATTGCGACCGCAGAGGGAACTATTGCAGAAGCAATTATTAACAGCGGCGGTAATCTTCATGACAGCTCCTGCCTGATATTAGGCTATGGCAGATGTGCTAAAACCCTTGCGGAAAAATTAAAAGGTCTGTGCGGGGAAGTTACCATTGCCGCAAGAGCTCCTCTTGCTATCGCTCAGGCAAAGACTTCTTCCTTCCATGCCCTGTCATTGTCAGAACTTACAGATGTAATATCTGACTACGATTATATCTTTAATACAATCCCAGCACTGGTATTAAATAAAGAGCTTTTAGCTAAGACCAAGCAGGACGTGGTTATCATTGATATTGCTTCCGCCCCGGGCGGTGTTGATTTTACTTCGGCTAAGGAGTTGTCCCGTACCGCTAAGCTAAGTCTTGGCCTGCCGGGAAAGTATGCCCCCAAGGCCAGCGCAGATTTTTTAACCAGGTATCTATTAAGTAGTCTTGGAGAACCATCTCTATAAGAACAGATTTTCTCCGGAAATGAGGTATTTATGTCATTGCATAATAAAAATATCGGAATCGCTTTGACCGGTTCTTTTTGTACCTTTGATAAAACCTTTGAAGAGATTGAGAAGCTATTAAGAGAAGATGCCAATGTATATCCCATCCTCTCCTTTAATGCACAGAAAATTGATTCCCGTTTCGGCAAGGCAGAAGATTTCCACCGCAGATTAGTTGAACTTACCGGCCACGAACCTATTACTACGATTGAGGATGCCGAACCTATCGGTCCAAAAGAAATGTTTGATATCCTAGCTGTTATTCCCTGCACCGGCAATACTTTAGCTAAGATGGCTACCGGTATTACCGATACTCCCGTTTTAATGGCTGCCAAAGCCCACATCCGCAACAACAAGCCGCTGGTTTTATCTATTGCCACAAACGACGCCCTTGGAAATAACTTAAAAAATATCGGAACCCTCTTAAATCAAAAAAATATCTATTTTGTTCCCTTCGGTCAGGATAGCCCCACCGGAAAACCCAAATCTATGATAGCTCATACTCACCTACTAACCCTAACCTTAGAAAGTGCCCTCGAAGGAAAACAACTTCAGCCCGTTGTCATCAGCCCCTTCTAATATTCACTATTTTATAATAAAAGCATCAAGCGCCCTATTTCAATATATTTACAGGAAATTTGCACAAAGCCGAAAGAACGAATGCGCCTTGGAACCAGCGCATGAGTCTTTCGGCTTTGTGCAAATTTCCGTCCCCTTTAGAAAAACTAACCTTCTGCCGCTATAATAAAAGCCCAAAATATGAACCGGCCCCCATCTACCTGACAGGGGCCGATTCCAGACTTTTCTGCTGCTATTGAACTCTCGTCAGATACCATTTCTGAGCATCTGTACCGTTATCCGTCCATTGCTGTACTACAGCTCCGTCCGCTGTAGACGAATTGGAAACATCCATTGCCAGACCGGTAGCCTTTGATACCAGTTTGTAATAGCCGCCGCCAACATCTACTATCTTCCACCTTTGCGCATCATTACCGTTATCCGCAGCTTGCTGAAGCTGTAAGCCAACTGTGGCTGCTCCATATGGAACGTCCAGACACTTACCGCTATGAATAGCAGTCAGTTTATAATAGCCGCCACCCATATCATCAATACGGAATCTTTGATTATTTGCGCTATAGTTGGTCCATTGCTGTGTCT
This sequence comes from Bacillota bacterium, assembly GCA_023450835.1. Lineage (GTDB taxonomy): Bacteria > Bacillota > Clostridia > Lachnospirales > Lachnospiraceae > Anaerocolumna. The sequence continues at coordinate 7,248 of JAEXGM010000061.1, read as the reverse complement.
TTGCTCCATCAGCTGTGGAATTATCTGTGATATCCAATACTTTTCCGCTGCATTTTGCTGCCAGGGTATAGACTCCGCCGCTCACGATAGGTGAGGTAGTGGACTGAGCCTGATATACTCTAACGTAATCTACCAGCATCTGTGCCGGGAAAGCAGTCGAACTATTGGGACTTCCGGGCCAGTTTCCGCCTACTGCAAGATTTAAGAGCAGGAAGAAAGGTTTCTGGAATTCTTCTGTTCCGCCTGTACCGTTCTGAATGTACATTTCACAGAACTGTGCTCCGTCAACAAACCATCTTACGTAATTGGCATCCCATTCAAGAGAATAGGTGTGGAACTGTGAGAAATCAAGAGAACCTGAGGTCAGACCATAATCGGCTTGTCCATTGGAATCCCAGTGAGCTGTTCCATTCACATAAGCATTATTGTTAACACGTTCCATAATATCAAGTTCGCCGCATTTCGGCCAGCCAACGGATGAAATGTTATCACCTAACATCCAAAAAGCAGGCCAAAGCCCCTGGCCGGAAGGAAGCTTGATTCTTGCTTCTATCTTGCCATATGTAAAGCTCTTAATACCCTGGGTCTTGATTCTTGCGGAAGTATAGTTCATTCCCCCGTAAGATTCCTTCAGAGCTGTTATTACAAGATTACCACCGGATTCTGTAACGTTCTGAGACCGATTAGTGTAATACTCCAGCTCATTATTGCCCCATCCCCCACTGCCTGTTCCAATTTCTGCCGTCCATTTGGAGGTATCCAAACTGCTTCCGTTAAACTCATCGCTCCAAACCAGATTCCAGGTTGTAGCAGCTTTTGGGCTCACAGAAGGCAGCAAGGAAATAACAAGAGCTAAAACCAACAATAAACTTACCATTTTCCCTTTTCTTAACATAAATACATCTCCTTCTCATTTATTATTTCAAACCATGCCGCGCGATCATGGCATTGAAATCCAGTATATAGGGGATTATTGGTTCTGCCAGTTTTTATGTAATTAAAATCCTCCGTGTAAGAAATATTATACATCATTTTCTATTTAATGTAAATATTTCTTTGTTAATATTTGTCGCATTTTTACTATATTCGGACTATAAAGCAAAAAAACAGAAAGATTGATCAGGTACATTTACCCTTCATACAATCTTTCTGCTATATAATGTCTTATTATAAATTTTATTTCTAACCTCTGATTACCTTTGCCGCATTTTCCAAAGCATCAATTACCTTATCACACCACTGGTCGAATTCTGCATCTTCCTTCTGACATTCAGGGTGGCTAAGTACATATTCCAGTATATTCTTTACCTGCTGGTCAAATCGTTTGGTGCAGGTAAAACCAGGAACCAGCCTTTTAATTTTAGAATTATCAAATACAACGGAATTGGCTTTATCACCGATTAGTGCTCCTTTGAAGTCCTGGTCACTTACCGCATCCAGGAACTCGGAGGAAACATAGTAGGCTTTAAACTCTACACCCAGAGCATCTGCAATTGCTTTATGAATCTGATTCCAGGTAAGGGTCTCATCGGAAGTAATCTGAACCGCCTCACCAATTGCATGAAGATTCCCCATCAGTCCGATAAATCCTTTTGCAAAGTCACTGTTATGGGTCAATGTCCATAGAGAAGTGCCATCGCCATGTATCAGAACTTTTTTACCTGCCTGCATTCTCTTTATCACCTGATAGCTGCCCTGGGAACCATGTACACCTACGGGAACACTTCTCTCATCGTAGGTATGGCTGGGTCTTACGATGGTTACCGGAAATCCTTCTTCACGGTAGAGCTTCATGAGATAGTCTTCACAGGCTATTTTATTTCTGGAGTATTCCCAGTAAGGATTAGCAAGAGGAGTTCCTTCCGTTATACGATAATCTCCTAAAGGCTTCTGATAAGCTGATGCCGAACTGATAAATATGAACTGCTTTGCTTTATCCTTAAAGAGTCTGTAATCTCTCTGAAGCTGTTCCGGTACAAAGGCGATAAAGTCTGCAACCACATCGAAATTATGGTCTTTAATCAGCTCCGCAACTTTATCCTCCTCTGCGATATCAGCAATCAGCTCTTTTACTTCTCCATCAAATACTGCATTCTTACTGCCTCTGTTTAATAAATACAACTCATGTCCTTCTTTTATAAGTTCCTTTGAAATGGCAGTGCTTATAGTGCCGGTTCCACCAATAAATAGTACTTTCATCATTACCTCCTTGTTTTCCTCTGCTAAAATGCTATCTTTTACTTGCCAATTAATACTTCTTCCACTCTCTTTAATTCTTCTCTGATCTTTAAGCTCTGAGGACATTGATTTTCGCAAAGACCGCAATCCTTGCAGTCCGCAATAGTCTTACCGTCATTTTTCTTATAGTTCTGCATCTCATTTTTAGCATAGTCGGTAAGTCCATATACATTGTGATAGGTGTACATATTAAATATCTTCGGAATATCGATACCTGCGGGACATGGCTGACAGTATGCACAACCGGTACAGTAAAGTTCACTGAATTTCTTTAATTTCTCGACCGATTCTCCAAGCTGTGTCCATTCCTCCTCTGTAAGTCCTTCCGCATTACTTGATATAGCCGCATTCTTCTCTACCATGTCGATATTCTCCATACCGGAAAGAGCACAGCTCATGTAGGGATTTCCCAGAACGAACTTAAATGCCAGTTCATAGGTTGATATGGACGGTTTTCCTGTAAGCTTCGTATAAAGATCAGTCGGAGCTGCCAATCTTCCGCCGCCTACCGGTCCCATGGCTACAACGCCAAGGCCTTTGGAGGCAGCATACTGAATCATCTCTTCATTGCTTCTGTCCAGCAGATTGTATTGAACCAGCATAGTTTCCATGGGAATGCCTCTTTCAATTGCCTTATCAATAATATACTTGATATATTCTGCTTTATCATGGAAAGAGAAGGATATATGCTTAATCAGTCCTTCTTCTTTTGCTTTCTTAGCTTCCTCTAAAAGATTAAGACCCAGAACACTCTTATCATATTCTTCCTTGCTAAGTCCCCAGAAATGATAGTAATCAATGTATTCCATATCCAGTTTTTTAAGGCTCTGCTCTAAAAATCTTCTGTAATCACCGGCCTCCTTACATTTATCCACGGGTATCTTTGTAGAAACCATGACCTTGTCGCGGATTCCCTTAAGGCCTTTTCCTACCGTTATTTCACTGTTATGGTGACAATAATAAGGCGCAGTATCAAAATAATTGACACCTTCTTCATATGCTTTTAAAAGCATGGGTATCGCTTTATCATCATCAATATGCCATTTGCCGTCTTTCTCATATTCCGGAAATCTCATACATCCGAAACCTAAAGCCGAAATCAAAGAACCAGTCTTTCCAAAACTTCTGTAATTCATTGCAAAACCCCCTGTGGTATCATAATATTTATTTCTATCTCCACTATATCCCATAGAGTTAACTCTAGGTCAAATGTTTTTTGAAATATCCAAATTTTTACACCAAGCATTAGACCAAGCATTAAAATACCCATACCCATTGAGTAGGTTATAGAATTGGCATTTTCCCTGATAATTCGCCTTGATATTATCTGTAACATCAAACTGCATCTTTAAAGCCTCTTGTATTCTTAAGTATGATGTTATCACTTTGTATCCCCAATGATTTCACTGCGAAATTTCTTAAAATATAATAAATAAAAATAAAATTTTAGTAAAATTAATACTTGAGACATGGAATTAATAGTTCTATAATTTAACGTTGGGGCATTTCATAAAATATGATTGCCATATAGTAACTAATCTAAAAGGAACGGAGTATGTATGAAAAAAACAAACAACTATAGTCAGGCAGTAAAGGAATACTCCAGGCAAATGAATATTATCATTAAAAGTATGATTGCAGGACTTCTTGCAGGATTAATATCCAGTGCTTACCGTTTTCTGCTGCTGAAAGCAGAATTTGTTTCCTTTGCTGTATATCATTTCTTCCGGAATCACCTTATTTTGATTCCTCTTCTCTTTATACTGCTGGCAGGTTTGGGACTGCTGACCATGCTTCTGATAAAGCACTTTCCCTTAATCAGCGGAAGTGGTATCCCCCAGGTAAAAGGGATATTATCAGGCTACATAACCCAGAATTGGCTCACCACTCTGGCAGGAAAATTCGCCGGAGGTATCCTGGCTATTCTGGCAGGTCTATCCCTTGGCAGGGAAGGTCCATCCATTCAGCTGGGAGCTTCTGTTGCCGAAGGTCTGGCTGATAAATTCTCTGAAACCAAATTTGAAAAGAAGATTCTCATTGCCAGTGGTGCGGGTGCAGGGCTGGCTGCCGCCTTTAATGCCCCCTTAGCCGGCGCTCTGTTTGCCCTGGAAGAGATCTATAAGTATTTTTCTCCTATCGTATGCCTTTCAGCTCTGGCTTCTGCTGTGGTTGCGGACTACGTTTCTAAATTGGTATTTGGCACTGCCCCTGTCTTTCAGTTCGGGCAAGTTGCTGATATTCCGCTAAAGTACTATTGGATCCTGTTTCTTTTAGGCATCCTCCTTGGAGCCTTTGGAGTTATTTATAATAAATCAGTTCTGCTATCCCAGAAATTATACAAAAAGGGAGAGAAGTTAATCGGCAGCCGCATCCTTTTGCTTCCCTTTCTTATGGCAGGTATTCTAGGTCTTATCTTTCCCTTTGTATGCGGGGGAGGACATGTTCTGATAGAAAGAATTGACTTTAAGACCGGCCTTCTGTTCCTGCTTTTTGCTTTGGTACTAAAATTTCTCTTTTCCATCATATCCTTTGGTTCCGGAGCCCCCGGCGGCATATTCTTTCCTTTTTTGGTCATGGGTGCCCTGGCCGGCGGTATCACCGCTAAAATTTCCATCGAATATTTAGGCCTCCCGGCAAATGTGTTCTACACACTGGTTACCCTGTCCATGTGTGGATTTTTCAGTGCTATCGTAAGAGCACCAATAACAGGAATCATACTGTTAGCCGAAATGACCGGCTCCGTAACCACACTGCTCCCCCTTACCATTGTCTCCGTTATTTCCTATATGACTGCAGATATGCTAAAGAGCGCGCCGATTTATGACTCCCTGCTGCATTCCTTGGTTCATAACACAGGCTCGGACTATATGCAGGCTGACAGCAGCAGTAAGGTTACTTTTGAAACAATCATACACCATGGTTCTCCGGCGGCCGGTGAAAAAATCAAAGAAATCGGATTGCCGGACAACTGCCTGCTTATTGCGGTAAAAAGAGAGAATCAGGAGTTTATCCCAAATGGCAGCACTGTTCTAAAGGAAGGTGACCTTCTGGTACTTTTGACAGACGTAAGGGATGAAGCTGTTATCCGAAGCAAACTCTCCGCCCTCACAGAGTCTTCGGCTCTTTCTTAATTATTACGGAATCAAATAATTGCAATAACTCTGGTTCGCTTAGATAGCCATCCTTCATGCATGTCAACGTCCTTTCCTCAACCCTTCTTTCATATCCTTCTCATACCATTGTGTACTGTAATACCGCAGACTGATTGACACTACTGCGGTATTATGATATGGTTTAAGAAAACTATTGTGTTATCTGTCTCTTTACAGGTCACTTTACACAATCAGATATCTGGAGGAATCCTCATGTATACAATTAAAGAAGTTTCAGACAGGACCGGTCTGTCTATTTATACCCTGCGTTATTATGATAAGGAGGGACTGCTTCCCTTAGTAAAGCGCACACCTTCCGGAATCCGCAAATTTTCTGATAATGACATTGCCTGGCTTGGACTTATCTGCTGCCTGAAGAATTCCGGCATGTCCATTGAAAATATTAAGGAATTCATGAACCTCTGCCTAAAAGGAGAAGAAACTGCAGAAATCCGCAAGGACATGCTGCTGCTACATAAACAGCATATTTTACAGCAGATGAATGAACTGGAAAAGAGTCTGGATACCGTTAACTACAAAATTAACCACTATAAGGAGATAGGAATCTTTCATATAGATGGTGATAAACTGGACGCTGTATAACATTTATCCGAACTATAAGGAGGCTTCTCATGCTCTCAGTGCCAATAGATACGGAATCCGCTGTTCCCATGTATGAACAGATATATTCCTATATTAAGAACGAAATCAAGGACGACAGACTTTATAAAGGCTCTAAGCTGCCTTCTGCGCGAAGTCTCGCCGCACATCTTTCTATCAGCCGCAACACAGTTGATATGGCCTATTCTCAGTTAGTATCGGAAGGCTATATTGAATCGATTCCAAAGAGCGGCTTTTACGTTGCTGCCGTTTCTGCCCTGGCTTCCATTCCAACCATGCCTGTTATAAAAAAAGAAGCCGGAAAGCAGGTAAAACAATCCTGTCAGTATGACTTCTCACCTTTTGCAATTGATATTAACAGCTTTCCCTATAATACCTGGCGAAAGCTCTCAAAAGACTGCATGAGCGAGTATAACAATGACCTGTTTCTTTTAGGCGACAGCAGAGGAGACGAATCTTTACGTACTGCTATTGCCGGCTACCTTTACAGTTCAAGAGGTGTTATTTGCTCAGCAGAACAGATTATTGTAGGGGCAGGAACAGATTATTTGCTGTTGTTGCTTTCAAGGCTGTTCTACCGTAAAAAACTCGACTTTCTGGCGGCTTCCTTTGATACCACGGACACTTGTCATACGGAAAATGTAATTGCCATGGAAAATCCGACATATAAGAGAGCTTATGAAATCTTTATAGGGATGCAGTTTGAGGTGCTGCCCATTGAGTTGGACCAGAATGGCATCTGTGTGGACAGACTCTTTAGGACAGATGCAGATATCGTTTACGTGACTCCCTCCCACCAGTATCCCCTGGGGATAGTTATGCCTGTAAAGAGAAGGCAGGAACTGCTTGCCTGGGCCGCATTAAAAAAAGAACGGTATATAGTTGAAGATGACCATGACAGTGAATTTCGCTATAAGGGAAAGCCAATCCCTGCCCTAAAGAGTATGGATTCTTTTGAGAAAGTAATATACCTGGGCACTTTTTCCAGAGCGATTGCTCCCGCCATACGTGTAGGATACATGGTATTGCCGGAAGAATTAATGCTCTTGTACAAAAAATATCTTGGTATGTTTTCATCCACTGTTTCCAGAGTAGACCAGTATATCATAACCCACTTCCTGACGGATGGCTATTTCGAACGCCACCTTAATAAGATTCGCACCCTGTATAAGAACAAACATGATCTTTTGCTTCAGACCCTAAAAATCTTTCAGGATAAGGTTATTATTGAAGGTGA
>JAEXGM010000002.1 GCA_023450835.1 Bacillota bacterium | reverse complement strand
CATTCAGCGAACTTTCACCATCTTTTTGTGTAAGAATATTTATGGTATCACCCACTTTAGTACCAAGCTTTTCAGCAATGGTAGAGGGGATTAATACTCCATTTTCTGAAGAGGTCGTAAGCAGCGTTCCGCTTACCAGTTTAATCTTTGCAGAATAAACACTTGACGCCGTATCCACACCGATAAAATTAACAGGTGCTGTGTCGGTATTCTTTTGCAGGATTCCCGCCCCTCTTAATCTTTTCTCATAAGAGATGTCTGTATTACCTGAAAAAAAAGTATTCAACTTTTCTATATCCCCGGCCTTATAGGTATCAAGAGAATCCCAGGTTTTCGTAAAACTTATCATCTCTTCTTCTGTGGTGGTACCTGGTCTTATTTGAACTTCGCCCATTATGCTTTTGGTTAAAGTAGTAGTCATATTAGAAATTATGGTTTCAATGACCCCGGAAACCAGAACCAGTATTAAAGCTGATATAAAGATGAAGAACCCAAGAGATACCGTTCTTTTTTTATTCAACTGAATGTTTTTCAGAGGGATTTTCAGAAGCGTCATTTGTTAACCTCCTCTATAATCTGCCCATCCTGCATCCTAAGCACCCTCTCCGCACTTTTAATAATTTTGTCATCATGTGTTGAGAATAAAAAGGTGGTTTTTTCTGTTATGCAGATTTTATGCATTAACTCAATCATACTGATACCGTTCTGTGAATCTAAATTTGCCGTAGGCTCATCTGCCAGGATGATTTTGGGCTTTGTAGCTAAAGCTCTTGCAATTGCAACTCTCTGCTGCTGGCCTCCGGATAATTCACTGGGGAGACGTTTTAGATAATCCTTTAAACCGACCTCTTCCACAAAATATTCAACCCGCTCTTTTCGCTCTGCCTTTGTAATATCTTTGATAATTAACATGGGCAATTCCACATTCTCATAAATGTTGAGCACCGGAAGGAGATTAAAGGACTGAAAAATAAAGCCTATTTTGTAGAGTCTGAATTGGTTTTTTTCTTTTTCATTTAAGTTGACTATATTCACATCATCAATTACTATGCTGCCGCTGGTTACCGTATCCAGGCAGCCGATTAAATTAAGCATAGTTGATTTTCCGCTGCCGGAAGAACCGGCAACAGCTGTAAATTCACCATCTGTAAATTCTACATTGATTCCTCTTAAAGCATTAACGGGTATTTTACCTGAAATATAGTCCTTCTTTAAATCTTTTATAATTATCATAAAACCCTCCTAACGATTTTCCCAAGGAAATATATTGTAATTTACATAATTTGATATATTCTCTAAAACCTTGGGGCTGCCAAATAATTTACTAGTCTCATTCACTGCATAATCTCTTTCTTCCTGGGTTATCACATCCATTTTATTCAAATAGTTCTTTATTTTTCCGATTGTTTCTTTGTCTAACCTTTTTATCCTGGAACAAAATTGATTTCGTGTAATTGTCAGATTATCCGAAACTTCATCAACCAGTTTGATTCTTTCCGCTTCCGCCGCATTAAAAGGAAGGGTGGTCAAGGTCATTCTTTTTGCTGCCTGAAATCCGCTTTTTCTGATTAAATAAGGCATTACCATACAGGGCATCAGGCCCCATAAGGCTTCTGAGAGACTAAAGGATGAGTTCTTAGTAGCAATGGCAAAGTCACAGGCCGCTACAATACCGACTCCTCCGGCTAAAACCTGTCCGTCCACCATTGCTATGGTTACAACAGGTTCTGACGATAATCTTTCCAGAAAAACCATGTAGTCTTTGGTTAAAGAAGCTGCTTCACTATCCTCTCCCTTGGCAGCTATTATTCCAAAATCCATACCGGTACAAAAATATCCGCCCTTGCCTTCAAGAAGCAGAATTTTGATATGTTTTTCTTCTCTGATTCTATAAAGTACTTCATTTAGCTCATCTATCAGTGTACTATTCAGGCTGTTTTTGTGCTGCACTCTATTTATTACAACACGAAGTATTGAATCTTCTTCACTGACTTCTATGGTCTGAAATTTCAAGGCCTGTGCCTCCCTTCTTTGTCAGCTCCAGGTATATTCCCTGTGGAATTCTGTAACACCTTTTAATACCAGCAGACCTTTTCCTTTAAAAAACTGTTCATAAATATGTTCATAGGGAGCTATATCTACCTTTTTATTCCGAATACCAAAGATCCATGCCATATTTAGATCCAGCAAATTATCATATTCATTAATATCCAGCAGATAACGTCTGTCCAAATTTTCTTTAATTCCCATGCTTTTAACAAGTCTTTTGGATTCCTCTGTAATAATGCCGCTGTAAAACTCACTGGAGCATCCGGAGCCATAGGAATATAGACCAATTCTTTGTTCCCCTTTAAATTCTCCGTTGGCTATCAGGCTGCTTAGAGCCAGATACAGAGTAGCGGAATACACGTTACCCACTTCCTTGCAAAACAAAACGGAAGGGTTTACACGTCTGTTAAAATCTTCTTCGATATCCTTTGGTCTCATTTTATATAAATCCCTTAAAAGCATTCGATGTGCGCCCTTAACCATTCCTACAAAAGGTGTGTGAAAAGACAGAAAATCAAAAGTAGTCAAAAAGTCCACATCATTGACCCGTTTGGCATATTCTCCGTAACTTCCCTTTAAACAGTCAAGGTAAGACAGCAGAGACAAATCCGGATCTCCTGTTTCAATCTCCGGAAGCGGCCGGCAGGTATCCATAACTTCATAGCCATAATAACCGTTGGCACCTAAATCTACTGAAAGAACTTTGGGATTTTCACCGACTAACATTGCTACGGCACCTACTGCCTGGGACGGCTCTGCGTAGGTATGCTTTGCTGCTGCTCTTGCAATGTCTGTACCGATAACAAGAACTTTAGACTGAGGAGAAACCTGGGCTGCTACAAAGTTGACCGCCATCTGAAATGCAGCCGTACACCCATAGCAGGCTTGCTTTACCTCAAACAAACGAACATTTCTATTTAATCCGAGATAATCATGAATATATGTACTGATGGACTTTCCAAAATCAAGCCCTGACTCCGTAGAAGTAATTATCATGTCAATGCTGTTTTTTTCTTCTTCACTTAACCTGTCTAGGATAGGTTTAGCAGCATTTACAGCGTTGGTTACCGGGTCTTCACAGGGAAGCCCAACAGATTTTTTCTCCATTAATAAATTATCAAAACGTTCCAGATCAAGATTTCTTTCTTCAAATAATTGTCTTACGCCTATATAGGTCGCCCCGCCATAGAAATTAATTGCCTCAATTCCAACCGATAAATTATTCACGTATGATACCTTTTGCCTTTCTTTCGTTTTTATTTAATTTCTGCTGTCTTCCTTACTTATCCTTTGCTGATTACAATACTTGTATTAATACCTCCAAAACCAAAGGAATTACTGACAGCATGTTTTATTTCTTTCTTAACACTGCTCTCTCCTATCAGATATTCCTTAAGACCTACAGGTTCCTCAAGATTTCTGTTTCCATGCACAAAACCTTCCCGTATTTGAATAATGGAGGCAATGGCTTCTACAATTCCCGCAGTATAGAAGCAGTGACCTGTAATGCCCTTAGTTGAGTTGATAAAGTTACTCTTTAGATGATCTTTAAATACTTCATTGACAGCCATTAGCTCCGTTTCATCTCCTAAGGGAGTGGAGGTGCCATGGGCGTTGATATAATCGATTTTCTCAGAGGATAACTCAGCCAGTTTCAGTACTCTCTTCATAACGGCAATCTCACCCTGAAGACTGGGATTTGACAAACTGTTGCCATCTAATAATATGGCACCGGCATTTAATTCCGCCAATTTTTTAGCCCCTCTGCTTACAATGGATTCTTCGGACTCTAATATCAGGCAAGCTCCTGCCTGCCCCAATATAAAACCCTCATGACGTTTGTCAAAAGGTCTGCAGGCTAACTTAGGGTCTCCGAAATCTGTTTTTCCCCCTAAAGCATTCAGATTGGTAAAGGCTGCCCATTCTATAGGGGATAAATCGGTGGCACCCCCTCCTACCAGACAAAGCTCCGTTATGCCGCTTTGAATCATTTGAATCCCCTTAATAATTGCTGCATTACCGCTGGCAGAAGCATTACCTGCACTAAATCCTTCGTTACGGATGGAAAATATTTCACTTAAAATCCCTACACTGTTTGTATCCATAAATTGAAGGGCATAACTGGGCGTTACATATTCCGTCTGTTCCCCATATTTTTTTACCATCTCATAGGTATAGTTCTGAAACGTATTATTTCCGGCGACAACTAATCCCTTCTTGATATCCTCTACGGGTTTTTCAATAAGTTCTGCCATCTTCCAGGCCTCTAAGGCTGCAAGTACCAGTGATTCTATCGTCAGGTTACTCCGTCTTACCAGCTTTTTACTGTGACTTTCCAGTTCTTTATCCTTTAAGGAAAGCTTACTTATCTCTTCCTTAAAATCGTAGGGACCAATCCTTGCACCAAGCTGGAGGGGCGGTGTTCTTTCCTTTTGTGAGGACCAATAATCGATTGCTGTGTCTCCTCTTTTTAAAGCCTCTCCGAACACATCAATTCCATATCCAAAGGGGGAGAAGATTCCCATTCCGCTGATATATACTTTTTTTCTATTTATCATTCTGCCTCTCATATAGTAAATCAATTAATCCGGAGATATTGCTTACCTTTCCCAAATCCACCAGGGGAATTTTACAGCCGACAGCTTCCATGGCATCAATTGCAATATCCGCTCTGTCAATGGAATTGGCTCCATAATCCTTTAAAGATTTATTGGTATCCAGTTCCTCTGTAAGATCACCTACTATTTCTTCAAATGTATCAGCGATTATTTTTTTAATCTCTTCCTTTGTCATACGTGCCTCCTAATATATTTTTATTTTTTAAATTTAAAATATAATTCCTGGTATCCTCCATTAGTTTCAAAGCAATGCTGTCTACATGCCTGTTTTTCCAATTTTCCAACTCGGTTCCCCGGACATATTCGTTAAATGCACCCAGTGCCGAACCAGCGTAAATTTGATAGTCTATAATATTTTCTTCTGAACCGGTTAATGCATTTTTTGTGGCATAACCAAAATACCACTTAAAGATTAATGCCATTTTATTTTTAGG
>JAEXGM010000200.1 GCA_023450835.1 Bacillota bacterium | reverse complement strand
GCTCAAATCGTTTGGTTCGATTGCTTGGAAACGTAAGATATACCGTAGAATTCTGATATACGTCATGGAGACGATTAAAACCAATAGTTGAAATAATCCTTCTTTCATATTCTGTTAATGAAATCAGCCCATGAATGGAATCGTTCAAATAAATGCCTTTTTTCAAGTCAAGCCTCCTACTGCTTTTTTATCTATTATAAAGTATCTCCATTGATAATTCTACTGATTCAGGTACTTTTCTAATACAGAACTACTTTTATAAGGGGTCTTTAAAACCGTATTTATTATATCACGATCACCTATACTTAGGCATTTAAAAAATGTTTTCACCTTCTCCACCCGATACCGTCAAGTATTTTCGCAAAATCATAATTAGCCAATTTTATCCATATCCGATTCTCGTGGATGGCTTTATCTTCCAATTTATAGCAAACAATAACCACTACCAAGAGCACTTATATAGTCACATATTCTATCATAATTTATGATGTTTAATTCTTTTGTATCTGATATCAAAGAATTCTTTCGATCTCTAGCTGAATCATTCATAAATTTTCTTCTACTAACTACTAAACAATAGTGAATTCGAGAAATTGGTATATATATTCCCTTTTTAGTAAATTGAAATTCATTTAAAAACAATTGAAGATTCTCATTCATCCATATCTTCCAATTAAATATCTGACCATACCCCTCAGTAACGCTTTCACTCGTTCCATTTCCGTATTTCTTAATGAATGACGTATTTGCATTTTCAAATTCAACTAATAAAAGATGAAAACCATCTGAATTACGGCCACATATAACATAATCAACTTTGTATGTTTTTCCCAACATCATTTCAGGAAATAAGTAGTTTTCTTTATGTCCGAAATTATATTCTTTCAAAATTGATGCTGGAATAAACCATTTTCTATTTCTCTTTATATAATTTTGTATATCACTTTCAGTTCTAGATTTGTCTAATACTTTTATAAATGCTTCTGCTTCTTTTTTTGCTGCAACTTTATCTAGTTCATCTGACCATATAACATTATTAGGAAATTTCTTTCTGTAATGGCAAACAAAATCTCTAACCTCACTATCGTATTTATTAATAGGATCGATATGCTCCGGAGATATAATTCCTAATTTAAAAAATTCATTTTGCTCTTCAATTGCTTCTAATTCATGTTTAGTCGGTTTTTCATAATCTCTTACATATAAGTCCATATAAATATTCCTTTCACTAAGGCTATGCTAAAACAAACTATATTACTTCTACTTTTCTATATAATCTGTGTCATAATCCATGACAGTTGAATCTCTATATAGTACTGGTATTTTAGTCATATTTCTTCCCAGTTTTTCTTGTTTAATTATATACTTCATAGGCTTAGTTAGATATGCAGCAGTTTTGATTTGTGCATCTGAATGATTATAATACAACTTACATATATTTTTTATAAACTCCGTCTCATCACTAGACAAGCTATTAATATAATTATTACTTATATATTCTAAGTATGGTTTCTTATTATAAAAATGTGTTACACATAGTTTTCCATTGATATCTTTAATTATTTCTTTTAACGAAGGTATCCATGGTCCTTCTTGCATTCGTAGATATATTGAACCTGAAATAGATCTTTCTTGTTTCTCATAATATAAGCAATCTGCTAAATACAAAAGTTTCGTCAACTTAAAAAAAGATAATTCTCTCACTTCATTTATTATAATCGCAACCATATCAATTATCCTAGTATTTGCATTATGATTTTTTTGTTGCTTTCTTTGAAGTGACTTGTTATCCTTGAATCCAGTTATTGGATTTACCATATGTGATAATCGTATAAAATCTGCTCTTTGTTGAATTAACGATCTATGTATGATTGCCCTAGGTCCCATATGATATAGTGGTACTAGCTTTCGTCCATGCCAGTCTAAACATTCCGCAACACAATTTTTAAGAATATATTCATGGTTTTCTATTATTTTTAATGCTTCTAATGCTTTTACACCTAATGTTACTATTACATCGGGGTCAATTAACTCAAGTATCATCTCCAAAAAATAACTGCAATTTGATATTTCTTCTTTAATTGGTGTTGAATTATTACCATTTTCATCTTGTGGGTTACATAATATAGAATTTGTTATAAATATATCCTGTCGACTCCATCCGATGTTCCCCAATAACATCTCAAAGTTTTCGCCTGTTTTATCTCCATATAAAGGAATACCTGTGCATTCCGCTCCTAATCGCCCTGGTGCTTCTGCTATAAAGATTACCTTGGAGTATATACTTCCATTATGATTAGATAGTACTTTTTTTCGATTACACATTCTTTCACACAAATCACACTTCGATACCGAAGAAAGCAGTAGTGAAAAGTATTTTTCTCTATTATTAGTGCTAATCATTGTTTTACCTTTCTCATTAAACATGCTGGATCTGGATTTTCGCTTAATGACTTGTATAATATGTATTTTTGAGCTAAACAACCAGATTTACACTTATCAAATGCATTACAAAATTTACACGGAGCAGAATTCTCTTCATATATAGCCTCTCTAATCCGATTTAGATAACTTGATTTTTCCCAACAATCTTTCAAGGAAACATTATTTAGAGCTGAGTATTTATCGTTTACATCAAACTCCTCATATCTAATTTGCTTAAATGCATCACAAGGATAAAGGCGTAAATCGGGCGCAATAATCAATCTATCTTGGGCTGCTAAACACTTAGGTTTTTCATTTAGATATAATACATTGAATGGAGAACCAGTTCTAATGTCAAAACCTTTTTCACGTAACTCAACAATTAACTTTCTCAGTTCTTGATTTTGTTCCTGGGATAATGAATCCTTCTCTTGAATAAGTACCCCTCTGCCTTGTGGTACAAAACGCAATACACTAATTCTTTTAACGCCAATGTCATGAGCAAATTTACAAATAGATTCTAATTTTGTGTAATTACTAGCTAATGCTACAAAATGTATTTCAGGTATAATACCAACTGACTTAGAATACACAATTGAATTTATAGTATTATCGAAACTTGTCTTCTTTCTTGTCACTCTGTTATGTTCAATTTTATCGGCAGAATAAATACTAAAAACTGCTCTTTTCAAACCATTCATCGCCAACTCACTTATCACGTGTTTATAATTTTCATGATTGCCAGAAGTATAAATACTAGTTACCAATCCATTACTTGCAGCATATTTTATAACATCACTAAGGCCTTCCCAGTACATTGGCTCTCCGCCCGAAATTGCTAACTCTTTTATTCCTAAGTCTATTGCCTCTTTTATTATACTCATACATTTGATTTTATCAAGATTTAATTCATTTGTATCATTTGCTTCGCTAGAACAATGTACGCATGCAAGAGGGCATTTATAAGTCACTTCAATTTTTAATTCTTTCAGATTATACATATTCATTATTTAAGATCCCTTCTGCAATAGATGCTAGCTCTTTCTTGTAATTTGGCACATACGCGTGTGAAGATATACAGGTCAAATTACCAGCTATAGCGTTTGTTTCATTTGCTATATAATTTAGCAAATTGCATAATCCATAATAATTACCATATGCTCTTTCTGTAAAATCATGATTTCTATAAACAGCTAGTAAGTTTATTTGCTTATCATAGACATTATTATTTTCCACTTGCACAGTAACATAGTTTAGACATGGTGCCCCCATCATTTTATTACTATCTCTATGAGGATATGGTATTAACATGGTATAAGCAGCCTGAAAAGTTTTGTCCCGATTATTGATATTATCAATAATACTCCCCAACTGATCAATAGTCTTATTTCCAGAAACATATCTAATCATTCTTTCGAAATATGTACCCCATCCACTATGTTCCATATGCCTTGTCTTTTCAAAATATCTCCAATAATATTTATAAAATCTTTCTCTACCTACACCTTCTTTATACAATTTATAAGGAAAAATAGTGTATGATACTTGATTTTGACCTATTAATCCATGTTGTTTGGCATATTTTTCCATAACATTATGATTCTTTTCTTGTATCATACTACAATTATCTACTTGTACAATCAAATTCCATCCAGACCACTTCATGTCCTTTAATGTCATAATTGCTTTAGCCCAAGCCTTTTGAAAAGACTGCTCATGTATTACAATAGGTACATTCATAGATTTTCCTCCGCTGTATTTGTTTTCCTGATTATACCACATTCTGGTATCGTAATAAACATCGAAATTACTATTTCAATCATCAAATTTATATAATATAGATGTACCATTTTAATTTTCACTTAATATTAGATTTTCAAAGAACATAATATCTTCTCAGAACAACAAATACTTTACAAATCTAGCTGCTTACCATTAATGTGGATTTTAATTGCATAAAAAGAATGATTAAACTCAATCACCCTCTAATCATATTCAATTTCATAAGCGATTTATTGATAAGATAAAAAAGCCTTGAAAGCAAATGCTTTCAAAGCTTTCTTATTACTGTAGTCGATGGGACTTGAACGCTAGCATATCTCCTAAAAGACCACATTCCTATTTTTCACTTAGCTTCGATAACTTTGCCATGTGACATAAAAGTGACTTTTACTATTTTCACAAAACATATCTACTTAAACACAATAACCAAGCGCTTCATTTATTGAACGAATATAAAAGTATTAATAATAAATAAATGTGGTGCAAAGTACCTTTAGAAATAACCTAGTAAATGAACTAATCTTAATATAATTAGTCCTTTATCTACTATGCCCCAGCGTCTTCTCCCCATTTTTCACCTATCTATTGGTTCAAACGAAATTAGTTAAAATCATTCTACTAACCCTATTCGCCCCATCCTAAGAACTCAATGAAATTTGTTATACATATCCCTGTTAATTCTCCTAAATATATACCATAATTTGGATCTCTTTTAAAAAACTCTTGGTACATTGCTTCTCCCAAACTTTCTATAAAATCAAATAAATTATTAGTAATTTTACTTAGGTATTTTTTTAAATCATATGCTTGCTCTTGTTCATTCAAAATATTTGGTAACAAATTTATATTGTTTTCTTTAGAGTTAATCGATATTTTTACTTCATCGTCATTATCGATAAAAAGTATCGGTTCTTTTCCTTTATGAATTATCATATCTCTTATATTCCGTACATCATCCAAATTGCTTTCACAATTAATAAAAACATCAATTATCTCTTGAGATAAAACTTCCTTTGCATTTTCTTTTTTTAGAAATTTTATCAATTCCTTAATTGATCCTTCTTTTTTCGATGGTAGGTGTGAAAAATTTTTTTCATCAATCAATACTTTTGGGAAATAAGAAGTAAAATCATAGATTGTCCTTAAATTTGTAAAATAGACCTCAACCAATAATGTTATATACAATAATTTTTTCCAAAAATCTAATGACTTATCCTCTAAATTACTTTCTATCATGTCCAAAGTAATAGCAAGATTGTGAATATCATTCATAAATCCTGAATATGCATTTACAACCTTTCCATATTCACGCATGAGATTTGTTGAAATTTTATTATTAAAACTATTGTTCATTTCCCATGTTGACATAACCGAGATTAAAACCGATGATAAAGTATCTTTGTCATTCCTCCATTTTTCATATGTATGACCTAATACAGTACCCTTAATTACAAAATTCGACATATGAATCCCCATATCTTTCGTATTAATTAATAATTACTATATTATATATCTATACAAGTATTTACGCAAACAAAAGCAGTATATAACTGCATACTGGGTCAAACAACCCTCCCAGATCACGTTTACTCATATCTGCACATTTAGAATGTTTTTTCTTTAGTATATGATACACCACACTTCTAGTTATCACCTAGCTTCTCCCGACTATCGCCTAACCAAAAAAGGAACCAAACCCGAAAGTTTGATTCCTTTTTCCATTACTGCAGTCGACGGGACTTGAACCCGTACGGTCGCAATGACCACTAGATCCTTAGTCTAGCGCGTATGCCAATTCCGCCACGACTGCACAAC
>JAEXGM010000165.1 GCA_023450835.1 Bacillota bacterium | reverse complement strand
CTGGGGAAGAAACCAAAGGTCCTGTGCATCCCTTTCAGCTTTGAATAACGGGAATTAATCATTAGTACAATAACAAATGCGATACCAATCTGTCCGATAATACATGCTGCTACTAAATATATATTATGACCAAAGGATGACCAGAAAATATCATCCTTCATTAAAGTCAGATAATTTTCGAATCCAATAAAGCTTTTTGTAGGGCCGCCCTTCCATTCAAAAAAGCTATAAAATGCTGCTGTTATCAATGGAATAAATACTGCAAATACATATAATAAGAGCGGAATTAATAGATATGCAAATATTACTCTGTTCTTAGGCCGTATAGAATTTTGCATTTCATCGCCTCCTTTAAGTTTTACATTTGTTTAGGCCTTATCTGAGAAACAGCTCAGATAAGGCCAATTTCAAGATACTTTAGTTATTATTAGGTTGCATAAACCCCAGGTAAATTTTAGTAATTGTCATCATAGGACTTCTGAGCATTTTTAGCAACATCCTCAGGAGACATCTGTCCGTTTAACATTGTCTGTAAATCTGCATTTAAAGTACTCCATACAGCACCTGTAATATAAGAGTCATAAATTTCGCAGGGCTTGCTATCAACATAAGAATAGTTGTAGAAATCCTGTGTAAACTGATCGAATTTGCTTAAGTCAACATTTTCAACCTTTGTTAATCCGCCTAAAGCGTAGTTAGAAGCAACATAGTTAGAGAAGTCAGCACCTGTAAGTTTATAAGCTAAATCAACAGCAGCTGCTAATTTGTCAGGCTGGTCTGCAAGTTTTGCATTGATTGCAACAGCATAGCCCATACCAGTTGAGTTGGTTCCTTCAGAAGCGGTAGCGCCGGCAGGCTGAGGAAGAACTGCAAACTTGGTGTTAGCATATAAATCAGGATTAGATTCCTTTAAAGTAGCTCCGATATAGGATACATCCCAGTTACCGCCGATATAAGATGCTGCACTGCCATTGATGTAGTACTCTCTTGCATCTTCATTTGTTACGGCATTAAAGTCTGCATTAAATATGCCTGAAGCAAAGATATCCTGTGTGAACTTAAGAGCATCTACGAAAGCCTGGTCTGTGAACTTAGCACCTTTTTTCTCAATTAAGGAGTGAGTCCAGTCAGCACCTGTGAATCTGTCTCCAATGGTATCAAGGAAAGTGGAGTTTGCCTGCCACTGGCCGCCGTTACCAAATGCTACAGTGTCAATTTTCTGCTTGGAGAAATAATCTTTTGCTTTGAGAACTTCATCCCAGGTTGCAGGGAAAGTATCATAACCAGCTTCTTTCCATTTAGCCGCATCATAAACTACAACTGCACAAGTACCGCCTGTTAAAGCAGGAAGTCCATATTCTTTACCATCTGATGTGAAAGGATAGAATGCATTCTGGTTGTATTGAGCTGCATAAGGTGAATCTTTGATAATCTGAGTCATATCAAGAATAAGTCCGTCAGTTGCCCATTGTTTTGTATTCATACCCTGTAATAAGAATACATCAGGAAGATTGTCTGCTGCTGCAAGTGTAGCGATCTGTGTCTTATAATCAGCGTTTGCAAGAACGTTCTGATTTAACTTCACATCAGGATTAGCTGATTCCCATTCAGAAATCATAGTACGGAAACCATCGGAACCGCCATTACCCTGAGATTCTTCCGTTGTGGAGAAATGCATAAGAGAAAGATCTCCCTTATATGCAAGTCCGGTAGCATCTGCTGTAGGTGTTGCTGTAGCTTCATCAGTTGTTGCTGCTTCAGTAGGTGTAGGTGTTGTTGCTGTATCTTCTTTCTTTGTTCCGCAGCCGCTTAATAATGAAGCTGTAACTGCTACAGTAAGAAGTACACTTAATAATTTCTTTTTCACAAAAATTCCTCCCTCTTAATTTAAAATATTTGCATTTATCTACATATCATTTAAGTATGATAGAAACGCCTTAATTATCTGTGGCTGTACCGTTTAGTCTGCTCACTGATTTCCCTTGTAATACCTTTCCCTGAATAACTACTCTTTCTATTATTGACGCTTTTGGATTTTCTATTAATGCAATTAACTTTTCAGCTGCAATTCTACCCAATGCCTTTGTATCCTGCTGCAATGTAGTTAATTTAGGGCTCAATACCTGCGACAACAAAATACCATCATAACCGGCAATGGATATATCTTCCGGAATTCGCAGCCCCTGTTCATTTATTTCATTCATTCCGCCAATACTGGAAAAATCATCAGGGACAATAATGCATGTGGGACGCTCCTCCATTTGCAGGAGTTCACGGGTCAGTTTAGCTGTCGTATCCGGATCATGATAAATACCTTCTTTCACGTATTCATCCGGAACTTCTATTCCTAACTCTCCCAGTGTCTTATAAAAACTTCCCACGCGGTTTCTTGTAACGGAGGAATCCGCTCCGTGTATATAAGCAATCTTTCTATGGCCCATCTCATACAAGTATGTAATCAGGCTCTTCATGCCATTGGCATTATCTGAAAGAATGGCTGTCCTGTTATCAAATACATGGTCAATTGTTACCACCGGTAACTCTCCGTTAATCAGTTCCAATACTCCCGGGTCTGAAAAATCAATGCATGCAATTACCACTCCGTCAACTCCGCGGTACTTGCTGTGCTCATAATAAGACATATTCTTATGTCCTGTATGCTTGCTGATAAAGGTAATATCATAACCGTAAGCTTCTGCCTCAACCTTAAAGCTGTCTAAAACGTTTGCGAAATATTCATGAGTCAAACCGCTCTGTGCTTCATCTACAAACAGCACTCCAATGTTAAATGTACGGTTTGTTTTTAATGCTCTTGCTGAAGAGTTCGGAAAATACCCCAACTCCTTTGCAACTTTTCTAATATTGGCCTTCGTTGATTCTGCAATATCACTGTGGTCATTCAAAGCCTTGCTTACAGTAGCCACTGATACTCCACACATTTTCGACACATCTTTTATAGAAACCACTTTTATGCTCCTTTATAATTATTCCGGCATTTTTACTTAATCGTTTACTATCAAATTAATTGATTTTTTCGAGAAAGTAATTAGATTAAGTTGTCTATACTGTATAATTTTCTCTTTACAAATTAACGTTTTATAGATACTATTTTATATTTTTCTTACTATAAAACAGGTTTTGAGGTATAACAACGTTCCTTTGTATGTTTTATCTTAAACCTTTTCGCAAAAATATGCAAGCTTTATTTAAAAATTTTAATATATTTTTACTTAATCGTTTTCGAAAGTTTTCTAAACATGCATATTTAAGACAGAAATAGTCCGATATTCTCTTGCCCTATATACAGATTTGCCATAACAGCATTTTTTCATACAATTTATACCAGTTAAGTAACCAATCCGTTACATACCAAAAAGCAAGAGTTTCGTAATAATTATTATCTGCGAAACTCTTGCTTTTTATTAAACTGTTATTATAATTCTCTATTTACTTATAAATTTATATATTTAAAACAGAATCCTTTTCCAGAAATTCGATAATTGTCTTCTCAGGCAATGGTTTACTGTATAAATAGCCTTGTATTTTGTGGCATTTATGACTAATGAGATAATCCAGCTGTTCTTTTGTCTCAACGCCCTCCGCTACAAGTTTTAAGCCTAAGCTTCTGCCCATAATTACGATATGTTCCGTCAAAGAATTGCTGCCGGAATCATCGTATATACTGTCGACAAAAGATTTGTCAATCTTTAATGTTGATATTGGCAGCACTTTTAGGTAACTTAACGAAGAATACCCCTTTCCGAAATCGTCCAATGCTATTTTGATACCCTTTTCGCAAAGTTTGTTTAACTTTTCCTTTATAATCTCATAGGATTCCATTAAGATGGATTCTGTTATTTCCAGCTCCACCAGAGATGGGTCCAGGTTATTTTGCTCAATAATATCAAGCACCATATCTACAAAATCATTCTGCAGCAATTGCAAGATTGATATATTCACAGAAATCGTCAGTCCGTTTTTATTAATTGGCTGAATTTTTTTCATAAACGCACAGGCTTCTTCTAAAACCCACCTTCCCAAAGGAATAATATAATGTGTCTCTTCTGCAATCTCGATGAATTTCAGAGGAGGTACATGTCCAAGCACCGGATTATTCCATCGGATCAATGCTTCCATTCCCGTAATCTTATTTTCCATAATATCATACTGGGGCTGATAAAATAATACAAATTCCTTGTTATCCATTGCATTATGCAATTGTTCTTCAATCTGCATCCTTTCAATGATAACGTCATTCATTGACTGGACAAATGTTATATAATAATTTCCTCCGACATCCTTTGCCTTATACATGGCAATGTCCGCACATCGCAGCAGTTCGTTGGAATTTCTTCCATGCTCCGGATATAAACAGATACCGATACTGATATTAATACGTAAATTACTGCTGCCAATAATGACCGGCGCCTTAAATGCTGACATAACCCGTTCTGCAAACAGTTCCGCTTCCCCACGGTTTCCGATTCCTCTATTAATAATTATGAACTCATCTCCGCCAAGCCTGTAAAAAGTACTGTCTTCCTCCAATTGTTTCGTGATTCTTTCACCGATTAAGATAATAATTTGGTCTCCGAAATCATGACCATGCGTGTCATTAATAAATTTAAAATCATCCACATCGATGAACAACAATGCAAATTTATGATTTTCCGCCGATACCAGGAGATTATTGACGTCCTTAAATAACGCCAAACGATTGGGCAAATCCGTAAGGGTATCATGAAATGCCAGGTATTGCAGTTCATTCTGATATTCTTTAAGCTTCGAAATATCCGTATGGGAGCCGGCTACCCGGCCTACCTTTCCCAAGCCGTCAAAAGATGCTTTACCTCTGGATTGTATCCATATGTATTTACCGTCTTTTCGCTTAATCCGGTATTCACTGCTGTAAAATGAAGTCCTTCCTGCCAGATGCTCATCATAAAGAGCCTTTACTGCAGGATAATCTTCCGGATGTATCAGTTCCATCCAATCTGCCATTTTTTCAACTTCCTGTCTGGAGTAACCTGTAATCTCCAGCCAGCGTTCGGAGAAGTGCCTTACATTATCGATTTCATCCCATATTCCGTCATTACTTGCTTCTGATATCAGCCTGTATTTCTCTTCACTTTCCATAATCTTCGTTTGGTTATCGATAATCGTATCATACTGCTGCCGCAGCTCCTCTTCGGAAGCGGTCAATTCTGCATAAGTAGCTTCTAATTCTTCATAAGTAGACGTCAGTTCCTGTAAACTATCCTCAAGCTTTATCTTGTCGTTTTTAATACGGTTCAAGGAAGAATATACCAGTCCGAATATCAGCATCCCGGTCAGAAAAACAAAAATCCAGCCTTTGAATGTGCTTATCAAAGTGATAATCTTTTTATCCTGTACCAGCCATTCTAATAATCGGTCCGATAAATATATCCACAATATCCCAAAGACCGCATAAATAGCGGTAACACGTATAGCTACCTTAAATGGCTCAAACTCTTTACTAATATCTAATAATCTATCTATAAATTTATCAAAAAAGGGATTGTAATTTCTTTTATTTTCTCTTTTGTTTTTTCTCATTTAACTCCCCCGTATAATTTTAAACTAGTTGCGTGCAACACTATGGTGTTTTCAATCCAATGCGGATATATACTGCAATACAAAAGAGAACTCCTACGCCTATTCTATTCTGTTTATCTCATAATTTCAACCTATTCTTACATTATAAGCGTTTTTCTTTTAATTTCAGATTTCATTTTAATCCCTTTCAGGAATATCAAATCTTCAATTTGATATTCCTGAATCCGTAGTTGAAAAAACTGTCTTTTGTTTTTTCAACCTAATCCTATTCAAATCACTGCATATTAAATCTTTTGTTATTACCCAATGTCTTTTAAGCGAAAATGAAAAAACCACTTGTCAAATACAGGAATCCGAGTTATTATGAACATAGTTCACTAAAGGAAGGTTCTATGCCAAAGATATACGACGATTTAAGAGAAACCATTGTACAAAAAGCCAAAACCATCATTATCTCAAAGGGCTACAGTAAACTAAATATGCGGGAAGTTGCCAGGGCTTCCGGAATTGCAGTGGGTACCATCTACAATTATTTTCCTACAAAAGACAGCCTGATGTCTGAGCTGATGTACCAGTACTGGATGGAATTCATTGAAGCAATCAAACAGGCACAGCAGGAAGACCAGGAATTGTTTGTGAAGTTTCGAAGTATCTACCGGCTTTTAGAAACTTTTTTGGATACCTTTAAAGATACCTGGTTAAAACTAAACGGCACTGAAAAAGGAATGACAAAGGAGCATCACAGGCAGAAGCAGGAAGTAGTTGATTTATTTGTGGATACTCTGGAAGCGGCAATCAAAAAGCACAAAGCAGAAAATACCGGCACCCCCAAGCCGGAAATCAATGACCGTGAGCTGGCAAGTTTTATAGTGCAGAATTTTATGCTGATAGCACAGATGAAGCAATTTGAATATGATACCTTTGAGATGATTTTGAAAAGTTATTTCCTGTAGTGAAAATCTGCTAGAGGAATCCTGTTTATTTTTTAAACTTTAAATGAACATTGTTCAGAAAGGGGTTTTATAGTGCAAAAAAAACATACAACGTTGATTTTGATATTGTTCCTGCTGGGTATTTTTATGGGAGCAAT
This sequence comes from Bacillota bacterium, assembly GCA_023450835.1. GTDB lineage: Bacteria > Bacillota > Clostridia > Lachnospirales > Lachnospiraceae > Anaerocolumna. The sequence goes on along the minus strand of JAEXGM010000165.1, from coordinate 2,964 downwards.
CGATAACGGAATCGTGTCTCCTGCCAGAGAGATTATACAGAATAGTTTTTCCGTATCAAAAGGCACAGGAGCCTGGATGATAACTATTTATACTTTAGTCTATGCCGTCTCAATGCCTATCAGCTCCAAATTATCCGATACTATCGGCAGAAAGAAAATGTACATTTTCGGAATAGCTGTATTCGGAATCGGCTCTGCTCTTTGCGGCTTTAGTAATTTCTATGGAAATTTTGCATTTTTGCTTACAGCCAGAGTTATTCAGGCAATCGGTGCGGGAGGCATCCTGCCAATTGCAACTACTGTAATAGGCCAATCCTTTCCTCCCGAAAAAAGGGGGACCGCTCTGGGTATGGTTGGTGCCGTATACGGGGTAGCTACCATCGTAGGTCCGACTCTCGGAAGTACCATCATTGATATAGCAGGTCAGAACCACTGGGGATTTATCTTCTTTATCAATGTCCCCATATGTATTGTGACCCTCTGCCTCTCCAGAGTAATGGAAGAATCGAAGGTGGCCGCCAAGAACAAATTGGATGTTGCGGGAGCTGTGGTTCTGGCTGCCATGATAGCAAGTTTACTGTATGCGCTTACTAATATGAATTTCTTTGATGTATTAAACAGTCTGCAAAAGTTAAAAGTATATCCTTTCCTGATAGCTTTCCTGGTATTAGTTCCGGCCTTTATTCTGGTGGAAAAAAGAGCTGCAGATCCGGTTCTATCCATTAAATATTTTAAAAACCGGGAGATTTTAACTATCTTCACCATTGCTTTTATTGTAGGAATCGGCATGATGGGGATGGTATATATGCCACAGTTCGCAGAGAATACCCTGAAATTAAAGAGCGGCTCCGGTGGTTATCTGGTTACTTTGCTGGCAGTATTTTCAGGAGTGGCATCGCCTCTCAGCGGAAGACTTCTTGACAAAAAAGGAGCAAAGCTTGTGCTCATGACCGGCTTTTTCTGCACAGCAGCCGGAACCCTGGTATTAGGTTTAATTGCAGCCAGGAGCCTCACCTTTCTTTCTGTCTTAATCGGCATTGCATTAATGGGCTTCGGAGTCGGATTTACCATGGGTCCTCCTCTTAACTACCTGATTCTTGGAGCCGTAAAGGAAGAAGAAGGTACTACCGCTCTGGCCACCATGTCTTTAATACGCTCCATTGGTGTTACAATTTCTCCAAGCTTTATGATTGGATTCATTGTAGATGCCAGCAGGAATATTCAGTCTGATTTAATGAAGACCTTACAGGCCGGGTTTACAAAGGCTGGCGGCGGAGATATGCTCACTGCCATGAGCTCAAACGGCTCAGACAGCAGTAAGAATTTATTTGCTTCTCTGCAAAATGCCGATGTAACCACCATTGTAAGACAATTAACAGACATCTTTAAGAAAATACTTCCGGAAAAAGTACAGACTTATGTATTGCCTGCCCTAACCGGTATGTCCTCAGATATTGAAAAGACTTTTCAGCATGCTTTAAATCAGGGGTATACACATATGTTCATCGCCTCTGCTATTATTGCAGCTCTTGGAATAGCTGTATCTTTCACTCTAAAGAATAAAAAGAAACTTCTTGAAAACGGACATGAAAATTAATCTTTTTTAAATTAATCTTTTTAAAAATTGGACTTTTAATTTATCTTAATCCGGATTCAACTTCCTTAAAGTACCGCATAGCAGGTTCACCCTCCTATGCGGCACTTTTTTTGCTGCTATCATGCTGCTATCATGCTGATAATAAGATAAATATGGGTTGAATATCCAGATTTTTTAGAATATACTGTAAGCGAATTATTGTTTTTACTGGCCTATTTATCTTAATAATTTTATGCGTTTTGATAATGGGCAGTACTCAAAATATAACAAAACTGAAGGTATGACCCATGAATAAAAAATTGATTGTTCTTTGTATTTTATTGGTTTGCTGTATGGTTACAATAGCTCCTTTACAAGCAACTTCTTCATCCAATGCAGCGCAAAGTTCTCCCCTTTTAAAGAATGTTTCTGCTATTTATATGAAGGATAACAAAAAAGGGTGGGCAATATTGACTGACGGAAGTCTGATATTAACAAAAGACTCCTGGGCTGACCACAAAAGACTTTATACTCTTCCTTCTTATGATAAAAATATATCTTATCCTTGTATTTCCTATATAAATGGCACTTTAACTGTGTATGGCTATTTTACCAGTAAGCACGAAACCATCGATATTTATAGAAGCAAGAATGAAGGAATCACCTGGAGTATCGGACACATTAAGGACCCTGCTCTGAAAACAAATGGGACCGGCAATATATACAGCAGCTTTGTCAATGAAAAAAATGGGTATTTATTAAGCTGCGGCGGACCGGGTCTTGGGTTGATGCCTAAACTACTCTTCCATACTGCCGATGGCGGCAGGACCTACAAGAAAGTAACCGATATATCCTATATAAATGGCTATCCAACAGGAATGGTCTATAACAAAGATGGTACAGGTTTCATACCTACTACCTATCACGGAAATACAGATGCTTATCTTTACACCTCAACTGATAAGGGAAAGACCTGGAAGACTCTGACCGTACCCTCCCCGAAAGGCCTTGATTATGCATATATCGAGGGACTTCCGCCTTATTTCTCCGGAACGAACGGCTTTATGATTTTAAAATATGCACTTAACAATAATCCAATCCCTGACTACATAGTGTTTCATTCAACCGACAAAGGAAAGACCTGGTCTTCCATGGGGTGCCTTTCGGTTTCGTCAACTATTTCTGCTTACTGCTTCAGCAGCAAAAACACTGTTTATATAATTGACAGCACCGGTGCAATGACTAAGGTAAAAATAAAATAATCGAGTAGGAGGGAGTGATTAACTCCCGTCCTCTCACCGCACCGTGCATACCGTTCGGTACACGGCGCGTTCAATAGTTGATGTGCACAGACTGATAAGCTGTAGCTAAGTCATAGAAGCCACTGT
>JAEXGM010000143.1 GCA_023450835.1 Bacillota bacterium | reverse complement strand
ATTTATATGCTGAATATATAAGTTAATCCTGGAGAATACTGATTCTACTGCTCTTCTTTATGAGCAATTGCAGCTCCGACAAATCCGTTAAATAATGGATGAGGTCTGTTAGGTCTGGATTTGAATTCAGGGTGAGCCTGTGTGGCTATAAACCAGGGGTGGCCTTCCAATTCCATCATTTCTACAATACGTCCGTCAGGGGATAAACCGGATAACTTGATACCGTTACGTATAAAATCTTCACGGTAGTAGTTATTTACCTCATAACGATGTCTGTGGCGTTCATGGATAATCTTATCACCGTAGAGCTTGAAGGCCTTGCTGTTTTCATCAAGTAAACAAGGGTATGAGCCAAGTCTTAAAGTACCGCCAATGTCTTCTATTCCATCCTGCTCAGGCATTAAATGAATAACCGGATGAGTGGTGGCAGGATCCAGTTCTACACTGTGAGCATCGGTAAAGCCGATTACATGACGTGATATTTCCACAATAGCAAGCTGCATACCAAGGCAGAGACCTAAGAAGGGAATATTATTTTCACGGGCATAACGGATAGCGGAAATCTTTCCTTCAATTCCTCTGTCACCGAAGCCGCCGGGAACTAAGATACCATTTACTCCTTCTAAAATACCGGCAGCATTTTCATCTGTTACTGTTTCGGAAGGTATCCATTTAATATTTACAGAAGCCTTATGAGGAACGGCCCCATGCTTTAAGGATTCCACTACACTGATATAAGCATCATGAAGCTGAGTGTATTTACCTACTAAAGCAATAGTAACTTCTTTGTTCGGATGTTTTAATGCGTCCACCATGTTCTCCCAGGCAGTCAGATCAGGGGTAGGACATGGAAGATTCAAACATTCGCAGGCAATATTGGCAAGATGCTCTTTCTCCATTGCAAGAGGAGCCTCATAAAGTGTTTCCACATCAAGATTCTGGATAACATGGTTACTGGGAACATTACAGAATAAAGCTATTTTTTCCTTGATTCCGGGTTCTAAGGGGTGCTCGGTACGGCATACAATAATATCCGGACGGATACCCATACCTTGAAGCTCTTTTACGCTGGATTGAGTTGGCTTGGTCTTCATTTCGCCGGAAGCTTTTAAGTAAGGAATTAAAGTTACGTGGATTAAAATAGAATTTTCATGACCGACATCATGCTGAAATTGACGAATGGCTTCTAAAAAGGGTTGACTTTCAATATCTCCGACTGTGCCCCCGACTTCTATAATAGCAATCTGGGTATCTTTGCACTCATCATCGTGATAGAAACGATTTTTGATCTCGTTTGTGATATGTGGTATAACCTGTACGGTTCCTCCGCCAAAATCTCCCCGGCGCTCTTTAGAAAGTACGGACCAATAAATTTTACCGGTGGTAACATTGGATTTCTTGGTAAGGCTTTCATCAATGAAACGCTCATAATGTCCTAAATCCAAGTCTGTTTCGGCACCGTCATCCGTAACAAAGACTTCACCATGCTGAATGGGGTTCATGGTACCTGGGTCGATGTTAATATAAGGATCAAACTTTTGCATGGTAACCTTGTAGCCCCGTTCCTTTAATAACCTACCTAATGACGCAGCGGTTATACCCTTGCCTAGCCCTGAAACAACACCACCGGTAACAAAAACATACTTGACTCCCATTACATGATTCCTCCTTTGATTTTAAGTATTATAACTATTTCGGTCATTACTTGTTTTTGTAATGACAATGCAGCTTGTTTATAATGAAAAACGCCTTAAATAATCGATGTTTCCATATCTTCATCGGTTTAAGGCATTGTGTGAATTTTAAACAATCAACAGCTATTATACTATCTTTATTTCAAGAAATCCAGTACAAATTTTAAAAAAGTAAAAAAACTTCATAGATTTTTAATTTATACAAGAAAAATTTCATGACATACATATTGATTTATCCAGAAAGTCACATTATAATGAAGTGTAGCTTTTAAGACAATTCCTATATATTTTGCCGGTGCTAATCATAAGATTTTAAGATATAACGATTTGAATTTGCATCCGATAGCTATAATTCTTATATAAAATAATTTGTAATTAATATAAAACACACCAGTAAAAACCTGTCATCGATATAGTCCTCCCCGTTAAAGTCAACGATATTGGGAATAGCTTATATACAGCAGGTATTTACAATCTGATAAATTGAAAGAGATTTATATAAGGAAGTTACCGGCAATAGAGTGTAGAATTACAATTTATACAGACGATATCCATGTACATATGGATAGCTGAAAGAAGCCGGTCGTGTCAAAGGGGCCGGCAGTAATGACATAAGTAGGAAGAAGTTTCCTTTGATAATAATAGGATACGAAGGAGGTTGAGTATGGATAATAAAAACAGGAACAATAACAAACCCGGAGCAAACAATAACAATAACAGTAAGAAACCTTTACTGTATATCCTGTTAGCGGCTGTTATAACCTTGATTTTATTCTCATTCCTGGCAAAACAGCTCCAGGAAGGAAGTAATATAGAAATAACCTATAATAAATTTTACAGTATGCTGGATGAAGGTAAGATTAAATCGGTAAAAATTGAGTCTGACAGATTGGTAATCGAGCCCAAAGAACAACCAAGTGATGTGTACAATATTAAATATTATACAGGCCTTATTAACGATGACCAGTTAGTTGCAAAGCTGCAAAAAGCAGGTGTTGATTATAAGAGGGATACGGCAAGTGCGAAAAGTTCTATCTTAGATGTAATATTAGCTTGGGTGCTGCCTTTCGTACTTATCTATGTAATATGGTATTTCTTATTTAGAATGATTTCAAAGAGCAGCGGCGGTATGATGGGCGGTGTCGGAAAGAGCAATGCCAAGATCTATGTTGAGAAAGAGACAGGCGTTACCTTTAAGGACGTTGCCGGCCAGGAAGAGGCCAAGGAGTCTTTAAAGGAATTAGTGGATTTCCTTCATAATCCCGGTAAATATACCCGTATTGGTGCTAAACTTCCGAAAGGTGCCCTTTTAGTAGGACCTCCCGGAACCGGTAAGACATTGCTTGCAAAGGCGGTAGCTGGAGAAGCTAAAGTCCCTTTCTTTTCCCTTTCCGGTTCTGATTTTGTGGAAATGTTCGTAGGTGTTGGTGCATCCAGAGTCAGAGATTTATTTAAACAGGCTCAGCAAATGGCACCCTGTATTATCTTTATCGATGAAGTAGATGCAATCGGTAAGAGCAGGGATAGTCATTACGGCGGAGGCAACGATGAAAGAGAACAGACTCTAAACCAATTGTTATCTGAAATGGATGGTTTTGATTCCTCTAAAGGTCTGGTAATCTTAGCTGCTACCAATCGCCCGGAAGTACTTGATAAAGCACTCCTTCGTCCGGGACGTTTTGATAGAAGAATTATAGTAGATAAACCTGATTTAAAGGGAAGAGTGGATATTCTTAAGGTTCATGCCAAGGATGTGCTGATGCATGATTCCGTTGATCTGGAAGCAATTGCTCTGGCAACTTCCGGAGCTGTAGGTTCCGATCTTGCCAATATGATAAATGAAGCTGCCATACTTGCTGTAAAGCAGGGCAGAAATGTAGTTACACAGGAAGACTTATTTGAATCGGTGGAAGTAGTTATTGCCGGTAAAGAGAAGAAAGACCGTATCTTAAGCAAGGAAGAGAAGCGAATCGTAGCTTACCATGAGGTCGGTCACGCATTGGTTACGGCTCTTGAAAAAGATGCGGAACCGGTGCAAAAGATTACAATAGTCCCAAGGACCATGGGCTCCCTAGGCTATGTAATGCAGGTGCCGGAAGAAGAGAAATACTTAATGAGTAAGGATGAACTTCTTACCAGAATTATTACTTTATATGGCGGCCGTGCTGCGGAAGAACTTATATTTCATTCCATCACAACAGGCGCCTCCAATGATATTGAGAAGGCTACACAGCTTGCAAGAGCTATGGTTACCCAGTATGGTATGAGTGAGAAATTCGGTCTCATGGGACTAGAGTCTATCGAAAACCGCTATCTTGACGGCAGGGCAGTATTAAATTGCGGTGACGCTACAGCTGCAGAGATTGACCATGAGGTAATGAATATTCTAAAAGAATGCTATGCAAAAGCTCAGGAATTATTAGCCGGAAACAGAGAGGTCCTGGATGAGATTGCAGATTATCTCATAGAGAAAGAAACCATCTCCGGTAAAGAATTTATGGAAATCCTCAACCGCGTCAGAGAAGAAAAAGGACTTTCTCCCATTGGAAAGAAAGAAAAGAGCAAAGAAAACAAAGATATCTATATGTTTACGGATGCCGCCAAGATGGAAGAAGGCAAGACAGAACAGAAGGATGATCCCTTTAATAACCATGTTATAAACCTGGATTTGAATAAAGAAACAACCGACTGATAACAAAGTCAGCGGTTAAATATAATTGGCATGTGGCAGGTAATCTGGAGCGTGTTTGAAAAATACTTGTATCTGAGAGTGCAATGATTTTTCAGACACGCTTCGGTGCAGTATAGAGATAGGATTATTTTGTGTTCTGCTTTTATTATTTAGGAGGCAGAAAGGAGCAAAGGATGTATTTTAACATAGAAGAAGAATTAAAGAAACTGCCTGCAAAGCCCGGTGTATATATCATGCACGATAACCATGACACGATTATTTATGTGGGTAAGGCTATCAGTCTTAAGAACAGGGTAAGGCAGTATTTTCAAAGCAGCAGGAATTTAACGCCCAAAATTCAGCAAATGGTGGCGAGAATCCAGTACTTTGAATATATCATAACAGATTCCGAGCTGGAAGCCCTGGTCTTAGAGTGTAATCTGATTAAGGAACATCGTCCGAAATATAATACGATGCTAAAGGATGATAAGAGCTATCCTTATATTAAGGTAACGATTCAGGAGGATTTTCCCCGGGTTCTTTTTGCCAGGCAAAGAGGAAAGGATAAAGCCAAGTATTTTGGTCCCTACACCAGTTCCAAGGCAGTAAAGGACACCATAGAATTAATACAAAAGCTCTACCTGACCAGAACTTGTAACCGGAATCTGCCGAAGGATATCGGAAAGGAAAGACCATGTCTGTATTACCACATCAAGCAGTGCAAGGCTCCCTGCCAGGGCTATATCTCCAAGGAAGAATACAAGGAATCCGTAACCCAGGCACTGGAATTCTTAAACGGCAATTTTGCGCCGGTACTAAAGGGATTGGAAGCTAAAATGCTGGAAGCTTCTGAGAAAATGGAATTTGAAGAAGCCGCAGGTTATAGAGACTTGCTAAACAGTGTAAAACAGATATCTGAAAAGCAGAAAATAACAGGTTCCGAGCAGGAAGACAGAGATGTAATGGCGGTGGCAAGCACCGGTGAAGAAGCGGTAGTACAGACCTTCTTTATACGAAACGGAAAGCTTATCGGCAGAGAGCATCATTATCTGACTAATATTGCCGGAGAGACAAAGAACAGCTTAATAACCAGCTTTATTAAACAGTTCTATGCCGGCACACCCTATGTTCCAAGAGAGCTTTATGTCAGTGACAGTGTAGAAGAGCAGGAAATACTGGAGGAATGGCTCACTGCCAAAAGAGGGCAGAAGGTTCATATCAAGATGCCGGTCAAAGGGGAAAAAGAAAGGCTGGTAGAGCTGGCCAGAAAGAATGCCTCCCTGGTACTGCAGCAGGATGCGGAAAAGATTAAGAGAGAAGAGGCAAAGACCACAGGGGCTCTGGCTACCCTTGGAGAAATGCTTCATATACCCGGACTGCGCCGCATTGAAGCCTTTGATATTTCCAATATCAGCGGTTTTGATTCCGTTGGCTCCATGGTAGTATATGAAAATGGCAAGCCAAAACGCAGTGATTACAGGAAGTTCAAGATAAAATCTGTAGTTGGGCCGGATGATTACGCTTCTATGAATGAAGTATTAACCAGAAGATTTACCCATGGAATGAGAGAGCAGGAAGAATTAAAGGAGAAAAATCTGGGCGAAGAATACGGAAGCTTTAACCGTTATCCCGACCTTATCCTGATGGACGGCGGAAAGGGACAGGTACATATTGCCTTAAAAGTCTTAGAAGATCTAAAACTTAACATCCCTGTATGCGGCATGGTAAAAGATGATAATCACAGAACAAGAGGGCTTTTATACTGTGACAAAGAGCTCCCCTTATCCGCTTCTTCGGAAACCTTCAAACTAATTACCCGGATACAGGATGAAACCCACCGTTTTGCCATCGAATTCCACAGAAGCCTAAGAGGAAAGACCCAAGTCCATTCCATATTAGATGACATTGAAGGAGTAGGAACGGCCAGAAGAAGGGCCCTAATGAAACATTATCAGTCCCTCACAGATGTAAAAGCCGCTACCATAGAAGAACTTGCAGCTATCGAAACAATGAATATGCGAGCAGCAAAGCAGGTATACGATTTCTTTCATAAGGAAGAAGAAAATACGATTGCCGAATAAAACCTGTTAATAATATTGCTTAATAAGTTTTGTTACAGCTCAGCCATTATTTTAAAACATAAATTAACGCTAAATATAATCATTACAGTTCATTCATTGTCTTTTAAGATATAATTTTATTGCCAAGTACAGATGATTACTGATTCCATTCAGGCATTTTATATTGAAGGGGTGCGTATGACACTTAAATGCCAGCAGTTATGACTAGGCAAAATTACGCCATGTTTGAGCGCACAGTGTTACATAACCAATAACTTTGAAGCGAGTTTGGTGTAATTTTACCTTCCAGGAATAACTGTTGGCATTTTAGTGGAATTCGCACCCCTGAACCAGAAAATGAATGAATGGAATCAGTAATCATCGTCCGTTTCCAATACATCTTAAATTCAAAGTTAGGTTGACCTGTTACAAGTTTTCTTACAGCATTTATGTTTATATTTGCATGCAGCCTTTGGCTGTGATAAAATAACAAGGATGAAACTGCCCCGGTTGAAGGGCGGTTTGCAGGAAGGGAGAGCCATGTATACGGTACAATTGTCAAAATTAATTGAAAAAATGAACCTTGAAAATCTCACCCCTGAATTGGATATCAGGCATATAAAGCTGTCACAGCCGGATGTAAACAGACCCGCGCTGCAGTTGGCAGGTTTCTTTGATTATTTTGATTCGGAAAGAGTTCAGGTAATCGGGCATGTGGAAAATGCCTATTTGCAGAAAATATCGGAAGACGAATTAGGGATACTCTCCAAGCTTATGGATTGCAAAGTACCTTGTATCGTATTTTGCAGAAATATTGAAGTAAAAGAAGAGATTATTAAACTTGCTTATGAAAAAGGAATTCCTCTCTTAAGAACTGCCAAGACCACATCTTCCTTTATGGCTGAGGTAATACGCTGGCTGAATGTGGAGCTTGCACCCCGTATCTCCATCCACGGTGTATTGGTAGACGTATACGGCGAGGGTATATTAATTACCGGTGAGAGCGGAATCGGAAAGAGCGAAGCGGCTCTTGAGCTTATTAAAAGAGGACACCGTCTGGTAACAGATGATGTTGTAGAGATAAAGAAAGTCAGTGATGATACCCTCATTGGTACTGCACCGGATATCACAAGACATTTTATTGAGCTTCGGGGTATTGGTATTATTGATGTTAAGACCCTCTTTGGTGTTGAAAGTGTAAAGAATACACAGTCCATTGATTTGGTCATCAAGCTGGAGGAATGGAACAGGGATCAGGAGTATGACAGACTGGGACTGGAAGAGCAGTATACAGAATACCTGGGAAATAAAGTAGTATGCCACTCAATTCCCATCAGACCCGGCAGAAACCTTGCAATTATAGTAGAATCGGCAGCGGTTAACTACAGACAGAAGAAGATGGGCTATAATGCCGCACAGGAGCTCTATAACCGCGTGACAAATAATTTAATGAAAAAATCAAAACAAGAAGATGATGAGAATTAATAAAAACGTTTCAGAATAGAACGGACAGAAAGGTAAAAGAACATTATGGCTAATTTATGCTTTGGAATTGATATCGGAGGAACCTCTGTAAAACTTGGATTATTTACAAAGACAGGAGAACTTTTAGATAACTGGGAGATTCCCACCAGAAAAGAGGACAAGGGAAGCTTCATATTGCAGGATGTAGCAGCTTCACTGGAGAAGAAAATCACAGAAAAATCTTTAAACAAAGAAGATATCATTGGTATCGGAATCGGTGTGCCAGGCCCTGTAAAAGAAGACGGAACAGTTCTTCAATGTGTAAATTTAGGCTGGGGAATTATCAATGTTGCCAAGGAAATGAAAGCTCTTACCGGTTTTGATACCAAGGTCGGAAATGATGCCAATGTAGCTGCCTTAGGAGAAATGTGGCAGGGAGGCGGAAAAGGTTATAATGATCTGATCATGGTAACACTTGGAACCGGAGTAGGCGGCGGTGTTATTCTTGGCGGAAAGATCGTAACCGGAAGCAATGGTGCGGCAGGAGAAATCGGACATATTACAGTAAGCTATGATGAGACAGAAAGCTGTAACTGTACAAAACATGGCTGCCTGGAGCAGTTTGCCTCCGCAACAGGTATTGTAAAGGAAACCAGAAGGCTGCTTGCGAAAAGCGATGAAGCTTCCTCTTTAAGAAAGTTAGAAGCTCTTTCCGCAAAAGCAATTTTTGATGCGGCAAAAGAAGGAGATGCATTGGCGCTTCAATCTGTTGAGCAGTTAGGCAGATATTTAGGAATAGCTCTCTCTCACGTGGCAGCAGTAGTTGATCCGGAAGCCTTTGTAATCGGCGGCGGCGTTTCAAAAGCCGGAGAGATGTTAACAGATGTGATAAAGAAACATTATGAGCAGAATGTAATGCTTGCCTTAAAAGGAAAAGAGTTTAAACTGGCAACCCTTGGAAATGATGCGGGTATTTACGGCAGTGCAAAACTGATACTGGAGAAATAACAGCGGATTGGTATTGCGAAAGCACTCTGCTTATTGTATGATAGAGACGAATTAATCTTTTGGTATATCAGTTTAGAAAAAAACATATATTATTTGAGACAGAGACACAAGGGAGAACAATCCCTTACAGGAGTATATATGAGTGAGGTATTTTATCAGAAATTGCAAAGCCTGTTTCAGAGGGAACAAATCAGGATAAAAGAACCTCTTTCGAAACATACGACCTTTCAGATAGGCGGGCCGGCAGATTTATTTTTGCTTCCGGAAAATGAAGAGCAGATTGCAGGGGCTATTAAGCTTTGCAGGGAAGAAAAGGTGCCCTTCTTTATATTGGGAAAGGGCAGTAATCTTTTAGTCAGTGATAAAGGTTATCCAGGGGTAATCATAAAACTTGCTGAGAATTTTTCAAGTATTGAGATAGAAGGAAACAAGGTAACGGCACAGTCCGGAGCTTCGCTTTCCGATATGGCAGCATGTATTGCAGAAAGCAGCCTTGCAGGCTTTGAATTTGCAAGCGGTATTCCGGGTACACTGGGAGGTGCTGTTACTATGAATGCAGGTGCTTATGGCGGGGAGATGAAGGATATCGTATCCGGCGCCACAGTACTTGATGTGGATGGTAATGTACGTTTCCTTGAAAAAGATGAGCTTCGTCTTGGTTACCGAAAGAGTATTATCCAGGAAGAGCATATGGTTGTTCTTTCGGCTTCTCTGCAATTGGAAAAGGGTAATAAAGAAGAGATACAAGCTGCTATTGCGGAACTTACCAGAAAGAGGGAAGAAAAGCAGCCTCTTGAGAGCCCCAGTGCAGGCAGTACCTTTAAACGGCCGGAGGGTTATTTTGCAGGCAAATTAATTATGGATTCCGAGCTTCGCGGATATACTGTCGGAAATGCACAGGTTTCAATTAAGCACTGCGGTTTTGTAGTTAACAACGGAGGAGCAACAGCTTTAGAGGTATATACACTGATTCAGGATGTCATCCGTATCGTCTATGAAAAACAGGGAGTCAGACTGGAACCGGAGGTACGGCTTTTAGGAGAATTCTAAGAAGAGAAAGGCCAGGTTAACCTATGAGACTAGTTATAGTAACAGGTATGTCGGGAGCAGGCAAAAGTTCAGCACTGAAAATGTTGGAGGACGCCGGATACTTTTGTGTAGACAACCTGCCGATACAACTTATCTTTAAGTTTGTGCAGCTTACCTTTCACGGCAATGAGAAATTTGACAAGGTAGCATTGGGAGTTGATATTCGAAGCGGACAAGCTCTGGAAGAACTGGACGATATCCTGGCGGAGGTAACAAAAGCAGGGTATCCTCATGAAATTCTCTATCTGGATGCCAGTGATGAAGTTCTGGTAAAACGCTATAAAGAGACCAGAAGAATTCATCCCTTATCGGGAGGCGGCAGAGTAGAGCAGGGTATTGAAAGTGAGAGAAAAAAGCTTGAGTTTATCAAGAAAAAAGCCGATGTCATAATTGATACCAGTCAATTACTTACCAGAGAATTAAAAAGCCAGATAGATAAGATTTATGTATTAAACGAGAAATACAATAACTTTTATATTACAATATTATCCTTTGGGTTCAAGTATGGAATACCGATGGATTCGGACCTGGTATTTGATGTCAGATTCCTGCCGAATCCCTTTTATGACCCTGGGTTAAAACCGTTGACCGGAAATGACAAGCCTGTCAGAGATTACGTTATGGATTCGCCGCAGGCTTCTGAATTCCTAGATAAGATGTATGATATGTTAAGCTTTTTGATTCCCAATTATATCATTGAAGGGAAGAATCAACTAGTTATCAGCATTGGTTGTACCGGCGGTAAACACCGCTCCGTAACCCTTTCCAATGAGCTTTTTGCTATGTTAAAAAGCCTGAAGTACGGATTAAAGGTCGAACACCGGGACATTGAGAAAGATGCAAGGAGATAAGCCATGTCATTTTCCAAGGAAGTCAAGGATGAGCTGTCCAGACAGCTAAATCCTGCCAGACACTGTATGATAGCTGAAATTGCAGCGGTAATCAGCCTTTGCGGACGGGTGCTTATCAATGACAAAGATTGCATTACTTTGAAAATTCATACAGAAAATATAACTGTTGCAAGAAAGTACTTTACATTAATAAAGAAAACCTTTAATATTAATACAGAAATTTCAATCAGACAAAACTCATATTTAAAGATGAGTAAGATGTATACCTTGAGTATCGGAAACCATGAGAATGCAGTCCGCATCTTAAAAGCGACGAAACTCATGAATGATTCCATGGAAATCGGTGAAAATCTTTCTTCTATCAACAATCTTGTTATACAGAATGTCTGCTGTAAGAGAGCTTTTATCAGAGGAGCATTCCTCGCTTCCGGTTCCATCAGTGACCCGGAAAAAACATATCATTTTGAAATTGTTGCTCCAAATGAGGACAAGGCAATTCAAATCAGGGACATTATTCACAGCTTTTCGGTGGATGCAAAGATTGTAATTAGAAAGAAGTACTATGTTGTATATGTAAAGGATGGTTCTCAGATAGTTGATTTGCTAAATATCATGGAAGCACATGTGGCACTCATGAATTTAGAAAATGTACGCATACTAAAAGAGATGAGAAATTCCATTAACCGTCAGGTGAATTGTGAAGCGGCCAATATCAATAAAACAGTAGTGGCGGCCTCCAAGCAGTTAGATGATATCAGATATTTAAAAGATACTGTGGGACTTTCTGAACTGGCAGAAGGGCTGGAGGAAATTGCAGAACTCCGGTTAGAATACCCGGAAAGTTCTTTAAAGGAATTAGGTGCATTGCTTAATCCGCCTATAGGTAAATCAGGTGTAAACCATAGATTGAGGAAACTTAGTATATTAGCTGATAACTTAAGGGAACAAAAGGAGGAAGTAGATTATGGTAACAAAGAAAATATTGATTAACATTCCAACAGGGTTGGAGGCAAGACCGGTTGCATTACTTGTACAGGTTGCCAGTCAATATGAAAGCAGTATCTATGTTGAATGCGAGGAGAAAAAGGTAAACGCTAAGAGCATCATGGGGATGATGAGTCTTGGACTTGCTGCGGGGGAAGAAGTTACCGTTATTGCTGAAGGAGCAGACGAAGAAGTAGCGATGGAGAATATCGAAAAATACTTAAGCAGTAAGTAATCGTATTCTTATGGAGCGGGAAAACAGACAGCAAAAACTGTTGATGATAGGATTAATCTAAGAAGAGAGATATTATACCTGGAGATTATTATTCGGGTGTCATATCTCTTTTCTTAGATACATGGTATATCCTAAGAGCAGATGTAATTATATACCATTTATTCTTAAATTTGTAATAATTTATAGAAAAATGTGAGAAAAACATCATATTAATGTAATAAAAGCTTAAACATTTCTAAACTATACTATGTTATAATAAGATAAAATGTAAAAACGCAGGAAAAAATATCTATTATAACTAATACATAAATGCGGATACTAACTATAAAGAGTTTTAATATTACCATTGTCTTAAAGGAAAATCATATTCCAGAAAGGAAGTCATAAGATGAAGGAGCAAAGAGGCTCATATTTCAACCAAAAACCAAAGAAAAAATACAGTAAGCTGATTTTATTAGCAGTGGAAGCTGTATTAATATGTGCCGTTGTTGCGGGGTATTTTATCTTTATGAAAGACTTTGTTCATAAAAAGGATGGGAATACTGTAAAACAGGAGCAAAATGCATCCGGTGGCAAGAATTCTTCCGGTAACAATACCAATGTTTCCGCCACTTCCACCCCTACTCCTACTGAATTGACAGAGGAGGAAAAGAGGGAAAAAGAAGCGGCAGAACTTCTAAAACAAGCAGATGCCTATGCGATTCAATATGATTACGATAAAGCGATTTCTCTGGTAAAGGGATTTGAGAATTACACACAGGTCAAGGTATTAAACGATGCCCTAAGCGGTTATGAAGAGAAGAAAAGTACCTTGAAACGCTTTGGAGCCTATGATTCTGCCGACCAGATAAACCATATATTCTTTCATATATTAGTAGCCGATGACAGTAAAGCCTTCGACGGTGATTATAAGCAGAAAGGCTATAATTATTATATGACCACCATACCGGAATTCAATGCTATGCTTACACAGCTTTATGACCAGGGATATGTACTGGTGCAGATTCACGATGTGGCGAAGAAGGTAAAGAATGCGGATGGCAGTGAGAGCTTTGAGCCGGGGGATATTATGCTGCCGCCGGATAAGAAACCCCTTGTCATATCCCAGGATGATGTCAATTATTATGAATATATGACGGGAGACGGTTTTGCAAGAAGAATTGTTTTGGATAAGGATAACAACCCTACTACCGAGATGGTAATGGATGACGGTACGGTAAGTGTCGGTGACTATGATATGGTCCCTCTTTTAGAGAAGTTTGTAAAGGAACACCCGGATTTCTCCTATAAAGGAGCAAAGGGAATCCTTGCTTTAACCGGCTACGAAGGCGCGCTGGGCTACCGAACCAATGATGCAAGCTCTCCTACCTATAAAGAGGATCAGCAAACAGTTAAAAAGATTGTAAAAGTAATGAAAGAAAAAGGCTGGGAATTTGCCTCACACAGTTATGGGCACAGAGATATGGGCAAAGCCACTTATGCCTTTACCGTAAAGGATACCGACCGTTGGGAGAAAGAGGTGGGCAGCCTGATTGGTCCTACGGATATCTACATCTTTCCCTTTGGTATAGATATTGAGACTACTATGGGGCATTACAGCAGTAAGAAGTTTGAATATCTGAAAAAGTCAGGCTTTGATTATTTCTGCGGCGTATATAAGGCACCTTGGATGCAGATAAAGAGTGACTATGTGAGAATGACAAGAAGGCCTATGGATGGAGAAGCCATGCTGAAATTCCCTGAAAGGTTAGAGGATTTATTTGATTTAAGTAAGGTAATTGATCCTAACAGGCCAAAGTGGGAAGATTAGAAGAAAAGAAGTTTTCTTGGAACAGAGGAAATAATGGAACAACTGTCATATGAATTGGTTAAAATGTCAAATGATAAATTGCCGATAAAAGTCCTTCATAATTATACCAATGAAAGCTACAAGGGATGTGTGCTTCACTGGCACGAACAACTGGAGTTTTATTATGTTATCTCCGGTGGCGTGTTTATTCTCTGTAATGGAAGTCAGGGCTGGCTGAAAGAAGGGGAAATCGGCTGTATCAATTGGTGCGAGCCTCACAGGGGAGCAAGATTCCTGGATAATACAGAGCATTATATTATACAGATAGATTTGGAGAAGGCGGTGAAAAATTCTTTTTTTTCACCGGCTTCTGTGTATTTGAGGAATATTCCGACTTTTCTGGGGAAGGACCTGGTACTGGGGAGTTATTTTCAGGAAATCATACAGGAGTATTTTAAACAGGATGAGGGGTATGACCTTCAGATATATGGAACACTGTACCATATGTTATCTTATTTATTGCGAAGTTTTATGCTGACAGATGGAGAGAAAGCAATAACTGCTTCATCAGCTATTACCCTTGAGCTGGTTAAGAAGATACTTTTTTATGTTTCTGCTCATTTTAAGGAAAGGCTGACCCTCAAACAGATTGCAGAGGAAGTGGGATTATCAGAGTCTTATATGTGCCGGATATTTAAAAAACATACCGGATTTACCGTACTGGATTACAGGAATGAAATACGCTGCGAGAGAGCTGCAGTGCTTATCAGTAATGGAGTGCCGGTAAATGAGGTATGTTTTTTGACCGGTTTTGATGATTATAATTATTTCTCCAGAGTCTTTCGGGATAAGAGAGGTATTTCTCCCGTAAATTTCAAAAAAACCTTACAATAGTGATTACCACCACATGCCTTTTTTAATTTTATAACGGTCCGTTAATTTTTTGGCACCTTCTTCTCTGCCTGTAATGTTAAGACGCTCTATATAGTTATCCAGGGCATTCCAGGTGTGGTAGGGGCCATTTTCTTTCATTACAGTCCATAAGGGGTCAATTTCTGCTCCTGATTTCAGCATTGCCCTGTCATGCCAGTCAAGAATAATGCTGGCACCTTTGTCGCAAAGTTCAGGGAACTCTTCTTTAAGGTCAAACTGTTCATAGGGATCTTCCTTGAGGTTAAAAAGCATTTCATAATCAAATAAATGGTATCCGTCATGGTAGGTCCTGATGTACAGCCAATCCCCGAAACGCGCGGAACGCTGGCAGACATGAGACATCTGTGAAATTACCAAACTGTCCCGGCAGACATTGGAGCCTTCCGTAACGACAGAAGAGAAGCTTTCACCGTCCCAATTTGAATATTTGGGAGTACCTAAGAGGTCTGCCATGGTAGGGAGCAGGTCCAGACTGTAGTGAAGACCTGAGTCCACATGTCCTTTTTGCGCTCCCGGCCATTTTACCAGAAACGGGATTCGGCAGGTCGCCTGGTCTGCAGTACCGTGTTCAGAATAAATACCGAATTCACCCATTGTCTCTCCATGGTCAGAGGTTAGAATCACGGCCATATCGTCATAGACCCCTTTTGCTTCTAAAGCGCCGAAAACCTGTCCTATAATATAATCCGCATAGTAAATACCGCAGTCATATTCATCAAAGACCTTCTTCAATTCTCCCATGTTTGTTGCTTTTCCAAGCTGTTTTGGATGCTTAGGGGATTCATAGTCGCTGTACATACCAAGCTCATTGATAGAATGGGGACCTACATGCTGCAAATGTTTTTGAAAAATTTCCTCCGTAATCCAGCTGTTTAAGGGTTCTTCCTTAAAAGGATTGGGAAAATCGAGCGGAGTACGGTAAGGAGTATGCGGATCCCATAGATGTAGATGTAAAAACCAATTATCCGCACTTCCATTTCGTTCAATCCAGTCCAGGGCTACCGGAAGCACTTCTTCTCCGCTTTCATCGCCCCTTTTACCGACATCGTAGATTTCGTTAAAGCCTGCATGGAACCACCAGGAAGAATGCCGCTCTGCAAAAGTGCTGATAGAAGCCGTATGCATTCCTGCACTTCGGAAAATGTTGTGCAGATTCTCACGGTCATAGGATGCAATGAAATCCCTTTCCGGTCCCTGAAGCCGTCTGTCTGCGGCGGTTCCCCCGTGGCCTACCGCGCCGTTTCGAATACCGAACATTCCGCTTACCAGACTGGCTCTGGAGGGAAGGCAGGGAGCATCCGAAGTGTAATAACTGTTGAAGCGGATTCCCTCTGCCGCAATTCGGTCCAGATTGGGAGTTGTCTTGCGGGGATATCCGTAACAGCTCATATGGTCCGGGCGGAGGGTATCGATATCAATAAATAAAATTCTCATGATAACCTCTTTCTGGGGCTGCTTCATAATAGTCCGGGAACAGAAAACCGCAATGAAGCAATCCCTCGTATGGTGATTATGTAATTAATGATAACATTAAGAAAAGTACAAAAATAGAAGTTATCTTTTTCAAAACTAGTACGATATTGCCT
>JAEXGM010000130.1 GCA_023450835.1 Bacillota bacterium | reverse complement strand
AGCAAAGTTATTTTATAAATCATATATTAAATATAACATCTTTAAAACGTTACAATCCCCATACATCAGATAAGGAGGCTATAGAATGACCAACTTTGATTATTTGAAAAAAGATCCGCAGTTTGACAGTTTTTCAGAGGTTGCTATTACAGCAGAGAAAATTATACACATTGATGCAGAGTCCAGTATTATTAACTGCCGCAGGGCGATGGAGTTTTCAATAAAATGGATGTATTCCGTTGATAAATCCCTTGTGATGCCATATCAGGATACGTTGGTCAGTCTGATGAGTACGGAGGAATTTCGTGGGATTGTAGATGCTGACCTTTGGAAACGGCTTGATTTTATACGACGTATGGGAAATAACGCAGCTCACACAGGTAAAAAGGCTACCTTGGAGCAGGCAATTCTGTGCTTGCAGAATCTCTATATTTTTCTCGATTTTGTAGCATATTGCTATGCCGACGATTACGAAGAAGGAAAATTTAATCCTTTGCTGTTTGAGCAAAATGTAACTGCTGTCACGGCAGATCTGGATATACCAGAAGTGGATTTGAAGGCATTGATAGCTGAAAATAAATCCTTAAAGGAGCAGTTGACAGCCAGAAGAGAGGAGCAACAGCAAACGTATGTACCAAAGCCTCTTGATTTGTCAGAGTATGGAACTCGAAAAATTTATATAGATTCCATGCTAATTGACGCTGGCTGGGTAGAAGGAAGAGACTGGATGAATGAAGTTGAGCTGACTGGTATGCCGAATAAGTCAGGAGTGGGATTTGCAGATTATGTTTTATATGATAATTCCCACAGACCAATGGCTGTAGTGGAAGCAAAATGTACTTGCATAGATGTTACCAAAGGAAGGCAGCAGGCCAAATTATATGCGGATATATTGGAAAAGCAACACAAAAGACGTCCCGTTGTATTTTTAACAAATGGTTTTGAGACACATATCATTGATAATAAATACCCGGAGCGAAAAGTAGCTGTCATATATTCCAAACGAGATTTGGAGAAACTGTTCAATCTTCAGACCATGCGGACAAGCATAAAAAATATAAATGTAAATAAAAATATTGCAGGGCGTTATTATCAGGAGGCTGCAATTAAGGCTACCTGTGACAGCTTTGACAGAAGGAACCGGAGAAAGGCTCTTTTGGTTATGGCTACAGGTTCCGGTAAAACAAGGACCGTGATTGCTTTGTGTGATGTATTACTGGCAGCAGGATGGGTGAAGAATATCCTTTTTCTTGCGGATCGAAATTCTTTAGTAACACAGGCAAAACGTAATTTTGTAAACCTTCTTCCGGATTTGTCAGCGACAAATTTATGTGAGGACAAAGATAATTATAATGCACATTGTGTATTTTCTACTTATCAGACGATGATGAATTGCATTGATTCAGTAAAGGATGAAGAGGGGAAGCTTTATACTTGTGGACATTTTGATCTTGTGATTTGTGACGAGGCACATCGTTCTATTTATAACAAATACAAAGATATTTTTATATATTTTGATGCACCGTTGGTAGGGCTCACGGCCACTCCCAAGGATGAAATTGATAAAAACACCTATCAAATATTCGAGCTGGAAAATGGAGTTCCAACTTATGGATATGAATTGGCTCAGGCGGTAAAGGATGGATATCTGGCAGACTATCTGTCAGTGGAAACGAAGTTAAAATTTATAGAACAGGGTATTGTCTATAACGATTTATCAGAAGAGGATAAAAAGATTTATGAGGATACCTTTCAAAATGAGGATGGAGAAGTACCAGAAAGCATTAATTCATCAGCACTTAATACATGGATTTTCAACGAGGACACAATTAAACAGGTGCTTCATATTCTTATGGCAGATGGCATTAAGATTAATTATGGAGAAACTCTTGGTAAAACAATCATTTTTGCTAAGAATCACATCCATGCAGAGAAAATACTGAGTGTATTTAATAAGGAGTACCCTCACCTGTTGGATTATGCAAAGGTCATTGATAATTATATGACTTATGTTCAAAGTGCAATCGATGAATTCTCAGCCCCCAACAAATTGCCGCAGATAGCAATATCTGTAGATATGTTAGATACAGGTATTGACGTGCCGGAAGTTTTAAATCTTGTATTCTTCAAAAAGGTGATGAGTAAAGCAAAGTTCTGGCAGATGATTGGCCGTGGAACTCGCTTATGTTCGGGATTGCTGGATGGAGAGGACAAACAAAAATTTTATATATTTGATTTTTGCGGAAATTTCGAATTCTTTCGTATGAGTGATGGAAAGCCAACTGCAAATATGCTTGCATTACAAGGAGCGATTTTTAACCTGGAATTTCAGATTGTATATAAACTGCAGGATATAAACTATCAGGTTGAGCGCTGGGTGGCATATCGAAGAGCTTTAGTAGATATATTGACTGAAAAGGTACAGGAACTCAATAGAAAGAATTTTGCAGTCGGACAGCACATTAAATATGTGGATATGTATTCCGATAAAGACAATTATAATACACTAACTTATGAAGATACTTTGGTTGTAAGAGAGGAATTGGCACCGCTTATACTACCGGATGGAGATGATGCAAGTGCTGTGCGTTTTGATGCTCTTGTATATGGAATTGAGCTTGCCTGCCTGATTGGAAAGAAATATACTCGCGCCCGCAGTGATTTATTCAGGCGTGTCAGTGCTATAGCAAGTGTAGCAAATATTCCGGAAATTCAGATGCAGGCGGGGCTGATTAATAAGGTACTTCATACGGATTATATTGATAATGCCGGAATTAATGAATTTGAATATATCCGTGAGAATCTTCGTAATCTAATGAAATATATTCCCAAAACAGTATTTCGTTATGACACAAATTTTGACGATGATATTTTGTCAACGGAATGGAAGGAATCTGAACTGGAAAATGATGAATTGAAAAATTATAAAGCAAAAGCGGAATATTATGTACGTCAGCATCAGAATAATATTGTGATTGCTAAATTAAGAACCAATAAGCCTTTAACAAGTGATGATGTTGCATCTTTAGAAAAAATTCTTTGGAGTGAAGTCGGAACAAAAGAAGATTACGAAGAAGAATATGGACAAAAACCACTGGGTGAATTCATTCGTGAAATAGTGGGATTGGATATGAATGCCGCAAAAGAAGCATTCTCTGAATTTTTGGAAGGTGCTAATTTGGATAACAGACAGATTTATTTTGTGAACCAGATTGTTGAATATATTGTACATAATGGTATTATGAAGGATTTATCAGTATTACAGGAACCGCCTTTTACAGATAAAGGGAGCGTCGTGGAAATCTTTACGGATTTAAATATTTGGAT
>JAEXGM010000077.1 GCA_023450835.1 Bacillota bacterium | reverse complement strand
ATATCTATAAGATGTTCATCACAAAGCAAAATTGCATGGGTAATATCAAAGTTAAAGCCATTCAGTATCGTTCCGCTTATACCATTTCCCGTATGACTTAGATGGCCTGTAAAACTTCCCGCCTGCTTCTCTGTCTTAAAATTGCCCTGAAAGTAGACAGGGGAGAAGGCTGTATTATCTCTTACTTGCAAGGTTACAGCGGAACTGCCATACTCTATTGCTTTATTGGAATTATTATAATTCGTGTAACTATGGGCAGCTGCTATATCTTTTGTGTACGGATTAGCATCACTCATTTCTACAAGTGGAAAACTCTTCGTAAGATTTAAAGTATAATCGTAATTACTTGGCATGGTAAGAGATAAATCCACCCTGTCCATTCCGGTCCTGGTATAGTCTTTTATCCGCAAATACTCTGCATAGGGTCTTGTAATCCTTGTGTCCATTCCCGCAAGGAGGATAATTATCGTAAACAGTGCCGAGAGTACCGTTACTGTCAGCAGTCCGTAGCCCTGTTTTTTCTTCTTCTTCAGCCACAAATAAGTAATCGGGCCGGAGGCTAATAGATATGCTGCAATAATAATGACATATTTATAGGTGGCAGGCATCTTCTTGGCTTCTTTGGAGGCTATATTGCCTAACAGCCCATCCGATAAATACCAGCCGTAGTATTCATTGTTCAGCTGGTTTTTCTTTCCCTCGCTGATATTATCCGCCATCTGCCTGATAAAGGAAAGAGCTATTGCTTTTTGCTCCTTTTTTAATCCGATATCGAATGCAATCAGCTCAACTTTGCCGTTTCCTTCTTTCGCACAGAGCATGAGCTCCTTCTGGTTCTCTTTTACCAGACTGATACCATTCTCCAGTGTAATATCCGATACCTTCTTAGTTATAGCCTCCGTCTTTAAAGCTTCTATCTCTTCATCGGACCATTCCTTGGCGGTATACGAGCCATAGACCTTTCCTGTATTGGATGTAAAACTGGTAATATTTCCACTCGACAGTATTTTCTGGTCTTTCTCAGAAAGCTCCTGATAAAAATTCTTTTTTGCCTTCTGATAATCGTAAATATATTGCTTCAGTATCTTTAAGTCACTGCCTTCTGTCAGGAAGCTTATATTTTCATTTTCTTCTCTTTCACCGATGGATACGCCGAAATCCTCTCCAAAGGCGGCCTTTGTACCGGCGTCGTAATTTCCGGCCGTAAGTACCAGTGTCCCGCCCAGAT
The DNA here is from genome assembly GCA_023450835.1 of Bacillota bacterium. GTDB lineage: Bacteria > Bacillota > Clostridia > Lachnospirales > Lachnospiraceae > Anaerocolumna. The sequence goes on along the minus strand of JAEXGM010000077.1, from coordinate 10,216 downwards.
AGACCCATTCCTTGATTGCTTCTATCTGCTCTTTCTTAAGCTTTGCCGTATCAAAATTGTTTATAATAAGTACATCCAGTAAATCCAGACCAAGAAAATTATCAGTAAGAGTATCCGCCGTAAGATAAATGGGTCTGAGATTCAGATTGCCAAGATAGGCCAATTCCTCTTGATTATCAGTCAATACACCGGCATAAACCGATTTGTCATAATTGCCAAAGGTCAGCTGAAACTTATGCTCCAGTACTTCTTTCTGATTCCGGTTTAACAATTTCACCTGAAGAAATCCCGTATCATCAATAATCGGCATAACAAGGGAAACCGTCTTGCTTTCTCCGGCTTTCACATGAAAACTTTCCTTATAAATGGTATTATCCTTTGACTTAGGTATCAGGCACTGAAAAGTCCCTGTAAATTCCTTTTTCCCGTTATTTTGTATGATTCCTGTTACTTCTGTGTATCTGCCATACTTTACCGTATTGTCATATCCGTAATTCACTTGAAGTGTAAGGTCATTCTCTTTGTCCGTAAGTAAATTGCCCTGCTTATCATTTTCAGCCTGTACATTAACAGGAAATATCCAATTAAATGCCATGCAAAGCACAAGCATTGATAAAAGAACGGTTATTTTCTTCATACTGACTCCATTCGCGCCCAGCAGACTGCAAACAGTCTGCAGCGTGTTCCAATCAAAAGTGGAAATTGCTTTTTAGCTTTTTTCAATAATTCACGCTATCCTCCATGTGGTGCACACTTAGTTCTTCCCGCCTTGGCAGCTGAACCGAAAATACTGTTCCATTATGATCACTGCTTGCCTTGATACTTCCGCCGTGCATTTCAATGATATTTTTCACAATAGCCAGGCCCAGACCGGTACCTCCGGTTTCACTGGAACGGGACTCCTCCAGGCGGTAAAACCTTTCAAATATAGCCTCCAGGTCCTTCTCCGGTATCAGTTTTCCATAATTAGTAACCGATATGGTAATGGTTGTTATATCGGAATGAATATCTATCTGTACGCTTTTCCCGTCCCTGCCGTATTTGATAGCATTATCGATAAGGTTGGCAAAAGCTCTCGCCAGAAGATTGCCGTCACCATAAGCTAAGGCAGATGGTGTATTGGTAGCAAATTCATATTGAAGTCCATTCTCCTGAAAGCTTGGATAGAATTCTTCTGCAAGCTGTTCCATAAATTTCACCATATCAATATCACTGCATTCCAGGGCTACTTCACCGGAGCTAAATTTGGTGTAGGCAAATAAATCTTCTATCAGCTTTTCCAATCTCTTGGATTTGGTATAGGCAATCTCTACATAATGCTTTTTTACTTCGGGGGTAATTTTGTTCTCTCCCTGCACCAGGTCAAGGTAGCCGATGATAGAGGTCAAGGGGGTCCTTAGGTCATGAGCCACACTGGTAATCAGCTGATTCTTCGTGTTCTCGCTCTTTCTCTCATTCTCTATGATTCGTTTAATATCCCCGCACATCTGGTTAATCTTATCTGCAATCAAGGCGAATTCATCATCATTGTGAATAGTAATCCTGGTATTTAAGTTACCGGAGGAGATGGCAGTTATACCGCTGGCTATTCTTTCTATATAAATAGCAAATTTTCTGGAGAGCAGAAGAAAGTACAGCATAAATAACACGATACCAAGTATTAAAGCTATCATGGTCGCCATTACTATCATTCCTCTGGTTGGTCCGCCTTCCAGCCTTGGCAGATGAGCACTTCCATATGAAAGTGAATTTCCATTTTCCGAAAACCGGTTTAGCAGGTTGTTATTCTGCGCCAGATTATTACCGGCTTGAGGTACCTGTAAGGGAATCTTCTCCGAACTGCCATTTATTACATGATAGATTATATATATTCCAAAAGCTATCACAGCTTCCGTAAGCAGCGCATATATAAGGCTAAGCAGGCTGTATAGGACTATTTCAAAACGAAAACTTTTAAATATACTATTTTTCAATTTTATATCCGACTCCCCATACTGTTTTTATAATCTGTGCATTTCTGGAATCCATCTCAATCTTTTCCCGCAATCTTCTTATATGCACCATTACTGTGTTATTAGCCTCATACATTTTCTCATTCCAGACCCGCTCAAAAATCTCATCCGTAGAGAAGACCCTGCCGGTATTGCTGGCAAGGAGGTACAGGATATCAAACTCAATGGGTGTTAATTTCACTTCTCTGTCATAGGCTATAACCCGGTGGTCTTCTTTATTTATTATCAGATGGTTTACCGCTATTTCCTTGTCCGGCCTGTCCTCATGGGAGCTGGGATTAAACTTTGTGAACCTTCTGAGCTGGGATTTTACCCTGGCGGTCAGTTCAAGGGGATTGAAGGGCTTTATGACATAATCATCGGCACCGGTACCAAGGCCTATTATCTTGTCCAGGTCCGCTGATTTAGCGCTTAGCATAATAATAGGAATCGTACTGGTTTCCCTTATGGTCTTGCACATACTAAGCCCATCCGTACCAGGCATCATAATATCTAATATAATAAGTTTTATATCTTCCCTCTTTAAAATCTCAAAGCCTTCCTTTGCACTAAAAGCTTTAAAGACCTGATAACCGTCTCCGATTAGATGTATTTCCACCAGTTCGGCAATTTCTCTGTCATCGTCTACCACTAATATACTTGTCTGCTCCATCTTATTATTCCTTTCCACTAAAGATGTTTTCATACCTTCACTCTATCATAATTGTTACCATAAAGTCTTTACTTTTTTCTTAAATGTAAAATAAGCTGGTGTAAAATAGTTATACTATTCTACACCAGCTAAATGAGCAGCACTATAAGCCGAGTTCTGTATCAAATGGTCATCTATCTTTGCCCCATGTTACCATGTGGCTCGTTTAAAAGATGGGATTGTTACTCATGAGCTTATCACCATTATTCAGTTAGCTTTTAATTGTTATAATACATTCGGCTGCTTTCCCCTCGCCTGTTCATAACGCTGCGCTTCAAGGCTCAGCCAGACGACGCCAAATTGTATTATAATAATTAAAAGCTATATTTTTTCTTTATAAGCTCATCAGTAACAATCCCATCTTTATCAACCGCGACCTACCCTAAAGCACGACGGGCCGCCGTATGGCTTTAATATTCGGTCTTGCTTCGAGTGGGGTTTACATATGCCCTGAATGTTACCATCCAGGCGGTGGGCTCTTACCCCACCATTCCACCCTTACCAGAATCCTGGCGGTATATTTCTATTGCACTATCCTTAGAGTCGCCTCCACCGGACGTTATCCGGCACTCTGCCCTATGAAGCTCGGACTTTCCTCACCTATGGCCTTTCGGCAGCTTATAGGCGCGACCATCTGTGCTACTCACGAATTGTTATTCTAACATGAAAGGCAGACAATGTAAAGAGCTAACACAAGTTAAAAGAGATTTTCCTACACATTAAAACAGCTCCCGCCGATAAATTCTTTTAAAATTGAATGTTTTGGCACTACATCACTGTTTACACCCAGGAAATAATCCAGGAATTTTAACATTCTCTTGGCTTCTATATATTCCTCACAATCACGTCTGACGCTAAATAATACCGGCTCTGCATAGGATTTCAGGATGGAAAGTTCATAAATCAGGGCAGAATTAAACATAACATCCGCCTCTTCCTGGTAAGGAAATATGTTCTCCTCTTCCCCTCTTCTGACAGAAGGCCACATACCGATGGTTTTGGCTCCGTCCGCGCCTCTGGTTCTGGCATCCCGCACAAGTCTCCTTAAAAGCCTTAGGTCCGTGGTCGGTATGCGATTATGTTCATCAATATTAAGAGCTGTAAGAGCGCTGATATAGATCTTAAACTTGCTTTCCTTTGGCAAGCTATAAGAAAGTTTATCATTTAAACCATGGATTCCTTCGATTACCAGAATGTCGTTGGCCCCAAGGGTCAGGAAATCCCCCTTGTATTCACGGTGTCCAGTCACAAAGTTAAATACCGGAATTTCAACTGTCTTTCCGTCTAACAGGGCGGTCATATCTCTGTTAAAGGTTTCTGTATCTATGGATTCCAATGCTTCAAAGTTGGGTTTTCCATACTCATCCAAGGGGGTCAGATCTCTCTCAACAAAATAATTATCTACTCCGATGGGATGCGGAGTTAGGCCGTGGGTCTTAAGCTGAATGGATAACCGGTGGGAAAAAGTAGTCTTTCCCGAAGAAGAGGGACCTGCAATCATGACCAGCTTCTTTCCGGATTCCTTAATCATGGCTGCAATTTCACCGATTTTCATCTCCTGGAACATCTCCTGGGTCAGAATCAGCTCATTCATCTTACCTGCTACAATGGCTTCATTCAAAGCTCCTACCGTATCAATTTCCATGGTCTCCGCCCATATATTGGATTCCTTTAAGGTATGGTATAACTTCTGCGGCACTTCAAAGGGCTTTATTTCCTTTGGTGTTTTTCCATCCGGCAGGAGCAGTACGATTCCCTCTTCCTGGGGTATTACATCAAACCATGTCAGCATGCCGGTACTTGGCGGCATGTAGCCATAGTAGTAATCTTCGAAGCCTTCCAGATTATATATATTTGTCTTGGAAACACGGCGGTAACGAAAAAGTTTCTCTTTATCGTACATGCCATAGGATTTAAATAGCTCGATAGCATCATCGGTGCCAATGGTTTTCTTAACAAAAGGAAGGTCTTTTGACACATATTCCTGCATCTTTGCTCGAATCCTGTCTGTCAGTTCCTTTGTTACCGGCACCTTCATATTCGGCTGGCAGTAGATACCTTCTTTCAATGAATAATCAACGGATACTTTTGTAATGTTTTCTCTTCCGACGATACTGTAAATTGCTTTCATAAATACCAGAATCATACCTCTGGTGTAAGTTTTATGCCCGGCATCCTCCGAGGTGGTGACAAAGCGTATCCTGCAATCCTTCTCCACTTTCTTGGTAAGTTCCCTAAGCTTATTATTTACCAGTGCCAGGATAAAATCCCCACCGTCTTTCGGTGTATATTCACGGCTGATTTCAAGAAAACTTTTCCCTATGGGATATTCTTTTATAACACCATCTATTTCAACCTTTACGATTTCTTCCATTTTAACCTCTTTCCTGCCCTATACTCAAAGCTCCACCTGACTATTCGATAACCCGAATAATCAGATGGATATTCTTTGTTAAACATTATATTCTCTTTTCTCAGATAAAACACTTTATTTTTTGAAATAACTCAGGGCTTTCTCCACACCAGAAAGCTCCTCCTCTATTTCTTCCAATCTTTTCACGCTTCCTGTTGTCGCAGGTTGTGATAATGCTTCTTTTACCTGAAGCTTCAAACGCTTTTCTCTTTCCAGATATTCCTTTACGACAGGCTCTTCACTCTCTAAGAGGAACTTTCCATAGAGATAATATAAATCCTCATCATATATTTCCGTTTCTTCCGTCTTTACAGCCTTTATAATCACATAGAATTTCTCATCTTCTTTGACCATTTTTTCCGACTGTATTGTATACTCTTTTTCATGAAGATAGCGGCGCAAAAGAAAAATCTCAGACTGCGGCTGCAGCACCAGTTCCCTTACTCCTTCAAGAGATTGCTCTCCCTCTCTTAATATCCTGACCATCAGGCTTCCACCCATACCGGCAATTACAATAGAATCCGCTTCACCAGGATTAAGCTTAGAAAGCCCGTCAGAAAGTCTGGTCTCTATCCTCTCAGCAAGTCCCCAAAGCCGGATATTTTCCTTTGCTTTGCTTAAAGGTCCTTTGTTTACATCCATGGCAATTACACCCGGTGCTATGTCGTTCTCCGCCAGATATATGGCTATGTAGGCATGGTCGCATCCTACATCTGCAACCCTGTTACCCTTTGTAACAGTATCTGCTACAGTCTTTAGTCTATTTGATAATTGCATTTACAAACATGTCCTCATCATTCCAAGTAGTCTTTTAATTTACGGCTGCGGCTTGGGTGCCTTAATTTTCTCAGAGCTTTAGCCTCTATCTGACGGATTCTCTCTCTGGTAACATTAAACTCCTTACCTACTTCTTCCAAGGTCCTTGCCCTTCCGTCATCCAGCCCGAAGCGAAGTCTTAACACCTTCTGCTCCCTGTCCGTTAAAGTTCCAAGTACATCCAAGAGCTGCTCTTTGAGCAAGGTAAAAGCTGCTGCGTCGGCAGGTACCGGCACATTGTCATCCTGAATGAAATCTCCCAGATGGCTGTCTTCTTCCTCACCAATCGGCGTCTCTAAAGAAACCGGTTCCTGGGATATCTTCTGAATTTCCCTCACACGTTCAACCGGTACATTCATTTCCTCTGATATCTCTTCCGGCGTTGGTTCTCTCCCAAGTTCCTGGAGCAACTGTCTCTGGACACGGATAAGCTTATTAATAGTCTCCACCATATGAACAGGAATTCGGATAGTTCTCGCCTGGTCTGCTATGGCTCTGGTGATAGCTTGTCTTATCCACCAGGTGGCATAGGTACTGAACTTAAAGCCTTTCGTATAATCGAACTTCTCCACTGCTTTAATAAGCCCGAGATTTCCTTCCTGAATCAGGTCAAGGAACATCATACCTCTGCCTACATAACGCTTTGCAATGCTTACTACCAGCCTTAAGTTGGCCTCTGCAAGCCTCTTTTTAGCTTCTGTATCTCCAACCTTCATTCTTCTGGCAAGCTCAATCTCTTCATCGGCACTAAGCAGCGGAACCTTTCCGATTTCTTTCAAATACATTCTTACCGGATCATCTATAGCGATGCCTTCCGGTATGGAAAAATCGATTTCTTCCAAGTCCTCCTCATCCTCCAGAAGAATATCCTCTTCTTCTGTGATGCGGAGAACATCCACATTATTTAATTCCAGGAATTCATAGATTCTTTCAATCATAACGGAGTCCAGTTCAAAATCCGCAAAAAAATCATTAATTTCCTGAAATTCCAGAACGTTTTTTTTCTTTTTAGCAAATACCAGAAGCTCTTTTAACTTTTCCGTGAATTTAACCATATTCTCATCCATTATTTATCCATCCTCCTGTTTTGCAGTAATGTGTGAAATATCCGGATATCTCACACGAAGCATACGCGGCCAGCGTGCCGTAAATATGGCGGCCGGCGCATATTTGTGCGTGGAAACTTTCCTTTTATCTTCACACGAAGCCAAGTCTGTTTATGCACCATATAAGCAAACCTGATGCATAAAATCTTAATAGTATTTTAACCATCGGTAAGGGAAATATGCAATTTCTGTAAATCCATCTGTGCTTTGATGATAACCTGCAGGTTCTGAGCATCATTCTTTTCAATAGCTTCTTTGCTTTGTATATCCAGACTGTTCTTCTTAATTCTCATAACAGTCTCATTTAAAGCCTTTTCCTTTTCCTTGGCACTCATCTCATTGCTAAGCTCCAAACTAAACAAAGCCGCAGCTTCCTTTTGCTCTTCCTTACTTTCAAAGTGATTTAAAATCTTGGCAGGCGTTACCTTTCCTTCCTTGTTGTATTGCTCAAATAAGAGCTCTGCTGCCTGCTTATATAAAGCCTCCGTAAAATCAGCCGGTGAAATAATCCCCTTTATCTTTTCAAAGAGCCTTAAATCTTCAATTAACCAGGTTAGAAGTATCCTTTGAGACTGCCGCATTCCGTGAGCGGGTGAATTCTTGCCGGACGGTTCTTTGTCCTTCCCTCTTCCTGTATATTCCTTCGGTCTGTAGCTATCCCCCGTCCCAAGTCTTGCTCCATAACTGTTTACTAACTTTCTCAAATTGTCAAAACCGGTTTCATATTTTTTAGATACTGCTTCGATATAAATATTTCTCTCTATTTCCTCTGTAAATTGCAGCATTTTCTTTGCAATTTCATTAAAAAACTTTGTTTTTTGCTCCGGATCATTCATGTCGTAATCATTTTCCATAACTTCCACCTCAAAGAGGAAGGAATTCTTAGCCCCGTCAATTCTCTTCTGAAACTCCTCTGCTCCCAGGGCTTTGATGAATTCATCCGGGTCCTTATAGGGCTTCATGTTAATGACTTTAACCGTAAGTCCCGCTTCCTTTAGGATAGGGATTGCACGAAGGGCGGCTTTTGTACCTGCTTCATCGCTGTCATAGGTTAAAAGCACCTCTGTGGTATAACGCTTTATCAGATTGGCCTGCAGCCCGGTAAAAGCTGTTCCGAGAGAGGCTACCGCATTGGTAAAACCCGCCTGGTGAAGCGCAATAACATCCATATAGCCCTCACAGATAAGAAAGTTCGGTTTTCTGGAAGTCCTGGCAAAGTTAAGACCGTAGAGGTTCCTGCTCTTATCAAAGAGCTTTGTTTCCGGAGAATTTAAGTATTTAGGCAGCCCATCGCCCATTACTCTTCCACCAAAACCGATAACCCGGTTGTTGGCATCCATAATCGGAAACATAACACGGTTCCAAAACTTATCATATACTCTATGCTTTTCATCAAAGCTAATTAGTCCGGATTCTCTTAAGATATCATCCTCATAGCCCAGATGTTTTAAATAACGGTAAATATCGTCTCCGGTCTGATTGGAGTACCCAAGCCCGAATTTCTTAATGGTTTCCTCCGAAAGCTGGCGCCTGGTAAGATACTCCAAGGCAGCTTGTCCTCTTGCCGACTTCAATTGGAAATAGTAATATTTTGCCGCCTCTTTATTAATCTCTAAAAGTCTTGCCTTGATACCGGCCTGACGCTTCGCTTCTTCACTGATTTCTGCTTCCGGCAGTGTAACCCCTGCTCTTCCCGCCAGATGCTTTAGAGCTTCTACAAAGGAATAATTCTCATATTCCATCAGGAAGGTAAATACATTACCTCCCACGCCGCAGCCAAAGCAATGGTACATCTGCTTTGAGGCACTTACGCTAAAGGAAGGGGATTTCTCATTGTGAAAGGGGCAAAGGCCCATATGGCTGCTGCCCTTTCGCTGTAATTTCACATAGGAACTGATTACGTCTACTATGTCGTTCTTCTGTCTGATTTCTTCTACCAGTTCATCCGGATAAAACATGGGTGCTCCTTTTCCTTCCTATCGGTTTACTGCAATTAATATACGCTCCAGGACCTTGGAATAGCAATTTCTTTGAATTTAGCAACAGCAAAGCGGTCTGTCATGCCTGCTATGTAGTCGCACACAACTCTTGCTTCCTTTTGTCCTTTTTCCTTTACCATATTCAGGTATTCCTCCGGTAACAGCTCCAGATTCTTACTGTAATATTCAAAAAGAAACTTCAGCATGGATTCTGCCTTTTGTTCTTCTCCTTTTGCTTTGGGATTGGTATATACACTGTAAAACATGTATTTTCTCATGCCAAACATGGCCGTTTCAATAGCAGGGGACATGAAGATATCTTCCTTATCCTCACTGCTGCTTACAATATCATGTATCAAAGTATTTAAACGTTCTCTGGAACTGTGTCCTAATATATCGGTGTATTCCTTTGGAATATCCTCTTCTTCCATAATATGTCCTCTGATGGCATCATCAATATCATGGTTAATGTAAGCAATCTTATCGGAAAGTCTTACAATCTTTCCTTCCAGAGTCATCGGCACGCCTTTGGTCTGATGATTTACTATGCCGTCTCTGACTTCTCTGGTAAGATTTAACCCTTTCCCGTGGTTTTCAAGCAGCTCTACTACACGGATGCTTTGCAGATGATGCTCAAAGCCTTCCGGACAAATGGAATTTAATGCTCTTTCTCCTGCGTGGCCAAAAGGAGTATGCCCTAAATCATGGCCCAGAGCAATGGCCTCTGTCAAATCCTCATTGAGCCTTAAAGCTCTGGCAATAGTCCTGGCATTCTGGGATACTTCCAAGGTATGGGTAAGTCTTGTGCGGTAATGATCTCCCTCCGGTGCCAAAAACACCTGGGTCTTGTGCTTTAATCTGCGAAAAGATTTGGAGTGAAGAATACGGTCTCTGTCCCTCTGATAAATGGGCCTGATATCACATGGTTCCTCATAAATATCTCTTCCCAAAGAACTGTCACTAAAAGAGGCATAAGGACTTAAAAAATCATGTTCCCGCCTTTCTAACTTCTCACGCATGCCAAGAGGTTTATCTGGTTTGTCATTTTTTATATCATTAAGTTCATCGAACATATACTTCTCCTTTCTTTCAGATTAATGCTTATATTATTAATATTCCACTAAAACTTCCTGAATCCTTTTTTTATTTTCAATTTTTATAGAAATATTTCAATTATTTATGGTTAATTCCCGCATTTT
>JAEXGM010000046.1 GCA_023450835.1 Bacillota bacterium | reverse complement strand
GCCGAACTGCTCTGGGAAAATAAAAAGCTAATTGTAAAACTTTTAGGGTTGTAATTAGATAATCTAATAGAAATATAGCAAGGAAGGGAGCCAGGATATTCACTATAGTGAGTATCCTGGCTCCTTGATATTAAACTAATTATTATCCGTTATTTCTTTCAGCTTAGCACTGATTTCCTTGACCTTATCACTGGGAGCATAGTCCGTTGTTCCATATAAGAATTGATGGAGGTTCGTAACATTTGCAGTCAGGTCCACCGGAAATACATAGGATACCTTGTGATAGGTAAAAGCTCTTTTCTCAAAAGGAAAGCCGGTCTGGTCCGTAATATTATAGGATAGTATGTCCTTAGCAAGAGACAGCATTTCTACGGAATCAATGTTGGTATAAATCTTAGGAAGTATCTCATTTAAAATGGAATTAAGAGTTTTAATATCTGCTTTTTTTGCTTTTTCGAAGATTTTCTGTATTACAATACGCTGCCTTTCCGCTCTCTTAAAATCATCGCCTTTGGTATAGCGGATTCTGGCATAAGCGGTGGCATGAGTTCCGTTAACTACCTGGGTACCGGCATGTTTTAATTTTCCTACATTTGTCCCGTTTATCTTGTTTAACTCCTTGGTATAACCATTTACATACTTTAATTCTTCCGGAGTGATATCCAGACTGATACCGCCAAGTAAATCAATTACCTTACATACGGCATCGAAATTCACCGTAACAAAGTCTTTTACATCCAGGTCAAAGTTCGTATTAATCGTACTGAGTGCAAGAGAATAACCACCTTTAAAGTAAGCGGCATTAATTTTATTAAATGCGTTATCACCATTAGGAATCAGGGAATAAGTATCGCGGTAAATAGACGCCAGTTTCACATCCTTGGTCTTTCGGTTAATACTAACAATAACAATCGTATCGGAATGAGTATCTGACTTTAATGCATTATCCCTGGAATCTACGCCAAAGACAGCGATATTTCGGTAACCCTTCATATCCTTGTCATCCAGTTCGTTTGTAACAATGGATGAATCAGCGGATTTATCGACCTGCATTTTAGAGGCCATTACAAAATAATATCCGATACCCAATGCCAGAAGGATAAGTATTAAATCAAATATCAGTACAACTTTTGTTTTGAAACGTCTTTTTTTATTTTTATTAGCCATTTTAACTCCTCTTTGGAATATCAAAGCATCAATTTAATATTCCTGAATACGTAGTTGAAAAAACTGTTTTTTGACCTTTCCAACGCAAAAATTATCTTTTTTTCACACTATATTATTGCATTTCCGTTACGGGTTTCAAATTTAATACGCATTCTTATTAATAAACCCTCTGAAAAAGGTCAAAAACAATATCTTAAAGTCCAGGCTAAGGCTCCAGTTCTCAATATAATACAAATCACAGTCAATTCTTTTGCGGATGGAGGTATCTCCTCTATAGCCGTTAACCTGTGCCCAGCCGGTCATACCGGGAAGCACCTGGTGCTTAATCATATATCTGGGTATTTCTTCCTTGAATTTCTCTACAAAGAAAGGACGTTCCGGCCTGGGACCAATAAGACTCATATCACCTTTTAATACGTTAAAAATCTGAGGAAGTTCATCAATACTGGTTTTGCGGATGAATTTACCTATCTTTGTCACTCTGGGATCATTAAAGGTTGTCCATGCTTTCTTTTCTTTTGATGCCTGCTGTATTTCCATGGAACGGAATTTATACATCTGGAATTCCTTATTGTGCTTGCCGATGCGAACCTGCTTAAAGATAATAGGTCCTTTGGAGGTGGTTTTAATAATAATGGCAACGACAGCCATAGGAATAGAAAAGAGTATCAGGGCCACTGTTGCACCAAATATATCAACGGCTCTTTTGACCATACGGTTTACAAAGTTAGTGAGGGGAACATTACGGATATTAATAACAGGCAGCCCGTCCAAATCTTCCGTATAGGGAATAGTAGGCAAAAGATCCTGATAATCCGGAATGAACTTGGTATGTACTCCGGATTTTTCGCATAAATTCACTATTCTCGAGAGTTTTGAATACTCATCGATGCTTAGAGTAATACCAATCTCTTCAAATTCATTGGACTGCAGGTAATCAGGCAGGTCCTCAATAGAGCCAATGACTTTTATACCTTTATAAGCAGTATCAATATCAACATTATCATCTAATATACCGGCAATCGCATAGCCCCAATGAGGATTGGCAAGAAGTCTGTCTATGTAGGACTGTGCTGTACGGCTGTAACCTACCAATAGTACGGGTTTTCTGTTGTAGCCTTTCTTTCTGGCAGTTCTTTGAATGCTTCTTACGACAAGCCGGAAAATCAACTCAAAAATAACGTTTATTATAAAGAAGATAAAAATAAGATAACGGGAATAATTGTTTTCATTGGTAGCGTATAGTATAAAGGTAAAATAAAGGGTACCAAAAAGGTTGGCCTTTATCAGATTCCATATGAGCAGTCTCTTAAAGCGGACCGGACCCAGCCCGTACAGGCCGCAGTAGTAATAAATTATCAAATAGCCGGGAACCAGCAGGTAGAGTATGCCGGAATAAGTTATCAGGTCATAACGGCCTGCATTGGGATCAAAGTGTATAAGATAACGCAGGGGAGAGTAAAAACGTAAAACATAGGATAGGATATAGGAAAGTACCAGCAGAAATCCGTCTGCCACAACATGTATACGGTTAAGTGTCTTTTCATTGTCTTTTATCATCGAAAACCCCATTGCCAAACGGCATCTTTACTGAATTCTTTACATTAATTTTGTCCTTAAATGACAATTCTATAATACATGATTGAAAGAATTTCCACAATACAAAATTTTCTTAATATTTAACAGAATTTCTTAAGATACCTTCAAAATTAATTATGTAAATTTTCACAAACTCTACACAAAATACTGTTACAATGGTGGAGTAAATGAAATATTAGGATGTAAATGATACACACTATAGAAAGAGGAACGTATAAGGGAAGGTGAATTATAATGTCAGATGAATTCTTTGGAAGAGAAAACAATCAAGAAGAAGCTGCTGATATAGACAGCCGCATGAGAGAAGCAACAGGCGGAACACCTGCAAACGGAAATTCGGGAGAACAAGAAAGTATCCCAAGGGAAGACCGCTTTGCTGAGTCAGGCACGGAAAATTTCAGATCGGAAGAAGCAAATTCTGTACATGGACTTACTGAGTCAGAAGCAGCAGATAATAATGCGGATGCCCAGAACAGCACGTACCGGTTAAGCAGACCTGCTGCAAGTGAAGAAAATGGAAGTTCCTATAGTTTTTGGGCAGAGCAGGTGTCGGGGCCCAGAATGGGACAGACCTATGAGGACTATCATCAGTTTAAGGAAAGCAGAGGGTTTGATACATCTGCGGCTTCTTACTATCAGAAAGCGGAAGAAGCAAAGCTTGAAGGCAGGGAAAAGAAAAAAGACGGGTTCTTTAAGAAAGCAGGAAAACTGGTAGGAGCAGCTGTTATATTTGGATTGGTCGCAGGATTGGTATTTACCGGGTTCAATCAAGCTTATTATAAGATAAATCCTGATGCGGCACCGATTAATTTCAGCCTTGGAGATGGCTCTTATAAGCTTTTAGCTTCCACTCCCGTTACAGATGGTAATATTACTCAAAAAACAGATTTAACAGATGTGATTGATAAAACAATGCCCTCTATCGTTCAGATTACCACGACTTATAACCAGACATACAATGACTGGTTTGGTCAGGAATACAATCAGCAGAGTGAAGGCGGCGGTTCCGGAATTATTGTAGGAAAAAATGATAAAGAACTCTTAATTGCGACCAATAATCACGTAGTTGAAGGGGCAGACCCCATTAAGGTCAAGTTTATTGATGGTACGGAAGCAGAAGCTATTATAAAAGGAACAGATTCCGTAGCAGACCTTGCTGTGGTTTCCATCGATTTAACAAAGATCAAGTCCGATACCTTAAATAAAATCTCCATTGCAAAGCTTGGTGATTCCAATTCCGTTAAGGTAGGCGAAATGGCAGTAGCTATCGGAAATGCTTTAGGTTACGGACAGTCAACAACTGTAGGATATATCAGTGCAAAAGACCGTGAAGTAAAGGTAGACGATAAAACAATGGTATTGCTTCAGACAGATGCAGCCATTAACCCCGGTAACAGCGGCGGAGCTCTTTTGAACCTTAACGGTGAAGTAATCGGAATCAATACGGTAAAATACGCTTCTGATGAAGTGGAAGGCATGGGCTTTGCTATCCCTATATCAAGAGCTACACCGATTATTGATGAGCTTATGAGCAGAGAAGTCTTAACTGAAAATGAAAAAGGATACTTAGGGGTATATCCTGAGGATGTAACGGAAGATATAGCCAATATGTATAACTGGCCTGTGGGTGTATTTGTAAAACAGGTAATTTCAGGCGGAAGTGCTGATAAAGCAGGTATTGTAGCAGGCGATATCATTACGAAGGTCAATGATACAGAGATTACCGCCAGCACACAGTTAAAGGAAAAGGTAAATTCCTATCGTGCAGGAACCAAGATTACGGTAACGGTAAAACGCAATGAGAACGGCACATTTACGGAAAAGACCTTCGATGTTACTTTGACATCAAATCCGGAATCCAATACGAACTCCAATACAAATAAATAAAACAGTGCAACAAAAGCTGCTGCGGAAGGGCTGATATGATATTAGCTCTTTGGCAGCAGTTTTTTTACCCATTTTCGTAATAATTATTTTAGAAAAATTTCAATATTATGCTATTGTATCACATAACCCCCTACGATATAATTGGATATAAACTTAATTTTCAGTTTGAAAGCTTACTTAAATGCAATTAGCAAAGGCCTTAAAGTTATTTTAAGGAGAAGGAGACAACAATATGAGCGACGACTATAAAGAAAAGGATAATATCCTGGAAGATATAGATAAAGAAAAGACAGATAAAGAGAAGAAGGACAAAGACGGCTATGAGGAAGTATGTTATATCTGCAGAAGGCCGGAGAGCAAAGTAGGGAAGATGCTTCGCATACCCAATAATATCTGTATATGTTCCGACTGTATGCAAAAAACCTTTGATACCATAAACAGCAACGGAATGCCCTATATGGACCTTATGGGATTGAATCCTAATATGCTGAATCTGAACAATGTACAAAAGGATGTTCCAAAGAACCAAAAATTAAAGAAAAAGAAGACAGAGGAAGAGACAGCAGAGGGCCCCAAGACTTTTGACATCAAGAACATACCCTCTCCCCATGTAATAAAGGGAAAATTAGACGATTTTGTAGTAGGGCAGGAACAGGCCAAGAAGATACTTTCTGTTGCGGTATACAACCATTATAAAAGGGTAGCGACAGATACCATGGATGATATAGAGATAGAAAAATCCAATATGCTTATGATTGGACCTACCGGAAGCGGAAAAACTTTTCTTGTAAAGACTCTGGCAAAACTTTTGGATGTGCCGTTAGCGATAACAGATGCCACTTCTTTAACGGAAGCCGGCTATATCGGAGATGATGTTGAGAGCGTTGTATCAAAACTCCTGGCAGCGGCTGATAATGATGTGGAAAAAGCAGAAAACGGGATTATTTTCATTGATGAAATTGACAAGATAGCGAAGAAAAAGAACACTAATAACAGAGATGTAAGCGGAGAGAGTGTTCAGCAGGGGCTTCTAAAGCTTCTGGAAGGCAGCGAGGTGGAGGTGCCGGTCGGTGCCACCAGTAAAAATGCCATGGTTCCTCTGACAACGGTGAATACAAAGAATATCTTATTTATCTGCGGCGGTGCTTTTCCTGAATTGGATACGATTATTAAATCAAGACTGAATAAACAATCTTCTATCGGTTTTAGTGCCGATTTAAAGGATAAGTATGACAGTGACCCCAACCTGCTCTTAAAGGTTACGGTAGAGGACCTTAGGGAATTTGGTATGATTCCGGAATTTCTGGGCCGTTTACCGATTATGTTCTCTTTAGAAGGCTTAACGAAGGACATGCTGATAAAGATATTAAAGGAACCCAGAAATGCTATATTAAAGCAATACCAGAAGCTTCTTGCCCTGGATGAAGTATGCCTGGAATTTGATGATGCTGCCCTGGAAGCAATTGCAGAAAAGGCAATGGAGAAGAAGACAGGGGCCAGAGCACTTCGTGCAATTATAGAAGATTTCATGCTGGATATTATGTATGAGATTCCCAAGGACATTAATATCGGTAAAGTTACGATTACCAGAGATTATATTGAGAAAAAAGGAGTTCCTCAGATCGAGATGAGAGGAAGCAGCTATAGTAAGTTCCTTTTGGAAGGAAACAATTAAAAATAAAAAAACGAAAGAGCGGGGGATGTGCGTAACATGGAAGAAAAATTTCAACCGGAGATTGATGGTAACTTACGCAAACATATGGTACGGGTGCCAAAGGTAATCGACCAGGCAAGCGGTATCCGAATATTCGGAAAGCTGATTAAATCATTGGTTTTTACAACGGACGTAGCGATTATAAGAAACTGTAATGCCAATGCGGTGATTGCGGTCTATCCATTCACTCCCCAGCCCATTATTACCCATGCTATTATTAGCTGTTCCGATGTGCCGGTATTTTGCGGAGTGGGAGGCGGAACAACAAAAGGAGCAAGAGTTCTTAATCTTGCAGAAGATGCGGAATTTCAGGGAGCTGTGGGGGTGGTACTTAATGCGCCGACGCCCAATGAGACAATTCAATATTTAAAAGAAAGAATTGATATTCCCATTGTTATAACCGTTGTATCGGAAAAGACGGACATTAGAGCAAGAGTGGAAGCGGGAGCTGATATATTGAACGTATCCGGTGCGGGAAGTACCATTTCAATTGTAAAGCAGATCAGAGAAGAATTTCCCTATCTTCCGATTATCGCAACAGGCGGTCCCACGGAAGAAAGTATTATAAAGACGATAGAAGCCGGAGCCAATGCCATTACCTATACACCGCCTACTAATGGTGAGATATTTAAAAAGCTGATGAATAAGTACCGTGGTGAGGATTCCATTATATAAGGAGGCGTCAAACTTTGTTTTTTAGAAAGCTGTTAAAAGGAAAAGAGGATAATGGTAAGGATAGCAAAAGTTATAAGGAAGTGACCGTTAAGAAAGATACCGTGAAAAAAGAAGATAACGAAGAGGTGTCCGGACAGGAAGAATATGAGATTGTGGAGAAGGAAATCCTGCCGGAGAAGATGATATGCCCTGATTGCGGGGGTATTACCCTTGTGGGATTGGATTTTTGCGATAAGTGCGGCGGAGAACTTGGCAGTTATGAGAATTATTAGTATTCGATAATTTTTGTTGACAAATAGAAATGACAATAGTAAGATAGATGCAGAACAAAGGCGTTCAAGGTATACGTGTATTTTGGGCGCCTTTTTGCTTATAATTTTATAGAATAATGCAGTATATATGCACGTTACACACTAGCTTATAGTTTCCGATAAGCTTCTGTTTTTACTACGGCACTTTAATACATTAACAGGCCAACGGTTTATAGCAAAGAATTATTGGATTCTAATATATTCAAAGGAGGGTATTTATGAAAAAAACATTTAAAAAAGTTGTCAGTCTTGGGTTATTAGGAGCCTTAACAGTTGCATCATTAGCAGGCTGCGGAACAAAGAATACAGGTGCCGGTGACGGAACTTTCTTAATCGGTGGTTTAGGACCCTTAACCGGAGCAGCAGCTTCTTACGGCATATCCGTTAAGCAGGGAGCAGAGATAGCTGTTGACGAAATCAATGCTGCCGGCGGCGTTAAGGTAGGAGATACTTCCTTACAGTTAAAACTTCAGTTTGAAGATGATGAAGCAGACGGTGATACCGCCTCAGCTGCTTATAATACCTTGATGGATAAAGGTATCCAGGCTCTTCTTGGAACTGTAACCAGCGGTGCAGGACTTGCAATTGCAGACCAGACCAATGCGGATGGTATCTTACAGATTACCCCTTCCGGCTCTGCACAGGATTTGACTAAGAATCCCAATGCATTCCGCCTTTGCTTTACAGATCCCCTTCAGGGAGAGACAATGGCGAAATACGCTGTTGAAACTTTAGGACTTAAAAAGGTTGCTCTGCTTTACAACAATTCAGATGATTACAGCACAGGTGTTGCCGAAGCTTTTGAAAGCAAGGTAAAAGAACTTGGCGGTGAGATTGTTGCAAAGGAAGCTTTCGTAACAGATGCAGTAGATTTTAATACACAGCTTACTTCCATTAAAGGAACAGACGCACAGATTATATTTGCTCCTGTATACTATCAGGATGCCGCTTATATTACAACACAGGCTTCAGAGCTTGGTATGACACTTCCTTTCATCGGTTCTGACGGATGGGATGGAGTACTTGATAAGGTAGTTGATAAGAAGGTATTGGAAGGTGCTGTTTTCTTAAGTCCATTCCTTGCAAGTGACCCTGATACGGCTGTTCAGTCTTTCGTATCAAAATACAAAGAAAAAAACAATGCTACTCCTGACCAGTTTGCAGCAGATGGCTATGATACGGTATATGTTATCAAGGCAGCTCTTGAAAAAGCAGGAAAGACAGACAGCAAAGATTTAATTAAAGCAATGACTGAGATTGAAGTAAAAGGTCTTACCGGTACAGTTACCTTTGATGCAAGCGGTGAACCCAATAAAGGTGCTAAGTTTGTAGAAATCAAGAATGGTGAATACACTGCAAAGACAGTAGAATAAAAGGAATATTTCTCACTTATAATGGAGTAAGTAGTGTGAAAGATTTGGACTGAGGTCGGGTTATCTGACTTTGGTCCAAATTCTTTCTTTTAGGAAGAAATACAAAATTTGACTGAACTTATTCGCTTTTTTCGGAAGAATAGGAGAAGCTTCCGGACAAAGCGAATTAGCTTATGAAGATATGAGGATGAAATAAGGTTGAAAGTGCTTTTACTTAAGAGCGGAGGCTGGTTGAAGAATAAAATGCATTTTTCAGCTGCGTGTGGGGAATATCAAAATCCAAGATTTGATATTCACGAAAGGAGTTAGAATGGAAAGTATTATTGAACAGTTTATAAACGGCCTGCGGTCGGGAAGTATATATGCTTTAATAGCTCTTGGTTATACCATGGTTTACGGTATAGCTAAGATGATAAACTTTGCCCATGGAGATATTATCATGGTAGGAGCTTACGTTCTTTATGTGAGTATAACAGATTTTAAGATGCCGGTAGTAGCAGCGGTTATATTTACGATTGCAGTGTGTGCCCTCCTGGGTGTTGTCATTGAAAAAGTAGCCTATAAACCTTTAAGAAAGGCTCCGCCTTTAGCGGTATTAATAACTGCTATTGGTGTGAGTTATCTGCTGCAGAGTATTGCACAATTAATATTCACAGCAAATTCTATCACTTTTAAGTCTATTATCAATCTGGACGCTGTTCATATCGGAGGCGTTACCATTCCCGGTATTACCATTGTAACCCTGGTGGTTACCTCTGTCTGCATGATAGCACTGACGCTTTTTATTAATAAGACCAAGATGGGAAGCGCCATGAGAGCTGTTTCTGAGGATAAGGCAGCAGCCCAGTTGATGGGTATTAACGTAAACCGTACGATTTCAGTCACCTTTGCCATCGGTTCTGCTCTTGCAGCCGTAGCAGGAATTATGTTTATCTGCCAGTTCCAGTCAATAAAGCCTACCCTGGGAGCTTTGCCGGGTATTAAAGCCTTTGTTGCAGCGGTTTTAGGCGGTATCGGAAGCGTTCCTGGTGCTATGCTTGGAGGAGTACTTCTTGGTGTTATCGAAAGCTTATCAAAAGCATATCTCTCAACAGAACTTTCCGATGCAATCGTATTCGGTGTGCTGGTTATCGTTCTCCTGGTTAAGCCATCCGGACTTCTTGGCAAGAACCGTATAGAGAAAGTGTAGGAAGAGATAGTGCGAAAATTAAAAAGATAATTTTCACACACATGTTTGTGCCTGCGAAATCCTCGGCGTAAACATGAGGTGTATTGGAAAGGGCATGGTTATTTATATGGGAAAAAATATGAGTAAAAAGGCACAAAGCATTTTTACGTGGAAAAATCTAATAAAGTTATTGGTAATTATAGCAATCTATCTTGTTATTATGGCAGTTATGGAAGGCGACTTTGCCACGAGACATTTCAAATCCCTTCTGGTGCCCATCGGTATTAATATTATTTTGGCGGTCTCATTGAATATCACCACCGGCTTCCTGGGAGAGCTCTCCCTGGGACATGCAGGGTTTATGGCTATCGGAGCTTACTCCGGAGCGATATTTACTATCTTTGCTGAGAATCATACAGGACTTCCGGCACCTTTGGCCTTCCTTTTAGGCATTATAATCGGAGGTATTATGGCGGCTGTATTTGGTGTGGTAATCGGAATCCCCGTTTTACGTTTAAAAGGCGATTATCTGGCGATTGTTACCCTTGCCTTTGGCGAAATTGTCCGTGCTATTATTAATTTCTTAGGGATTACAGGCGGTGCCAAGGGACTTAACGGAATTCCCAGATACACCAATTATAAATGGACCTATGCTTTGGTGGTTATTACAATTATACTCCTATCCAACTTTGTAAAGTCCCGTCACGGCAGGGTCATCAGTTCCATCAGAGATAATGCCATTGCATCGGAATCGATTGGAATCAAGGTAAGTAACTATAAGATAATGGCATTCGTAATTGCGGCTTTCTTTGCCGGCGTAGCGGGAGTGCTTTTTGGATCCAACTTAAGTATCCTTAAGCCCGGTAATTTTGATTATAATAAATCCATTGAGATTCTTGTTATCGTAGTACTTGGCGGTATGGGAAGTATCAAAGGCTCCGTTATTTCTGCTATCGTACTTACTCTTCTGCCGGAATTCTTAAGAGGAGCAAGCGAGTACAGAATGCTGCTTTATGCGCTGGCACTTATCATTATTATGCTGTTTAATTCTTCTGAAATTCGTCAGAGGTTAGAGGATTCCGGGAAACTTCCCAGATTACCGAAATTAAAAGCAAGAGTGAAATAGGAAGGAGAGGAAGACTTTGAGTTTATTAGAAGTAAAGAATTTAGGAATCTCCTTTGGAGGCTTAAGAGCAGTAGACAACGTAAATCTTTCCATTGAAAAGGGACAGCTCTATGGATTGATCGGACCAAACGGTGCCGGGAAAACTACAGTATTTAACTTGCTTACCGGCGTATATAAGCCCACAGACGGAGCCATTAAACTGGACGGAGTGGATTTAGTAGGCAGGATGCCATCAGAAATCTGCAAAGCAGGAATTGCAAGAACTTTTCAGAATATACGTTTATTTAAGAAAATGACGGTGCTTGACAATGTAAAGACAGCCCTTCACAATCAATGCCATTACTCGCTGGCAGAAAGCCTTTTTCATCTGGGTTCTTATTATAAGAAGGAACAGGGTATGGATGAAAAGGTACTTGAGATTCTTAAGGTATTTGACCTGGATAAAGAAGCCGATTATATGGCCGGTAATCTCCCTTACGGAAAACAGCGTAAGTTAGAAATCGCCAGAGGACTGGCAACCAATCCGAAGCTTTTACTTTTGGATGAACCGGCAGCCGGTATGAATCCAAATGAAACAGCAGAGCTTATGGATACCATACAGATTGTCAGAGAGCGTTATGGAATTACAATATTATTAATTGAACACGATATGAAGCTAGTGTCAGGAATTTGCGAAAAGATACTGGTGCTGAATTTCGGAACAGAATTGGCAGCAGGAACACCGGAAGAGGTCTTAAATAATCCGGAAGTTATAACCGCATATCTTGGAGAGTAAAGGAGAGGCACCATGTCAATGTTAAAAATAGAAGACCTGAACGTATATTATGGAGTTATTCAGGCGTTAAAGGGAGTATCCTTTGAAGTAGAAGAAGGAGAAGTAATTGCTTTAATCGGAGCAAATGGTGCCGGTAAAACAACAATCCTTCACACAATTACAGGATTAATCGGAGCAAAGTCAGGTCATATCCTTTTTGAGGGTAAGGAACTTACGAAAACTCCGGCTCATAAAATCGTAACAATGGGAATGGCACATGTACCGGAGGGCAGAAGAATATTCTCGGAACTCACGGTTTATGAGAATCTTAAGATGGGTGCCTATACCAGAAAAGATAAAGGGGAAATTGAAAGTACACTTGAGAAGGTATACAACAGATTTCCAAGGCTGAAAGAGCGCAGAAATCAGATTGCGGGAACTCTAAGCGGCGGTGAACAGCAGATGTTAGCTATGGGAAGAGCATTGATGTCACAGCCCAGAATTATTTTAATGGATGAGCCCTCTATGGGGTTATCCCCCTTGTTTGTGTCCGAAATATTTGATATTATAAGAGAAATCAGTGAAAGCGGTACAACCGTCCTTTTGGTAGAGCAGAATGCAAAAAAAGCATTATCCATTGCTACCAGAGCATATGTTTTAGAAACAGGTAAAATAGTGCTGGAAGGAAAGGCAAACGAGCTTTTAAATGATGATTCTGTAAAGAAAGCATATTTGGGCGAGTAAAGCAGGGAGAAAAAGTATTTTCCTTTCACTGGGAAGTATGTTCGTTAGTGTTATAAATACGTTGGCAGCATAAAGGTAAAGGAGGAATTTATATGGAGAACATTGTTATTACTATAGCCAGAGGTTATGGCAGCGGTGGCAGAACTATGGGGCAGATGTTAGCGCAGGAACTGGGAGTCCATTACTATGACAGAGAGTTAATGCGCCTGGCTTCCGACGAAAGCGGTATTAATGAGGAACTCTTTGGCAAAGCGGATGAACAGTTAAAACAGAGCCTGCTCTACCGTATAGCCAGGAAAGAATACAGCGGAGAGTTGATTCCGCCTGACAGAGAAGACTTTGTCTCCAATGATAATTTATTCACTTATCAAGCTAAGGTTATCAGGAAGCTGGCGGAAGAAGAATCCTGTGTTATTGTCGGAAGATGTGCGGATTATATTCTAAGAGACATGGATAATGTGGTAAAGGTATTTGTCCATGCTTCCCTGGAGGATTGTGTAAAGAGACTGGAAGGCATGTCCAGCCAGCCTCCGAAAGAACTTGAAAAGAAAATTTTAGAGACAGATAAGAGAAGAGCAGCCTACTATCGGTATTACACAGGCAGGGACTGGGAGAATGCCGGAAATTACGACCTCTGCTTAAACAGTAAACGCTTGGGCTTTGATAAATGTGTGCGGATAGTAAGAGATTATCTGGATATCCGTTTCGGAAAATAATGTGATTGGAAGGAGCAGTCTGGCTTTCCTGAAATGCACTGTCGCTATATCAGTGTATCTCAGGAGAGCAGATTGCTCTTTTGTATTTGATGAATTTTTATGAAAAAAAATGAATTAGTACGTAGGCATGACTTGTAATGAAAGATGGCATTATGCTATACTGATAAAAATAAAAGGTTAAATATTTTTTGAAAGGATGCCACTGAGTGGCAGTATTGCAGGCCTGACTGCGATATGCAATGGGTGTAAGTATGATCTCTGAAAAAATGAGTGTTATGGTAAAAAACAGTTCAATAACCAGGGCTATGTTTGAAGAAGGAAAACGCCTGGCAGCAATTTACGGCAAGGAAAATGTATATGACTTCAGCCTTGGAAATCCCAGTGTACAGCCCCCGGTCTCGGTAAAGGAAGCATTAATTGATATTATATCAAATGAAGATACTACATTTGTTCACGGATATATGAACAATTCCGGTTATGAGGATGTAAGAGAGAAGATTTCTGCTAAGTTAAATAGTGTTCATGGCACTTCCTTTCATACCAACAATATTATTATGACAGTGGGTGCGGCAGGCGGACTTAATGTAATCCTTAAGACTTTAATCAATCCCGGAGATGAAGTAGTTACTTTTGCACCTTTCTTTGGGGAATATAAAAATTATGCCGATAATTATGATGCAAAGCTTGTAGTTATCAGCCCGGATAAGGAGACTTTCCTGCCAAACTTAAAGGAATTGGAAGAGAAACTCACGAAAGATACGAAAGCAATCATTGTAAATACGCCTAATAATCCTACTGGTGTCGTATATTCCGAGGAGACAATCATAGAACTCTCAAAAGTACTGGAAAAGAAGCAGCAGGAGTTTGGTACTGCTATCTATCTGATATCCGATGAACCCTACAGAGAACTGGTTTATGGAGATGTCTTCGTTCCTTATATCACAAAATACTACCGAAATACCATTGTTGGTTATTCCTACAGCAAATCCCTTTCACTTCCCGGAGAACGTATCGGTTATCTTGTAATTCCTTCGGAAGTGGATGATTATGAAGAGATTTTTGCAGCAGCCAGTGTTGCTACCAGAATCCTGGGCTATGTAAATGCGCCTTCCCTTATTCAGAGGGTAGTTGCGAGATGCCTGGATTCAGAGGTAGATGTTTCAGTCTATAATGAGAACAGAGAACTTCTTTACGGCAGTCTTAAGGAATACGGTTATTCCTGTGCCAAACCCGAGGGAGCTTTTTATCTCTTTGTAAAGACCCTGGAAGAGGATGATAAAGCTTTTTGTGAAAAGGCGAAAAAGCACAATATCCTTATTGTACCAGGCTCTGCCTTTGGCTGCCCCGGATACTGCCGTATCGCTTACTGTGTAAGCAAGAGTACCATAGAAGGGGCTTTATCCGGTTTTAAGAAGCTTTACGAAGAATATAACGAAGCAGAGTCCAAATAAAGAGCGCCATGCTTTTCCCAAAATAACATACATTCAGAAAAGAGGTCATCATGAAGCAGTGGGAAGAATATTTCAGGAAGGTCGTGCCTTACGTTCCCGGAGAACAGCCTAACCAACCCGGAATGATAAAATTAAATACCAACGAGAATCCATATCCGCCTTCACCTAATGTCAAAAAGGCAATGGATGAATTTGACATGGACAAATTAAGGCTGTATCCGGATATATCTTCTACAATATTAATAGAAGCTCTCGGGGAGACTTATGGCTTAGAGAAGAATCAGATTTTTGTGGGTGTCGGTTCGGATGATGTACTGGCGACGGCTTTTTTGACTTTCTTTAATGGGACAGAGCCGATTCTTTTCCCGGATATCAGCTATTCCTTTTATGAGGTATGGGCGGAGCTTTATCATATCCCTTATGTGACCCCTTCCTTAAAGGAAGATTTTACAATAAAGAAAGAGGATTATTACAGAAAGAACGGGGGTATTGTTATTGCAAATCCCAATGCACCAACCTCTCTTAGTTTAGGATTAGAAGCTATAAAGGATATTTTAGAGCATAATAATGAGTCTGTTGTAATCATTGATGAAGCATATGTGGATTTTGGCGGAGAGAGTGCGCTGCCCTTATTAAGGGATTATGAAAATCTTTTGATTGTGCAGACCTTTTCTAAATCCTACTCTATGGCCGGAATACGAATAGGCTATGCCTTTGGCGCGCCGTCCCTTATTAAGGCAATGAATGATGTAAAGTATTCTTACAATTCCTATACCATGAACCAGCCTTCCCTGTATTATGGAACAGAGGCGGTAAGGGATACAAAATACCATAAGGAAACTCTTGAAAAAATAATGAAGACCAGAGCCTGGGTGGCAGAGAGTCTTAAAAATCTCGGATTTACGGTAATCCCCTCTTCTGCAAACTTCCTCTTTGTTTCCCATGGGGAAGTTCCGGCACAAAAAATCTATGAAGAACTAAGAGCGAAGAAAATCTATGTCCGCTATTTTAAGAAACCAAGAATCGATAATTATCTGAGAGTAACCATTGGAACGGATAAAGAAATGGAAGTTTTTCTTGCCGCAGTTGCTGATGTCGTATAAACCTGTATTTTGACTATTGATTGAAATTGTGTTATGATATACCTTAATTTGATTATTAAAGGAGGACCCAGCCATGGATATAGAGACAGGCAAAGAAGCTGCGGTAAATGGCAGCGATAATAATCCGGCTGATAATGAGATCGTTTCAAAGAACTTTATTGAACAGATCATAGAAAAAGATATAAAGGAAGGACGTTGTACTACAGTAGTAACACGTTTTCCGCCTGAACCCAACGGTTATCTTCATATTGGACATGCCAAATCCATCCTGTTGAACAACGGACTTGCCAAAGAATATGGCGGCAGATTCAATCTTAGATTTGACGATACCAATCCTACCAAGGAAAAGACAGAATTCGTTGAATCCATTATTGCCGATGTAAAGTGGATCGGCGGAGAATTTGAAGACAGACTGTTCTTTGCTTCCGATTATTTTGACCAGATGTATGAAGGAGCAATAAAACTAATAAAGAAAGGGAAAGCCTATGTCTGTGATTTAAGTCCTGATGAAATCAGAGAATACAGAGGTACTTTAACAGAGCCCGGTAAGGAGAGCCCTTACAGAAATCGAAGTATAGAAGAGAACTTAAAGCTGTTTGTAGAGATGAAAGAAGGCAAGTACGAAGACGGTTCCAAGGTCCTTCGGGCAAAGATAGATATGGCATCTCCTAATATTAATATGAGAGACCCCATCATCTATCGCATAGCAAGAATGACCCATCACAATACAGGTAATAAATGGTGTATCTATCCCATGTATGATTTTGCCCACCCCATAGAGGATGCTATTGAAGGAATTACACATTCCATCTGTACCCTGGAATTTGAAGACCACAGACCTCTTTATGACTGGGTGGTCACAGAACTGGAATATGAGAATCCCCCCAAGCAGATAGAATTTGCCAAGATGTATCTGACCAATGTAATAACCGGTAAGCGATATATTAAGAAGCTGGTAGAGGAAGGCATCGTTGACGGTTGGGATGATCCAAGACTTGTATCCATCAGTGCTTTAAGAAGAAGAGGCTTTACTCCGGAATCCATTAAGATGTTTATGGAATTATGCGGAGTATCAAAGAGTCAGAGTTCCGTGGATTATTCCATGTTAGAATACTGTATCAGAGAAGATCTGAAGCTGAAGAGGCCCCGTGCAATGGCAGTTTTAGATCCGGTCAAGCTGGTAATCACCAATTACCCGGAAGACATTACGGAATTCATGGAAGTCCCTAACAACCAGGAAAATGAAGAGATGGGCAGCAGGGTGGTGCCTTTTAGCAGAGAGCTGTACATAGACAGAGAAGATTTTAAGGCAGAGCCTCCCAAGAAATACTTCCGGTTGTTCCCGGGAAATGAAGTAAGACTTATGAATGCTTATTTTGTAACCTGTACCGATTATATAACAGATGAAAACGGTGTTGTAACAGAGGTGCATGCCACCTATGATCCTAAGACCAGGAGCGGCTCCGGTTTTAATGAAAGAAAAGTTAAGGGAACTATTCACTGGGTAGATGCAAGGACTTCGGTTAAGGCAGAAGTCAGATTGTATGAGAATATCGTTGACGAGGAGAAGGGTGTATACAATGAAGACGGAAGTCTTAATTTAAATCCTAACTCTATCACAGTACTAAAAGACTGCCGTATCGAGCACAGCGTAGAAGAAGCAAAAGCTTATGATAGTTTCCAATTTCTAAGACATGGATATTTTTGCGTGGATTCGAAAGACTCTGTCAAAGATAACCTGGTATTTAACAGAATTGTATCGCTTAAGAGCTCATATAAGCCTGATTAAAGGACGATTGTGTGAATTGTTGAGATGCAAATTTGCACAATCCTCGGCACAATCTTGCGGCGTGCTGGGGAGGCATGATTGTTAGTGTGAAAAGAACAGGATGATTTTTTACACAAATATGTGCTGATGCCTACATTTAAGGCACGTTGGCAGCATGTATGCTTTACAGGCTTTTTTATTTGAAGGCGCTGAGCGCCACATGGAGGGTCAGTTTGAAAGAAAATCACTTTCAAACTTCTTATTAAGGCAGTATCATGCAGACTGCAAACAGTCTGCGGTAAGCTTGTAATATGCAGGAGGTATAAAAATGGCAAATATATTTTCAGGACTTGAAGAATTCGGACTTGGAAAAATGTCCAATATGGATGTATATGCAACAGATGATAAGGGGAAAAAAACAGAACAGTCAGGAACGGAAGAAAAAGCACAGGTAGTAGAATCGGATTTTATATTTGATAAGACATATACCTGCCCGGTTTGTGATAAGGGATTTAAGACTAAAACAGTAAAGACCGGCAAGGTAAAACTCATATCCGCAGATACGGACTTACGACCGAAATACCAGCATATGGATTCACTGAAATATGATGTAATCGCATGCCCTCACTGCGGCTACGCTGCCTTAAACCGTTTCTTTAATTATATGACTTCCCAGCAGGCTAAATTAATAAAAGAAAATATCACATCCTCCTTTAAGGGTATGGCTCCCGAAGGGGATGTGTTAACTTATGATGAAGCCATTTCCCGTCACAAGCTGGCTCTTGTAAATGCGATTGTGAAAAAAGGAAAGATAAGTGAGAGAGCTTATACTTGCCTTAAGACAGCCTGGCTGCTTCGCGGAAAGGCAGAATCCTTAGCAGACCAGGAAGAAACAGAGGAAATCAAAAAAGAACTGAAGAAACTTCAGGAAGAGGAATTTGAATTCATAAAGAATGCCTGTGAAGGATTTATGGAGGCATTCTCAAAAGAATCCTTCCCCATGTGCGGTATGGATGAAAATACTATGATGTACTTAATAGCCGATCTTGCAAGAAGAAGCGGTAAGACAGATGAATCCAGCAGATGGATTTCCAGAGTGTTAATCTCCAGAGATGCCAATGAACGCATTAAGGCAAAGGCAAGAGAGTTAAAGGATTTATTAAAACAGGAATAGAATGAAAGAAGGCAGCTACAAGATTGTAAAATGAATCTTATAGCTGCCTTTTAAGTGCTTAAAGAGGATTAATTCCCTTTTTCATAGACGCCGTTGGTCTTCGTCATAGCTCTTGGGAGAGCATCTTTTGAATTCTTCCAGGGTTCATTGACGTAGCGGTAATCAAATTTATCAATAAACCATTCCAGATCATCTCGTACCCGTTTCATATTATCAAAATATACCTTATTTAAGTCCTTACGGAAATTCTCTGCTTTTTCTCCGCTTAGCTGCTTGTCCGCTTCCTGAAATAAGAGTCCGTAGTGTTCTGTGCAAAATCCTTTGGAAGCTTTCAGTTTATCGATAAAGGCACTGTCATGTTCAAAGAGATAGAAAACAGTTGTAATATAAAGATTGAACATATTATCGATTTTGTTGCAGATGTAGCAGGAGTTTACCAAATTATCGGTGTATTCTTTTACAGGAGTGGACTCCGTATTCTTCTTAAAAAGGGAAGGCCCCTTTCCTTTCTTTGCAGAAAGACCCTCCAGGTCCTTTATGGTCTTATCCATGTGGGTCTTTAACATAAGGGCCAGACCCAGGCGGTTCTTATTCTCATAAAGCTTACCCAGATGATAATTGCAAAAGCCGATCTTATCCGTTTCGGCCCTTACGTCATCTTCCATATAGCTGGGACCCATGGTGAATTCCACCGCATTATTTTCAAGTGTCTTTTTCATAAAACATATCGGGCATTCACAGTCGCTGTCAAAGGCATCGTTGACCGGTATGGTGTACAGTTTTTCTTTCATTATATATACCTGGCAATCCTTTCTGGTATTCGTAGTGATTATTGCATTAAGTATAGCATGGCACAGATAATTGTACAATTGAATTATTCATCCCTGCAGGTATAACAGAGGAAGAATATTCCCATATTAAGTAAGGTGAATGGATAAAGGAAGGATACACGGCAATGGAGTAGTTCTTATAGGATATATCTATAAAAAAGTGAGAAAAAATGAGATATTAAGACTATGTAAGAGATATATTGTAATATCATCAAAAATCAAGCGTTTTTTAAAGAAAAGTATGGTTGCATAATAAAGGCAAATTTACTAATATATCATTATTAGTTAGCACTCAATTGGAGTGAGTGCTAATAAAATTCAAAAAATACCTTTTTAATTGAAATATTGATATCATAAGGAGGAAATAAAAATGAAGTTAGTGCCATTAGGAGACAAAGTGGTTTTAAAGCAGCTTGTAGCTGAAGAGACAACAAAGTCAGGTATCGTATTACCTGGTCAGGCCAAAGAAAAACCCCAGCAGGCTGAGGTTGTAGCGGTAGGTCCTGGCGGTGTTGTAGACGGCAAAGAAGTAACAATGCAGGTTAAAGTCGGAGATAAGGTTATATTCTCTAAATATTCCGGCACTGAAGTGAAATTAGAAGAAGTAGAATACATTGTTGTAAAACAGAACGATATCGTTGCTGTCGTAGAAGATTAGTGCCTGCGAAATCCTGGGCGCAAACTTAAAGCGCATTGGAAAAGCGTAGCAGTTAACGGAATATTAATTAAATTCAGGAGGTTATAAAAATGGCAAAAGAAATTAAACATGGTGCAGAAGCCAGAGCAGCTCTGGAAAATGGCGTTAATTTATTAGCAAATACAGTAAAAGTTACTTTAGGACCCAAAGGAAGAAACGTTGTATTAGATAAATCCTACGGCGCTCCTTTAATTACAAACGACGGTGTAACCATTGCAAAAGAAATTGAATTAGAAGATGCTTTTGAAAACATGGGCGCTCAGTTAGTAAAAGAAGTTGCTACAAAGACAAACGATGTAGCCGGTGATGGTACTACAACCGCTACTGTTCTTGCACAGGCTATGATCAATGAAGGTATTAAGAATCTGGCAGCAGGCGCTAATCCTATCATTTTAAGAAAAGGTATGCAAAAAGCTACTGACAGTGCAGTAGAGTCTATCTTAAAGATGAGTTCCAAACTTAACGGCAAAGAACAGATTGCAAGAGTTGCAGCAATTTCTGCAGGTGATGATGCAGTTGGCGAGATGGTAGCAGACGCTATGGAGAAAGTATCCAATGACGGAGTTATCACAATAGAAGAATCCAAGACAATGAAGACAGAGCTTGACCTGGTTGAAGGTATGCAGTTTGACAGGGGTTACATCTCCGCTTACATGGCTACTGACATGGACAAAATGGAAGCTAACTTAGACAATCCATATATTTTAATCACAGATAAGAAAATATCCAACATTCAGGATATTCTCCCTGTATTAGAGCAGATCGTTCAGTCCGGTGCAAGACTTTTAATTATTGCTGAGGATGTAGAAGGCGAAGCTTTAACAACTTTAATCGTAAATAAATTAAGAGGAACTTTCAGTGTGGTTGCTGTAAAGGCTCCCGGCTATGGTGACAGAAGAAAAGAAATGCTTCAGGATATCGCTGTTTTAACAGGCGGTACTGTTATATCCGATGATTTAGGTCTTGACTTAAAAGAGACTACATTAGAACAGTTAGGACGTGCAAAATCTGTTAAAGTTCAGAAAGAAAACACTATCGTAGTTGACGGCGAAGGCGAGAAGAAAAACATTGATGCCAGAATCGCTCAGATAAGAGCTCAGATAGAGGAAACAACTTCTGATTTCGATAGAGAAAAATTACAGGAAAGACTTGCGAAGTTAGCAGGCGGTGTTGCCGTTATCCGTGTAGGTGCTGCAACAGAAACAGAAATGAAAGAAAAGAAACTCCGTATGGAAGACGCTCTTGCAGCAACAAGAGCAGCCGTAGAAGAAGGTATCGTAGCAGGCGGTGGTTCTGCATACATCCACGCCTCCAAGGAAGTTGCCAAATTAGCAGCTACTTTAGAGGGTGATGAGAAGACCGGTGCTAACATTATCTTAAAGGCTCTGGAAGCTCCTCTTTACTGCATCGTATCCAATGCAGGATTAGAAGGCTCCGTAGTAACCAGCAAGGTAAAAGAGAAAGATCCCGGAGTTGGTTTTGATGCTTTAAAAGAAGAGTATGTAGACATGGTAGCTGCCGGAATCTTAGATCCCGCTAAAGTTACAAGAAGCGCTCTTCAGAATGCTACCAGCGTAGCATCCACATTATTAACAACAGAATCAGTTGTTGCCAATATTAAATCCAATGAGCCTGCTATGCCCGCAGGTGCCGGCGGAATGGGAATGATGTAATTTATATAAGGGAGTCTGCCTATGGGCAGATTCCCTTTTTTCATAAGATTTTTATAAAGATATAAGAATTATTTTGGGAATAAGGCTTTTCCTTTCCTGGTTTTTTTAGTATAATACTCTTATAAATATGCCATTTCAAAGAATTGTCAGGCAGCCGCCTATAATAAGCTATTCTACAGTCGTGCAATAGTTTACTGATATAGAAGCTCCGGACAATATAATATAGTAAAGTATAAGGGCATAAAATCAGGTCAGGAGGCAAAAAAATGAACGAGTTATATGCAGAGGCAGGAGTGAAACGGAAGGATACTGCCGGAACATATGCTTTAAGATTTTTATTAATATTTGCAGCGGTTATACTATTCTTCTTTTCCTTACGCAGCCAGATTCTGTTATTTATAGCAGCTATCGTAATCGTTGCAATTTTTTACTTTTTCCCAAGACTTAGTCTGGAATATGAATATGTATTCTGCGACGGACAATTGGATTTTGATAAGATAATGGGAAAAGCAAAGAGAAAGACAGACTTAAAGATAGATTTTGAGCAGGTCGAGGTAATGGCCCCTGTCGGTTCCCATGCATTGGATAGTTTCAATAATGGAAAATACACGGTAAAGGATTATACCTCCAGAGATAAGAATGCAAAGCCCTATGTGATTATTTATCGCCAGGGTGAGAAAAGTCTAAGGATTTTATTTGAGCCGAATGAGAAGATGTTAAGCTGTATAAAGATGAAACATCCCAGAAAGCTTGTTCAATATTAAAGGTTAGAATAACAAAAAATATAAGGGATTATCTGTGAGCGAAACCGCTTCGGGTAATCCCTTTAATTATATTATGATTTGAGTGTCAAAAGCCCTGTTCGATATGGTTACAGGCAATTTACACAGAACAGAAAGAACAAATGCGTCTTATATTTTGAATTTTGAAACCAGACTGCTTAAGATTTCGGCAACAGCGGCCTGGTTTTCCGCAGCCTTTGCAATCTGTTCCATAGAAGCAGTGTATTGATGCATGTTATCACAGACGGTCTCAAAGCTTTCAGAAGTATTGTTGATATCAACGGCAATGCTTTGGACCATATTGGTGATTTCTACGGTAGAAGCGCCCAGCTCCTGAGCCATAGCGGCGGTATTTCTTGACAGCTCATTTACATAACTGGCATCTTTTTCATAGTTTGTACCGGTATCCAGTAACAGAGTGTAATCCTTGAGAACATCTTCGTCCACAAACTTTAATATTGCTTTGGAATTCTCGGCAAGATAATCAAAAGCTCCCTTAACATTACTTACAACTCTCGAGATTTCTTCCACATGCTGAGAAGACTGGTCCGCAAGATTACCGATTTCAACAGCAACCACTCCAAAGCCTCTTCCGTATTCTCCGGCTCTTGCAGCTTCAATAGAGGCGTTTAGGGATAATAGATTAGTTTGGTCAGCAATTGTGCGGATTAAGGCGGCTATATTCGCAATATCCTCCACGACCTTACCTCTTTCGATTGCTGCCCGTATATTTGTTTGTCTTTCTTCATACAAGGTTTCTGCAAGCTGATAGGAGGCATTGCCCTTTTCTTTTATCTGATTAGCGCGCTGTTTTATCCGGTCAGCCTGATTACTTCCTTCTGAGGAGTTTTGGGCCAGATAATTAACGCTGTTATTTACCTGCAGAGCAGTCTCTTTTAATCCGCCGGCAGCATTTTTGATATCGGCTACTCCTTTGTTAATTGTAATTGTGTTGGCGTTGATAAGTTCAAAGTTTCCGGTTATTTCCTCTAAGGTGGCAGACAGTTCTTCACTGGAGGCTGAAACTTCTTCCGTCTGTATTATAATATTGGATAAGATATCCCTTATATTCTGCCGGGCAAGTTTTAGAGCATCTATTAATTTCCCAAGTTCATCCTTGCTGTTATTTTCGATTTCTACAGTCAGATTCCCTTCGCCAAGGGCCTTGGCAAAAGCCAGGCCTTTCTTTACTGACTTTGTTATACCCAAGGTCAGCACAAGTCCTATGAGAAATGAAAAGAACAGACCCAAAGCGATGGAGAAATACATTATATAAGTGCTGCTGCTGGCTATCTGCCGGTTTTCTGTATCAGAGCTCTGAGCTATGGTTTCATTCTGTTCAATAAGGGTATTTAGCTTGGCAAACATACTATCCTTGGCCTTTATTACATTATCCATGGATTGTTGTGCCTGATTATATTGGGTGGCTGAAGCATATTCCAATGCATTCTGCTTTTCCTCATTGTACAGCCCCAGGTCTTTTTTAAAATCATCCCAGACCTGTTTGGTTTCACTTGATAGTTTTCTGCTGCTGTAAGAACTTATGTAGCTTTCAGTTTCTTTTGTCAACTCGTCAATCGTTTTCAGGGAGGCGGCTGTCTTTTCTGTCTCTTCATATAGAACAGCAGTCTGGAGTTGATTAACGGTTTCTAATAAGTTCTCCTTTACCTTATGCAGCTCATTTATGCTGTTAAGATTGTCTGAATACATGGATGCGGAACGTGCAGCAAGTTTGTTGATATCAATTACTCCGATTACACCGACGACAGTCAGTAAAAGTGTGATGAATAAAAATCCTGCAATCAGTTTAAACTTGATAGAAAAATTTCTTCTTTTTTTCACGTTTTAATCCCCTTTCTATCATTTTACAGTTTTAAGGCCTATAGTGGCAGGCTAAATCATTTTAATTATAAAGTCCTTATGTAACTTTTATATTATATGATTATTAACGTATTTTAAAATATGATAATTTTTGATAAAAAAATAAAAAAATTTACATTGTGTTATATTGAAAGACGTATGTTTACTCCGGAAAGACATCTCTTAAAATCTGTATGCTGATGAGGGACAAAAACTGCTTTTACTAGTTGACAAGCGGTTTCTAATTGGTTATACTTTTAAAAATTAACTAAAAATCGAATAATTTATCAGAAAAGAAAGTGAGGAAAATAAGATGGGAACTATTATCGGTGATGGTATTACCTTTGATGACGTCTTACTGGTACCAGCCTTTTCAGAAGTGATACCCAATGAAGTAGATGTATCAACTTATCTGACAAAGACAATTAAACTTAACATTCCTATGATGAGTGCGGGAATGGATACGGTAACAGAACACAGAATGGCTATAGCAATGGCCAGACAGGGCGGAATCGGTGTAATTCATAAAAACATGTCCATTGAAAAACAGGCAGAAGAGGTGGACAAGGTAAAACGATCCGAGAATGGTGTTATTACAGACCCCTTTTATTTATCACCGGAGCATACCTTGGAGGATGCCAATGAGCTGATGGCCAAGTATCGTATATCCGGAGTTCCTATTACAGAAGGTAAACGCCTGGTCGGTATTATTACAAACCGTGATCTTAAGTTTGAAACGGATTATTCCAAGAAGATTAAAGACAGTATGACCTCAGAAGGGCTTATTACTGCACCTGTGGGAATTACTTTGGAGGAGGCGAAGAAAATACTTGCTTCCGCCAGAAAAGAGAAACTTCCTATTGTTGATCAGGACGGTAATTTATCCGGTCTGATTACAATTAAAGATATTGAAAAGCAGATTAAATATCCTTACTCTGCAAAGGATGCCCAGGGAAGACTTCTCTGTGCGGCAGCAGTGGGAGTTACGGCAAATATCTTAGAAAGAGTGGAGGCTCTGGTAAAATCTAAAGTAGATGCTATTGTTATTGATACGGCCCATGGCCATTCTGCTAATGTATTAAAAGTAGTACGTATGGTAAGAGATGCTTATCCGGAGCTTCAGATTATTGCCGGTAACATAGCAACCAAGGAAGCCACGGAAGATTTGATTAAAGCCGGTGTCAGCGCTGTTAAGGTAGGTATCGGACCTGGTTCTATTTGCACTACAAGAGTAGTTGCAGGTATTGGCGTTCCTCAGGTAACCGCTATTATGGATTCCTATGAAGCAGCTAAGAAATATGGTATTCCGGTAATTGCAGATGGCGGTATCAAGTATTCCGGTGATATCACAAAGGCGATTGCCGCCGGTGCAAACCTTTGTATGATGGGAAGCATTTTCGCAGGCTGTGATGAGAGTCCCGGAGAATTTGAATTATTCCAGGGAAGAAAATATAAAGTTTACCGTGGCATGGGCTCCATTGCCGCTATGGAAAACGGAAGTAAGGACAGATATTTCCAGAGTAATGCTAAAAAGTTAGTACCGGAAGGTGTCGAAGGAAGAGTTGCTTACAAGGGCACGGTAGAGGACACCGTATTCCAGTTAATCGGAGGCCTCAGATCCGGTATGGGATATTGCGGAACCAAAACCATTGAAGACCTTAAGCAGAATGGACGTTTTGTAAAGATTTCTGCTGCTTCTCTGAAGGAAAGCCATCCTCATGATATTCACATCACCAAGGAAGCTCCTAACTACAGTGTAGAGGAATAGTTTGAAAAATGCGCTGCATTTTCAAACTTTCTGTTTAAGCAGTATCGTGCAGTCTGCGATATGCATTGGAGATTATGAATTATTGAAAGGTCATGTTTTAATATAGAAAAAAGAAGTCTCAGCCTAATTTGGCTGTGGCTTCTTTTTCTTTTAAATAGGCAATAATATCATCTTTCAGGGTTTCCCATGCATCCTCATGTTTTACATAATAAAGGGGGCATAGTTTGCCGGTTATATCATAGTGTCTTAAAATATCTTTTTCATCAAGTCCATATTTACCGCATAGCCAGGCCGAAAGCGCCACCAGGGAATCATAGGTCTTCTGATTGAACTTGCCGGTAGCATCCGGGTGACAGCATTCAATAGAAATAGTATCGTCATTTCTATCATTGGAAGCAAAAGATATTTCATCCAAGGGAATACACTGAATGATCTCACCTTCCAATCCGATTACGAAATGGCTGCTGGCAGAGACTTTTGTCTGTAACTTTAAATTCTCGAAGTAATTCCTGTTTGCCTCAGCGGAAGTGCCGGGGTTGGCAGTGTAGTGAATTACAATTCCCCGAACTTTTTTCAGTGGTTCTTCGCATCTCGAATAGTCATTTGGCGTAAGCAGGTCCCCTATTATGGGAGGAGGGTCTATGGTGTCATAAGCGAAACCATAAAAGTTTTCTCTTTGGTGTTTGATTACAGAAATCAGCATAACAGCAATAATAGCAGTCATTATCATACACAGGCTGGTGATTGCAGTAATGCGAATTAACCTGTTCTGATGCCTTTTCCTGCGGCGTTTCTCCTTGGCAGTCATGAGTATATATCCTTTTATTTTCTGGTGTTAATCTTAGTATATAGAAGATTTTCAATTTTTATTTTTACATTATTACAAAGAATCTTATAAAATTAAAGAGAAATTGTGATTTCACGGTTGATAGGCTGGTATTTCCGGTAGGAAGTACCGGTTGCATCTAACATCTTCTTCGCAGCTCTTGTGGCGTCAGTGTCGGCATACTTGTCCGATAAATAGATAATTTCCGTAATTCCCTTTTGAATAATCGCCTTTGTACACTCATTACAGGGAAATAAAGTGACATAAAGCTTAGCACCCTTCATGTCGGGACCGGTGTAATTAAGAATAGCGTTCATTTCGGCGTGGCAGACATAGAAGTACTTCGTGTCAAGAGGGTTTCCTTCCCGCTCCCAGGAGAATTCATCGTCGGAACAGCCGATTGGCATACCATTATAGCCGACAGAAAGTATTTTGTTGTCTTCACTTACAATGCAGGCACCTACGCTGGTGCTGGGATCTTTGCTTCGTTCGGCAGAAAAAATTGCAATGCCCATAAAATATTCATCCCAAGTTATATAGTCTTGCTTTTTCATTCCCTTATCCTCCTGTAACTCTCATCAAATATAGATTTATTTTAACATAGGGGGGAGGCAATGTAAATTTAAAATGTAGGTATATAACTAAGATAAGTTTATGGGGGCGGACGATGGCCAGGGTAGATATTTTTTCGTTTTTCCCTCGGGAACCCATACTCCACTAAAGGTTTAGAAAACATAACTGACAGATAAAGCAGTGCCAAACTCGCTGTGAAGATGGGGAGGCGGGAGTTTACAGTGCTCAGACAGTGGCACTGTTTTATCTAGTTATGTTTTCTAAGCCTTAAGTGTCATAAGGGACCCCTCGAGGAAAAATGAAAAAATATCTACCCTGGCCATCTGTTTACGTTCATTAAATTTAGTTGGATTGGTTTACAAGATGCAATGCAGGAGAGTATAGAGAAGAGTATTAGAGAAGAATGAAGAGTTATGATTTTATTATTATAATTACGTTTGATGTGGTGAAATTTGGTATGTAAAAGGAGCAAAAATTTGGCGAAATAAAGTGTAAAAAAAAGCAGGGGAGTCCGGTTATTTCTTTGATTTATTTGTAAAAATAGTATTAGAAGGCCGTTTTTTATTGATTTTATGCGGGTTGTGAGACTTTACAAAAACTTTACATTCAAAAAATATGCCGATTACAAAGGGATAGTAGAATGTAACCTGTAAGTAAGACAACTAAGAAACATAACAGGGGGATTCCCAATCAAGGAGGAAAAAAATAATGAAGCTAAAAAATAAAGCTTTGGCAGTTCTTTTAACAATTGCACTTGTAGGTATTCTTGGAGGATGTGGAAGCAAGACAAATAATACATCCGATTCCAATACAACAACACCTACACAGGAAGCTACAGATACAGCAACTGATACACCTGCAGCAACAGACACACCTGCAACAGAAAACTTATCCGGAACAGTAACTATAACAGGTTCCACATCTGTTGACAAGATATTAAATGATATGATTGATGAATTTACAGCTAACAATCCTGATGTAACAATTAATTATACAGGAACCGGTTCTTCTGCTGGTATTGCAGATGCTATCTCAGGAGCAAATGATATCGGTGCTTCTTCCAGAGATTTAAAAGATGACGAGAAGACAGCAGGCTTAAAAGAAACAGTTTTTGCTTATGACGGCATTGCAATTGCAGTTAATCCTGCAAACCCTGTAAC
The DNA here is from genome assembly GCA_023450835.1 of Bacillota bacterium. GTDB lineage: Bacteria > Bacillota > Clostridia > Lachnospirales > Lachnospiraceae > Anaerocolumna. The sequence continues at coordinate 3,311 of JAEXGM010000046.1, read as the reverse complement.
AGATATCTCTACTGAGAATCTCGCAAAGATTTTCTCCGGTCAGATTACAAACTGGAAAGATGTTGGCGGAAATGATGCTAAAATCGTAGTAGTATCCAGAGAAGGTGCTTCCGGTACCAGAAGTGCATTTGAAGAACTTGTGAAGTTAGAAGATGCCGGCGGATTAACAGAGGACGCAACAGTTGCTGAAGGAAACGGTAATGTTCAGACAGCAGTAGCCGGAAACGAAAATGCTATTGGTTATGTATCCTTCTCCTTCATCGATAACACAGTTAAGTCTCTTACTGTAAACGGTGTAGAAGGAACTCCTGAAAATGCAAAGTCTGGCGAATATGTACTCTCAAGACCTTTCCTCTTCGTATATAATGATGCAAAAGCATCAGCTGCTGCAAAAGCATTCGTAGAATTCTCACTGAGTGATGATGGTCAGGCATTTGTAGAGAAACACGGAGGAATAAAATTAGATAAATGATGAGAAAGAACGTAAGCAATCAAAACAAGGCGGGCAAAGCAGTAGAATATAAGGAAATACTGTTCCGGATGATTTTTCTCTTAAGTGCGTTGGTCAGTGTTCTGAGTGTTGTCGCAATTATCGTCTTCGTATTCGCAAAGGGATTAAAACCCTTCTTCGGAAAAGATGCTTACAGCTTTCTTGAATTTATAACCGGATTAAAATGGGATCCGAACAACAATGTTTTCGGAATACTCTATATGATAGTAGGATCCTTATTTGCAACCCTGGGCGCAATTGTGCTCGGGGTTCCAATCGGTTTATTGACAGCTGTATTTATCGCCGAATTAGCACCTAAAAAATTAGTTTCAGTTATTAAGCCGGGAATAGAATTATTAGCCGGCATTCCGTCCGTTATATACGGAGCCTTTGGCCTTGGAGTTATCGTACCCTTAATTAATAAAATATCCCCTACAGGACAGGGACAGTCTTTGCTGGCTGTTATCTGTGTTCTGACCATCATGGTACTGCCCACAATTATATCCTTGAGTGAGAGCAGTATACGTGCAGTACCGAAATCATACAGAGAAGCTTCCTATGGATTGGGTGCTTCTAAGATACAGACAATCTTTCAGGCAGTTGTCCCCGCAGCACGTTCCGGAATATTGACTGCTACCGTACTTGGAATCGGCAGGGCAATCGGAGAGACCATGGCGGTTATGATGATTGCAGGAAATAACATCGGCGGTCTGCCTACCAGTATTTTCTCAAAAGTAAGACCTTTGACCACTAACATTGCAATGGAAATGAGCTATGCTTCCGGAAGGCATCAGGATATGCTCTTTGCCACCGGTGTAATCCTTTTCACTTTTATTATGGTCATTAATTTTACATTAATACGGCTGACAAAAAGACTTGGAAACGAAGGCCCTTTAAGATAAGTAATTTCTATATAAAAACAGTTTTTCAACAGCCGATTAAGGAAGAGGTTAGGTCAAAAATGAATAATAAGAACTGGAACAACAGAAAAATGAAAGATGGCCTGCTAAGAAGTTTAATCTATCTGGCCACCGGAATTACCATAAGCATTTTATTTATTATTATCGGCTTTGTACTTTACAAGGGGCTGCCCGGTATCAATGTGAATTTCCTGACAAGGAACTGGGATGATAAAACCACTTTTGTAAACGTAAAAGCAGATGCTTCTAAAATAGGAACAGATGCACAGGATTATATTGCTTCCCTTGGTATTACCGTAAAAGAAGGGGAGAAAAACCTGATTATTACAAAGATAGATAAAAAATCAGCAGTTCATAGTGCGGTAAATTTAAAGAATGAGGCATATGGACTGAAAAAGGAAGATATTATCAGCAAGATAGGCAGTGATAACACCGCGGATATATCTTATGCAGATGCCTTAAAACTGTTGAAAGAAAGTGACGGAACACTGCGTTTAAAAGTTGTCAGGCCCGGCGGCGGTATTGTACCGATGTTTGTCTCCACTATCTATATTATCCTGCTATCTCTTGCAATTGCAGGACCCATTGGTATCAGTGCGGCTATCTATCTGAATGAATATGCAAAACCTGGAAGGATTCTAAGCAGCATCCGTTTTGCTATACAAAACCTGGCAGGAATACCTTCTATTATATATGGACTTTTTGGTATGCTCTTATTTGTACAGACCCTTAAGATGCAGTATTCCATATTGGCAGGTTCACTTACTCTAAGTATTTTACTTCTGCCTACTATTATTTCTACCACAGAAGAAGCCTTAAAAGAAATCCCCAGGTCCTACAGGGAAGGTTCCTATGGACTGGGAGCAACAAAACTGCAGACGATTGCAAAAATTATCCTGCCCGGTGCATTACCTGGTATTCTGGTAGCAGTTATTTTAAGTATCGGCAGAATAGTCGGAGAATCCGCAGCGCTCATCTTTACGGCAGGTACAATTGCTCAGATACCGCAAGGCCTGGTAGGCGGAAAGTCTTCGGCAGCAACTTTGACCACAAAGATGTACTGGCTTATTAAAGAAACAGGAGATTTAAGCTCCGCAAGTTCCATAGCAGTAGTATTACTGGTCCTTATCATACTATTAAATGTTGCTTCGAAGATGATAACAAGGACATTCTTAAAGAAGACCGGGAGTAACGCCTAACAGTAGTAGGTGAACAGGTTGAAAAAGTATTTCTCAATTACAAATTAAAGAATATCCAATGAATGATTGAATATTCAGAAGAGAGGTTATTTTGAGCGATAAAGTTAAATTTACAGTCAGGGATCTGGATTTATTTTATGGAAACTTCCAGGCCCTTAAGAATATAAATATGAACATAGAGCAAGGGAAGATTACAGCTTTTATAGGACCCTCAGGCTGTGGAAAATCCACCTTTTTAAAGACATTAAACAGAATGAATGACCTGGTTGAAGGAGTTAAGATAAACGGAGAAGTGACTCTTGATGGTGTGGACATCTATAAGGATTTTGATGCTATCATGTTAAGATCAAGAGTCGGAATGGTATTTCAGCAGCCCAATCCATTTCCCATGAGTATTTACGACAACGTGGCCTATGGTCCCAGAATACATGGGGTTAAGAAAAAGAGCGCGTTAGATGAAATGGTAGAAAAATCTTTAAGGCAGGCAGCCATTTGGGATGAGGTAAAAGATAAGTTAAAGAAGAGTGCTTTAGCGGTATCCGGCGGACAGCAGCAGAGAATCTGTATTGCCAGAACCCTTGCAATTGAACCGGAGGTTATTTTAATGGATGAGCCGACCTCAGCTCTTGACCCCATATCTACAATAAAAATTGAAGATCTTGCTTCGGAATTAAAGAAGAACTACACCATAATCATTGTAAC
>JAEXGM010000285.1 GCA_023450835.1 Bacillota bacterium | reverse complement strand
TTCCGGCTGGCAGGCCAGTTAAAGAAATCCCCGAAAGTAATAGCAGAAGAAATGGCGGGCAGTCTGAATAAAGACCGGACAGAAATAGTTGTCAGGGCAGAAGCCGTTAAGGGCTACCTGAATATCTTTCTTAACAGAAGACTGTATATAAAGAAGGTTTTAGATGAGGCTTTTGCAAAAGATTATGGCTGTTCTGAGATAGGTAAAGGAAAAACCATATGCATGGATTATTCTTCACCAAATATTGCAAAGAATTTTCATGTGGGGCATTTACGCACGACTATTATAGGGAACAGCCTGTATAAACTCTATTCCAAGCTTGGTTATTCCGTGGTACGGATTAACCATCTGGGCGACTGGGGAACCCAGTTTGGAAAGCAGATAGTGGCTTATAAAAACTGGAGCAGCAGGAAAGCGGTGGAAGAGGGAGGAATTGCAGAGCTCCTGCGGGTCTACATTAAGTTTGATGAAGAAAGCAGGGACGAAATCTACTCGACGGAGAAAGAACCTTCCTTGCAGGAAGAAGCAAGAGCCTGGTTTGCGAAGATGGAACAGGGAGACGAAGAAGCTCTGGCTCTTTGGAAATGGTTTAAGGAAATCAGCTTGAAAGAGTTTGAGCGGATATATAAACTGCTGAAGATAGAGTTTGACTCTTACCAAGGAGAAAGCTTTTATATGGATAAGGTTCCGGCTCTTGTCACAGAATTAAAGCTTAAGCATCTGCTTGAAGAAAGTGACGGAGCCGGTATTATAAAATTGGATGATTATCATATGCCTCCCTGCCTTATCACCAAGAAGGACGGCAGTTCCATCTATCATTCCAGGGATATTGCGGCTGCAATCTATCGGAAGCAGACTTATGATTTTACCCAGTGTCTGTATATTACCGGGGTAGAGCAGAAGCTGCATTTTGCTCAGGTTTTTAAGGTTCTTGAAGTAATGGGCTATGAGTGGGCCGGGGATATGCATCACATACCATACGGCCTGGTCAGTTTGGGAGGAGAAAAATTATCTACCAGAAAGGGAAATGTAATCTATGCGGAGGAAATTCTAAAAGAGGCTGTTTCTCTTGCAATGGCAGCCATAGAAGAAAAGAACCCGAATCTGACGGACAAGGAAGAAACGGCGGGGAAGATTGGAATTGGTGCGGTTATATTTCAGACATTAGTAAATCAACTTATTAAAGATGTAAGTTTTCGCTGGGAAGATATATTGAATTTTGATGGTATGACGGCACCCTATATCCAATACACCTATGCAAGGGCAGGAAGTATTTTAAGAAAAGCAGGATTGAAAAGTGGTGAAAATACAAGTCATCAAATAATAGCGGCAGAATATCTGGAGGAGGATAGCAGTTATGAACTGGTGAAGCTGATAGGATATTATCCGGATGTTATCAAGGAGGCGGCAGAAAAGTATGAGCCTTCTATTCTGGCAAGGTATGCATATAGCCTGGCGGTCCGGTTCAATAAATTCTATCAGGAATGCCGGATAGTGACGGCAGAAGAAGTATACCGGGAGGCGAGACTTTTACTATGCCATGTTGTACAAGGAACAATAAAGGATGCTCTGTCCTTGCTGGGAATTGAATGTCCGGAAGAAATGTAGCGAAAGGAGTTACTATGCAGATACGGTTAATGACGATAGCAGATTATGATAAGGTGTATGACTTATGGATAAATACACCGGGAATGGGACTGAACAATCTGGATGATTCCAGAGAAGGGATTGAAAGATATTTAGGGAGAAATCCTGGTACCTGTTATGTAGCGGAAGAGAAGGGAAAGATTTTGGGAGTTATCTTAAGCGGCCATGACGGAAGAAGAGGATTCATCCATCACACAGCGGTTCAGGTTCAGGTAAGGGGGCAGGGAATCGGAAAGTCATTGGTTACCCATGCCCTGGAGGCGCTGAGGCAGGAAGGCATTCACAAAGCTGTTCTGGTGGTCTTTCAGGAGAATGGAACCGGAAATGAATTTTGGGAGAGCCAGGGCTTTATTGCAAGAGCGGACTTAGTCTATAGAAACAAAAATATATCGGAATTGATTAGAATTGACACATAGAATATACCCGGTACTATCTTGCCTCAACACAAATATCAGACAGCACTCTCGAAAAAATATTCTTCGCTTCATTAAGCAGAACTTAATCACCGATGTACCAGTTGCCTGCCTCACGACTTTGCAGTAAAATAACAGCAGTATAAATAAGTAGATATCAGAAGAATTTGAGAAGTAGTATCGTGGAGGCAGCAGGCAGTCTGCTGACTTGCGTTGGAGGGAGTTAAGAGTGAAAGATAAATCTTTCACTCCCCCTGATTTTGTACGCGTGCGGTAGCACCCTTGGGTGCTGCTGAGCACGCAGATGGGAGCCAACTATGAACAATATTAAAGATATTTTTCTTCATATTCATTACTGTAATGGCAAAAAGTACAGGGAACCCGGGCAATTCAGCGCTAAAATGGCAAGAACCTTAAATCATCATGAGCTTATATTTGTCTGCAATGGGAAGGGGAGTTTTAAGATACGGAATAAACAGTATCCGATAAAAAAAGGAATGTTGATAATTATAACTCCCAATGTACCCTATTCTATAGAGCTGGATGATAGTGTTCCTGCCGGAGTTTTAACAATTCATTTTAGTTTTGCAGGTATAAGCTTTCAGGATGGCAAATGGGATATCAATGAGAAGATAAGGGTCTCCTTAGGACAGCCGGTTCAGGAATTAAAGGATTATTACCATATTGAAGAGCAGTTTCAGAAGCTGGTCAATTGCTGGAATGAAAAACTCCCAGGTTATGAATTCATGGCCAGAACTATGTTTCAGCAATTGATTATCGACATTATGGAGAATAGGAACAAACAATCGGAAAGTTATGGAACCTCCCTGAAAGTTGAAAGAATCATTCAGTACATGCACCGGAATATCAATGCCAAGGTAACTCTTCCGGAGCTGTCGAAGCTGGTGCATATGACGCCTGCCTACATGTCGAGGACTTTCAAAGAGGCTACCGGTTATACCATTATTGAATATTTTAATAAGTTAAAAATTGATAAATCCAAAGAGCTGCTGGTGGAAGGAAATAAAAAGGTAAAGGAAGTTGCCCAAGAGCTTGGCTTTACGGATGAGTTCTATTTCAGCCGTATGTTTAAAAAAATCGAGGGAATAACTCCGTCACAATTTAATAGCAGAATTCTTCATGGAATTTAGAATTATGCATGGAATAAAGGAACCTGCATGACTATACTATACACGTTAATAATACATGTTGAGTGTATAAAAGTTTGCTTTGGAGGTTTTTTATGCCACTTTGGAAAAGAAATATGTATGTCTGCTGGTTCGGCATGTTTGTCACAGGAATTGGAATGAGCCAGATTGCACCGGTGCTGCCGCTCTTCATAAAGCAGCTTGGAATCAATAATTCAGGAGCGATTAATCAAATTTCAGGCCTTGCTTTTGGAATTACTTATATCGTATCCGCAATTTTTTCTCCTATCTGGGGATATGCTGCCGATAAAGTCGGCAGAAAGCCCATGCTGTTAAGAGCGAGCCTTGGAATGGGGGTTATTGTATTCTGTATGGGGTTTGCCCCTAATGTCTATGTATTAATTGCTTTGAGGCTTTTACAGGGAGCCATCACCGGTTACAGTACCGCCTGTACCACACTGATAGCCACTCAGACGGACAAAGAACACGCCGGCTATGCCCTTGGAACACTCTCTACGGCAAGTGTTGCCGGTTCGTTGTTAGGGCCTACTATAGGAGGATTTATTGAAGATAGAATCGGCCTTCAGCCGGTATTTTTTATCACAGGTTCTCTGATGCTTGTGGCATTCCTGACGACGCTGCTCTTTGTAAAAGAGAATTTTGTAAGGGATGAAAAGAAGCAGCAGCTTACATTTAAGGATATATGGAACAGCATTCCCGAAAAAAGGCTGACCATTGTGCTTTCTGTGACTTTTTTTATCATAACCTTCGGTTTATATACCATAGAACCTATCGTAACTGTATATGTTGGCAAACTAAGCAGTGATGCCAGCCATGTAGCACTTATATCAGGGCTTGTGTTCTCGGCCTCAGGACTGGCCAATGTGATTGCCGCACCCCAGCTTGGAAGGCTCTCTGATAAAGTCGGGGTACATAAAGTCATACTGTTTGCCTTAATTGCCGCAGGAATTATCTATATCCCGCAGGCATTTGTATCAAATCCCTGGCAGCTTATGGGACTGAGGTTTTTACTGGGGTTGACTCTGGGAGGGCTGAATCCTTCCGTTAATACACTTATTAAGAAAATAACCCCAAGTCATCTGACCGGAAGAATCTTCGGAATCACCATCTCTGCCGGATATCTGGGAGTTTTCCTGGGGGCTGTTATGGGCGGACAGATTTCTGCCGCATTTGGAATACGGCATGTATTTTATATTACCAGTGCCTTATTGTTGATTAATGCAGTTTGGGTATATTTTAATGTATATAAAAGATTGAAAAAAGAAAATCTGTAATAAGTCGATTTGATATTCACGAAAGAGGTTAGGTTGAAAAAACATAAAGCAGTTTTTTCAACTACGGATACAAGAATATCAAATCAAAGATTTGATATTCACGAAAGAGGTTAGGTTGAAAAAACAAAAAGCAGTTTTTTCAAATACGGATTCAGGAATATCAAATCAAAGATTTGATATTCACGAAAAGGGTTAGTGTGAAAATTAAAACGCAATTTTCACACACAAATTTGTGCTGGCGCCCAAATTTGCGGCGCGTTGGCAGCATGGAGGTTAATATGAAAATTAAATGGTATGGACAGGCGTGTTTTAAAATTACCACAGAAAATGGGACCAGAATTATTATGGACCCTTATCATGATATGCTAGGATATAAACTGCCTCAGTTGGAGGCGGAGATTGTTACCACAAGCCATGAGCATGGAGACCACAATAATGTAGAGGCAATTGGAGGAGCATTTGAACATATCAAAGAGACCGGAATGTTTTCAAGTGCCGGTATAGAAATAAAGGGAATTGAGACTTTTCACGATAAGTTCTCCGGGGCCAAAAAGGGAAAAAATACTGTCTATTGCTTTCGGATTGACGGCCTGAATATCTGCCACCTGGGTGATTTGGGGCATCTATTGAACCCACAGCAGATTCAGGAAATTGGAAGGACGGATATTCTGCTTTTACCGGTGGGAGGAACGTATACCCTGGATGCAGCGGATGCAGCAGAGGTCATGAAACAGTTAAAGCCTAAAGTTGTTATCCCTATGCATTACAGGACGAAAGCTCTGGGGGTGCCGGGCATGATATTCGGTACGGCAGAGAGTTTTGTAAAGCATGCCGGATTAAAGTCAAAAAAAGAAAAGGAACTGGAAATAAGCCTGGAGGATGTGAATAAGAAGGCGGGCATTGTCATTTTGGATTATAAATAAAAAAACTTGAAATTAACATATGTTAATACACTCCTGCTAATTTTGTTATACAATGTCAGTATCAAAGGAAAAAGCAAGGCATGAAAATTCAAAGACAATTTATCTGCTCAAGTTTGCATTCGGGGAATTCCCGGTAAAAATCTGAAATGTGCTTAAGAAAGGTATGACGGCTTAAATGGACAGAAAATCAAGCGACAGGCTGGATGAGATAATGGAAGATATACGAAAGAAATATGGCAGCTGTCTTGGCAATGAGATCTTTGAAAAGATTGTAGACCTTAATAAGGTTATTACCTTTAAGAAAGGCAGTCTGATTATAACTGAAAACAAAGGCTTTCTTCTGTTATCTGGCGCTATCCGAGGATTTTATCTGGATGCTGACGGAAACGATGTTACCCATATGTTTCTTTTTGAGGGCTCGGCCTATGGCTCCGGCTTTCTGACAACAGATAAACCTCAGGTATGCAGTTTTGAAGCGGTGGAAGATTGCACGGCGGCAGAACTTAATACCAGAGTATTGTCGGAACGGCTTAAAGAGGACAAATCTTTGATGATGGCATATATTCATATGCTGGAGGAAGCCTTAAAGAGAAAAATACTGAGGGAAACCAGCCTTGTGACAAAGACAGCTGCGGAGAGGTATCTGGATTTGAAAGCAGAATTTCCGGGTATCGAAAAAAGGGTCAGCCAAACTCATATTGCTTCTTATCTTGGAATTTCACCGGTATCCTTAAGCCGCATCCGCAGAATCCTAAGAGAAGTGCAGGAAAAATAGAAAGCATTTTTCCTGCAAGTTTGACAGTTGGTTGTTGAAGAAAGGCGGAGTGAGTTAGTATGGAAGACAGAACAAGGCAGGAACCGATAAAGTCCAGGTTTGGGGCGAAGACGAAGGCGAAGGAAATTGTGGCAGGCCATGACCTTAAGGGGAAGAATGTCATTGTAACCGGAGGGTATTCCGGAGTGGGATTGGAAATTACTAAGGCATTGGCATTGGCAGGAGCCAGGGTTCTTGTACCGGTGCGTAACATAGAAAAGGCACAGGCTGCGCTGAGAGGTCTGCCTAATGTGGAAATGGATACGATGGATTTGATGAATCCGGACTCTGTTGATGCTTTTGCAGAGCGCTTTCTTACTACCGGAAAGCCGCTTCATCTGTTAATTAACGATGCCGGTATTATGGCACCGCCCCTTAGAAGAGATTCCAGAGGGTATGAGTCGCAGTTTGCTACCAATCACCTGGGACATTTCCAGCTTACGGCAAGACTCTGGACAGCCTTGGTAAAGGCAAAAGGGGCACGTGTGGTCTTTGTGTCCTCCAGGGCTCAGCGCTTGGGAGGAGTTAACTTTAAAGATCCAAACTTTTTAGAGACAGAATATCAGCCAATGAGAGCTTATGCCCAATCCAAGTCAGCCAATGTATTGTGTGCCGTCTGGCTGGATAAACTGGGTAAGGACTATGGTGTAAGGGCCTTTGCCGCTCATCCGGGTCTGGTTCCCTCTACGAATCTGGGCAGCAGCTCTTTTTATGCTCAGCAATCTGTTATAAAGAGAAATATCGGAAAGCTTATGCCCGGATTTATGAGGGCTCTTCATATCAGCAGTGTGATTAACCTGTTAAAGAAAAGAAAACCTCATCATATCGGAGATGAGTTCAAGAGCAATAAACAGGGAGCGGCAACGCCCCTGTGGTGTGCCATAAGTCATGAGCTGGACGGCCTGGGAGGCGTTTACTGTGAGGACTGTAATATTGCGGTGACGGTTCAGGATAGTTCATCACCCTTTGGAGTGCTGCCCTGGGCAATTGATGAGGAACAGGCAGAACGCCTGTGGAAGTTAAGCGAGGAGCTTACGGGAGTTAGATTTCTCATGGAGTAAAATATGTACAGAATTTTCCGGTGTAACCGGTATCCGGCAGGCCGCCGGCAGTCTGCTGGCAGGTCTGAGATTATACATGGGAATTAGGCTGCAAAATAGCTTAAATTACAAAAGGAGCGATTTGGTGTATGAAGGGACATCAAATCGCTCCTTTTGTTAAGGGGATATTTAAAATCTAAGGAGTTATAATATTGCGGTACTGTATACCCTGTAAAAATCCTCTAAGGAAGAAAGCGGATGTAAGCATTATTAACATATGCTCTTATGGATTAAGGAGTTGAGGGCGGAACCTAAATTGTGGTGTAATAGGTCAATTGCATATGATAAACTTATGGTGAAGGACATGGCTGCGGAATTGAAGTAACGGAAAGGCGGAAGGAGGAACTATGGGCGGTACGGCTATATATGATAGGGAAGAGAAGGAGGATGCCCGTTGGAAACTGCTTGGGGATGGCAGTATCTTGTGGGCGGTGGCAGAGGAGAAGCGGCTGCCCCATGAAGATCATATTGAGATGAGCGGCAAGTTTGTTTCGCTGATTGTCCGCTATGGGGCAGACAGCGAGGGCAATTTAGTGTTAAGCAGGGATATTGTCTATCCGATGTTACGGACGATTCCAAACAATACTCATGCAAGCCTTATTCAGAAATATGGTACGGACACCGGACTTAATATAAGGATAAACGGGAAGAACCTGTCCGCTGAGAAGGTGTATGAGGTGGTGTTTAATGGGGTGCTTACGGTGAAAACCCGCACCAGGGAGAAGATAGATATTACCCGGACAATATTTCCGGCGGTCAGGCAGCAGGCAGTAATAGAGGAAATTGTCATAAAGAACTGTTCGGAAGAAGAGGCAGTCCTTGATATAGAACCATTTCACCAGTTAGATACCGCAAGAGGAACCTACGGAGTCTATATTCTGGAGGTTTGTCAGGATGCTCCGAGGAGGCTGGTATTACACCCTATGGAGGAAAACTCCTTTGGTCTTATATACTCCGGCAGAAAGCTGAGGGAAGCGGCGGTTTCCCTTGATATAGCAGAGGAAAAGGAGAAAAGAATTACTCTTGTTCAGAACCTGGGACGGTCACTTTGCTTTGAATGTCCGGATACTGTGTTAAATGCCGCTTTTAACCTGGCAAAAATTCGAACGGCAGAGAGTATCTTTGAAACCAAAGGCGGACTGATGCACAGTCCGGGAGGAGGCAATTTTTATGCAGCCGTATGGACTAATGACCAGGGAGAATATGCGGGTCCGTTATTTCCTTTGCTCGGATATCCGGAGGGAAATGAAGCTGCCTTAAATTGCTTCCGGCTCTATGGTCCCTTTATGGGACCTGATTATACAGCTATCCCCTCCTCCATCATAGCCGAAGGAATTGATATCTGGGAAGGTGCAGGAGACCGCGGAGATGCAGCCATGTATGCTTATGGAGCAGCACGTTTTGCACTGGAGATGGGAAGGAAAGACATCGCAGAGGAATTATGGCCCTATATTGAATGGTGCGTTGAATATTGTAAGCGGAAAACCACAAAGGAAGGGATAATTGCCTCGGATTCGGATGAACTGGAGAACCGCTTTCCAAGCGGAGAGGCCAATTTATCCACATCCTGTCTTGCTTTTGACGCATTGCATTCTGCCGCATATCTTGCCTCTGCCCTTGGAAAATCCGAAGCCGCCGCAGAGTACAATGCACGTGCGGATAAGCTTTGCATTGCAATTGAGAGGTATTTTGGGGCAAAGGTGGACGGCTATGATACCTATCGGTATTATGAAGGGAACGATGTGCTGAGAGCCTGGATATGTCTTCCTCTTGCAATGGGAATAACAAATCGGAAAGAAGGCACCATAGCGGCACTTTTTTCCCCGAGACTCTGGACGAAGGACGGACTTGCAACCCAGGCGGGAGATACGACCTTTTGGGACCGGTCAACTCTCTATGGACTGAAGGGTGTATTCCATGCAGGAGAGACCAAGAGAGCTCTGGAATATTTTAAATACTACACCAAACGCAGGTTACTGGGAGAACATGTACCCTACGCCGTAGAAGCTTATCCGGAGGGTAATCAGCGCCAGCTGTCCGGAGAAAGTGCCCTGTATTGTAAAGTAGTAACGGAGGGCTTAGTCGGGATAAGACCTACGGGCTTTGACAGCTTTTGCTGTACACCGAGATTACCCGAAGAATGGGAAAAGATGAGTCTGCGTTCTGTAAGAGCTTTTCAGAAGGAATTCGATATCAGTGTGAGGCGTTCCGGTGGAAAGCTAATCCTTGGCATTGCCTGGGACGGAAGGGAACAGCAGTATCCTTATGCGGAAGGTGAGACAATTGAGGTGAAGCTGGTTTAAGCGGCTTGATAAGCCTGGAAAGCGCAGAAGCCCCCTGACGGTACTTCATTATCTGTAAGCTAAATTAAAAAAAAATTTAAGGAGATAAATCCCATGAAGCCTCTTGTTATCCACCAGACAGATTTGTTTCACGGCTATAATGATCCAGATGACCATTGGGACCTTGCCTGCCAGTATGCGCTGGCTTTCAGCAGGGACATTAATCTCGCAGGAATTCTCATTGATTATCCGCCTGTTGTTTACGGAGATCCTGCTATACAGGCAGTTAACCAGCTAAATTATATAACCGGGCTTACAATACCGGCAGCTATCGGAATATCGGAGCCGGTTAAGGATGTAAAAGAAATCTATCAAAATAACGGGTACGCACCGGAGCTCTCCGGTATGAACCTGCTGCTTCGGACGTTAGAGAATGCAAAGGAACCTGTATTTATACATATTGTGGGCTCCTGCAGGGATGTGGCGGCAGCGGCAGTCCTTCGTCCGCAGCTGTTTTATGAAAAGTGCGGCGGTATCTACCTGAATGCAGGCTCCAGTAATCCGAAGAGCAAGTTGGAGTATAATGTTAGCATAGGCCCCTATTCCTATAGTGTTATATTTGGGCTGGAATGCCCCGTCTATTGGCTGCCGTGCTTTGAATTTTCCCCGGAACCGCCGGATTGGCAGTTTAAAATGGGGACCTACGGTACCTTTTACCGATTTCTGCAGAAAGAAATCCTGCCGGAACTTACGGAAAATCTTCAAAAATATTTTCTGTATGCCCTGGAAAAGAACACAGATAATAAATGGCTGTCCTGTCTTAAAAATCCTCTTAACAAGAGACTGCTGGACTACCATTGCACCCAGGAAAGAAGCATGTATTCCACTGCCGGGTTTCTGCATTGTGCAGGCAAGACGGTTACAAGAGCCGGTGAACTTGCAGATATTAATGAGAATAGAACAGATACGGCCTATACCTTTGAACCGGTGGAAGCTTTCTGTGATGAAAAAGGCTATGTAAGCTGGAAGAAGTCCTCAGGGAAGGGCAATAGATATATTATAAAAATTAATGATGTGGAAAACTATTCAGCAGCTATGACTCTTGCAATGAAAACCTTACTGAAAAAGCTCCCTTAAGAACTGAAAGAAAGGCTGACTGGGCTATAAAAAGAAGCTCTGTGGAATATGACTTACCTCACGCACCGTTTGACCGACATCTGACATATCTGTCAAACAGTGCATTCTGGAAAGTTATATCCGCAGAGCTTTTTAAGTCCAATCAATCTTTTTATCAGGTGGAATTTCGTGAAATCAGGCTTGTGGGAAGAATGACTTTTCGCGGAAGAAGCTGGTACCCGTTTATTCTTGCTAAAAGGAGATCAACGGCAACCATGCCGATTTCTTTCGTAGGAATCTCAATGGTAGTAAGAGGCGGGTTTGAATACTTGGATATCTCAATATTGGACAGGCCTATTACAGCTACCTTGTCCGGCACGGCAATTCCCAGATTATATAAGCTGCTTAAGGCAGCCATTGCCATTAAATCACTGGCTACAAAAAAGGCAGTGGGGGAATCTTTTTGCTGACAGAGTTCATTGACTTTCTGGGCGCAAAGGTTTTCATCCCAGGCGCAATCTATAATCCAGTCAGGATTTACCGACAGACCGGCAGCATGAAGGGAAGAGTAATAGCCGCGGTATCTCTGGCTGGATTTTATGTTGCCGCTCATTCCGCTGCCTCCGATGAAGCCTATCTTTTTGTGCCCTTTTTCAATAAGGTGCTGTACCGCCATATTGGCTACCCTGTAATGGTCATAGCCGACATTATCGATATCTTCCCATTGGGTATCAATTCCCACAATACTCGGAACTTGATTTCGGATGAACTGGTAGGTCTCAGTGTTTAATGATTCCATCAGGATCAGACCGGAGACCGGATTGGAAAAGGTGCTGTATAAATTCTTCTTATCTTCCAGCTCAGCTCCGGTTTTTATAAAAGTAAGTTCATAGCCGCACCTTTGCAGCTGTTCTTCCACTCCGGAAAGGATAGACATAAAATAAGGGTCGTTATATTTATTTTTTGTTACGCTCAGGATACAGCCTATTTTTACAGATTCATTACCTGAATAGGTTTTATTCTCGCCGGAGGGGGTTTTTGCGGGGGACTTTGCTGTATAGTTCAAATCGGTAACAGCCTTCCAGACCCGGGACCGGGTTTCTTCGGTCATTTTATATTTGGTATCGTTGTTCAATACCCGAGATACGGTAGCTACTGAGACTTTTGCCAGATTAGCCACTTCTCTGATTGTGCTCAAAACGGTTTACCCCCTTAACACGTATTTTGTGATATCGTTTGTTACGCATATTTACGTAAAATTATACAAAATATATCTAGATAAATTATAATGATTAGCCAACGATTTTGTCAACACTTAATTTTTCTGATACAAGGAAAGTGACGGCTCCAAAAATGCTGCAAAAAGAAGAAAAGATTGGAGGAACATCGGCAACAGATGCAGTAAAGGTGGAGGATTCAATGATTTTAGCAGGAATACATTTCTTTCACTTCAAAAAGAAGTTCTCTTAAAATTTCTTGAAATAAATTCAAAAATGGTATTTACACATGAAAGTTCAGATGATATAATCCAATTTATAAGGTTTAGTAAACAAACGTAACAAACGTAACAAGAAAAATCAATATCAATTTAGCAATATATGCGGCAGCGTAACAGAAGGAGGAGAATGGAATGAAAAAAGTCCATTGCCATAAGTGCAGGGCGGAATTAAGCAATAATGAGATTGCGCTTAACCTTAAACTGCTGGGAAAGCATATAGGAACGTTACACTGTTATCAGTGTCTGTCAGAGCACCTCTGCTGTGAGACTGCCAGACTGGAAGAGCTGGCAGAGCAGTATAAAAGCAGCGGCTGTCTCTTGTTCCAAAGAAATTATACGGCCTGAGGAGGGAAGCAATGAGCGATACCTATGTAATTTATCCGAAGATAAGTGATGAACTGCTGGAAAACCCGGGAATTGGATTTATTGCAGCCCCTGATTTAATGGAACCGGCAGAGCAGATATGTGACAGCCGGGGAAATATAGTAGAAAAGTTCCGGTTTTCTGCCGGCAGCAGAACCTGGAATCACCCGGACAGCAAGATTATGTACAGCGGAGTACGGTGGAGAGACCTTGAACCGGAGAAGGGTGTATACCGGTGGGATATCTTAGAGCGGAAGCTAAAAGAAGCCAAACTTTTAGGCTGTACGGCAATTGTCCGATGTTCGCCCTATGCCTTGTCGGAGGAGGAAGATATTCCGGACTGGTTTCGCAGAGAGTGCCCGGAAGAACCGGAGTTTCCTTTTTGGAGAGTTGATCCGCTTAATTCTCCCTATGTCTTATATTGGTCCGGATTTATTAAAAGCTTTGCAGAGCATTTCGACGGCCATCCCTTAATCGGTTCGGTGGATATGGCTCTGGTGGGAGCCTGGGGAGAAGGCGGCGGTACGGAATTTATGCCGGAAGACAGCATCAGACAGATTGCAGATGCATACATAGATAACTTTAAATTAACACCTCTGCAGGCATTGTTACATGACCCGAAATCGGTAGGAATTATAAGAGAGCGAAAAGAAAATATCGGTTTCAGAGTGGATTGCCTGGGTGATATGGGAGGCTTTCATCCCCGGGAGTGGTCCCATATGTTGGATTTTTATCCTGAAAATATCTGTAATTTCGGAATGGCGGAAGCCTGGAAAAAGGCTCCGGTGGTATTTGAAGCCTGCTGGCATATGAATGACTGGTTTATTCAGGGCTGGGATATTGACTATATTATAGAAGAATCATTAAAATGGCATATTTCTTCCTACAACAGCAAAGGAACTACCGTGCCGGAAGCCTGGAAAGACAGTGTTACGAGATGGATTAAAAGAATGGGATACCGGTTTGAACTAAGAAAACTTGCCTATAACCAGATAGTAAAAAGCGGAGAGGCTCTCTGTATGAAAGGTCTATGGGCTAATACCGGTGTGGCTCCCATCTATCAGAGATATCCGCTGGTGGTTCGGTTAAAGAATGAACAGGAAATCCTGACCCTTACCAGTTGTACTGACATCAGGAACTGGCTGCCGGATACGGATATCCTATGGGAAGAGGAATTCATACTTGAGGCAAAGCCCGGTGAATACGTATTGGAGATTGGCATAGAGACAGGTATACCGGAGATTGGCAATATAGCGTTAGCCATCGAAGGATGGGAAGACGGTTATTATTGTATGGGCAAACTAATCGTAGAATAGGGGAAGAGCATGAAACATTTATATGAATTTGAAGACTGTGTAAGTTATTGCGGGTTTGACAATCTTCCGGAAGGGCTGGAGCAGTATTTTGCCCTGTACCAGGAGGGGAAAGGTAAGTATTTTATTGAACGCAGCTTTCTAGCAGAAATATTTGATAAATTCAGCCTTCCGGCAGAAACACAAAAGCTGCTTAGGTCGGCGGCAGAAGCAGTGGAAGCCGATGAGAAGCTGCTGTATTTCTCCGGGTTCCTGGTATGGGATATGTGTTCTGCCAGAAACCGCTGTGACGTTGACAACTATAACAACATGACTCCGGTATGCTTAAATAAGTACGGGGAGTTATATTCTTTCCTGCTTTTACTGGCCTGTGTGGTTCCTTCCAAAAATCTGTTAAAAGAGCGGGGAGTGCCGGAACACTATTATGAGGACATTCCTTTCCGTCCCATGAAGCCTCAGCTTGATAAGCTTGTGAAGGGAGAGCTGAAAGTAAGTGATTTTCCCTGGGATATGAACTTTTATACCTGTTCTATCTTCCTGATGGACCGGTTCCTGTTTATACCCTGCCGTTTCGGGGATTCCTTTACCATGTACCGAAACAGGACTTCCGAGAAAGTAATTGCTCTCTGGAACCAGAGAGAGGACTTTCGCAGGGACGGCCAGTTAAATGGGATAAATGGAGTATTTGATAAAGAAGCCTTTACCTCAAGCCGGCGGGAGACGGAAGAAAGTATCACCGCTAACCCGGTTAATCCCATGGGGTTTGTAGAAAAAGAAACGGTTACGCTGCTGAAAAAAGATTGGATGGAAGTACTTGGTGCAGGAGATATGCTGCTGGCTCTGCATGTTCCTTCCGGTACGGGTTATAATCCGGAAAGACTTAAGAATTCCATGCTGCTGGCACTGGAGTTCTATCAGACTTATTTTCCGGAACTTCCGGTTAAAGGATTTTGGAGTGAAAGCTGGTTATATGATTCAAGGCTGTCTTTGGTTCTTGATAATGAAACCAGTAATATTATAAAGGTTCAGCGCCAGTTCTATCTGTACCCTGTCAGAGAGGGAGATGCTATGCTCCGGTATGAGGTCTTTGGCGATTGGAAAGCGGATATCCGCGCGGCAGAACTTAAGACTTCCCTGCAAAAGGCAGCCGCTGCCTATATGGAGACAGGGGCACGTTTTAATAACCTCAGTATGGTAGTACTAAAGGAAGAAGCAGATAAAACAGACCGGATGCCGTATATCACAGAAGAAGATATAATACGCTTCCGGCAGGTCGTTGACAGTCATTTAAGATAAGGAGGTGCTGCCCATGGGCAAATATGCACTGGAGCATTACAGTCCCTATGAGACATATATCATAAGGCCGCTGCCGCTGCCGGAAGCACCGGTCAACCCCGGCAGGGGGCAGTACCACCTGGCAGAGCTTACCTGGACAGAACTGGAAGCAGACAGGGGAAAGTATGACCTTGTCCGGTTAAAAGAAGCCTTGAAGTCAGTACATAACCCGGTCTTACAGATAAAACAGCTCCCTCCGTCCTGGGTCAGGACAGACGCAGAGGAATGTTTTGCACATTTAATCCGAAGAGTGATAAGTGTGTTAAAGAAAGAAGAGCTTATTGGCATCATGATTTCTTCGGAAAGTGACAGCCGGAGAGTCTGGGACGCCTACCTGGAAGCTGCTTTAGACATTCCGCTGTTTGCGGAACTAAGAAAGAGTGCCCTGCTGCAATATTTAAAAGAAAAAGGAAGATTCTTTGGAGTTATGGTAAATTGCAGGGAAGATAATTGGATAGAATGCTGTGAGAAATTTGCCGAGCACAGGCTTTCTGATACATGGGAGAAAATGCCGGTACTGCTTTCTATAGAAGAAGATTTTCCAGGGCCCAATATTATAAGAGAGAGTCAGCGCTGGCATGCCGGTCTTTCTAACCGTCCGTTGGATATTGGCTATGACTTTACCGTAAGAAGAGCGGTCTACCCCAGAAAAGTGGAATCTAAGGGTGCTCTTCCCATCCGTTTCTGGATTGTCAACAAGGGCAGTGCGCCCTGTTACCTGGAGTACAATCTTAAGCTTTGTTTGGAGAGAGAAAATGAGCGGCAGGAATTTATATTAAATATTGATAAGGCAGCATGGAAGCTTGGGGACATCACCCATAATGAAATTGTTTCCCTGCCGGCACTGCCGGAAGGAGAATACAGGCTGTCGGCAGGAATTTTCTTTTCCGATGGAAGTCCCATGGGACTGGACCTACAAGAAGAGGAAAAGGATGGGTTCTACAGGCTGGGTAAGGTAGAAATCTGTTCCGAGACGGCTGTGGACCTGACCCATGCCTGGGAGGATTTTTATCCGGAGGGATATTATCCTCTGGAAGACCCGAAAGTTCCGGATTAGTGTCACAGGGTATAAAAATGATTATGGAGGAAGCAAAATTGAAAATCGCATTAGTAGGTGCAGGGCAGCGGGGAATGATTTATTCCGAATATGTCTATGAAACAAAAAAAGCAGATATTGTAGCAGTTGTGGAGCCGGATGATAAAAAAAGGTCAGCGGCAGCACAGAAATTCGGAATTCCTTTGGGAATGCAGTTTAAGAGAATAGAGGATTTTTACCAGATCGGCAGGATAGCCGATGCCGTTATCATTGCCAGTATGGATCGGGACCATTATGAACAGGTTATGGCGGCACTTGACCTGGGCTATGACATTCTGCTGGAAAAGCCCATATCACCGGACCCCAAAGAATGTCTTAAGATTCAGGATAAGGCAAACCGGAAAGGCAGTAAGGTCATTGTATGCCATGTCCTTCGATACACGAACTTTTTCGCGGCAATTAAGGAGATTATAGACAGCGGGGAATTGGGAAAGGTAATTACTATCCAGCATAATGAGAATGTGGGGAATTATCATATTGCCCATTCTTTTGTCCGGGGTAATTGGAGAAGGAGTGATTTATCCAGTCCTCTGATTATGCAAAAATCCTGTCATGATATGGATATTTTAGCCTGGCTGGTGGGCAGCGAGGCGAGCAGGATTTCTTCTTTTGGAAGTCTGAGATACTTTAAGGAGGAGAATGCACCTGCAGACAGCTCTGACCGCTGTTTGACCTGTAAGGCTGCAAAAGATTGCCGTTTTGATGCCAGAAAGGCATATCTGCCGGTAGCCGGCAGCTGGCCTGCATTGGTGCTGACTCAGGACCAGACAGAAGAAGGAATATTGAAAGCTCTGGAAGAAGGCCCTTACGGACGCTGCGTATACCGTTGTGACAATGACGTGTGCGACAATCAGGTGGTGTTAATTGAATTCAAAAATGATGTAACAGTCAGCTTTAACTTAAGCGGCTTTACCAATAAAATAAGCAGGACCATCAAGGTTATGTGTGAGAACGGGGAAATCAGAGGAGACGACAGCTTAAATCAGATTGAAGTCACCAAGTTTTCTTCCAATGCCATTGACGGCTTTGAGCAAAAGGTCATCCATACCGGTCTGACACAGGGAGGACACGGCGGTGGCGATGTGGCGCTCATGGATGATTTTATATGCCAATTAGAAGCAGACAGTAATAACAGCAGGTCTTCCATAACCCAGTCTGTTGAAAGCCATGTGATGGCTTATGCGGCAGAACAGTCCAGAATTACCGGCGAAATTGTTGATGTGGAGGTACTCAAGGGCTGGCTGCGTAACTCTTAAAAATATAGAAAAGAGTGGTGAAGAGCGATGAAATCAAAAAGAATTCAAAATGAGGCACCGGGGCCGGGAAGAGGGAGGAGCAAAGCCTTCCTGCGGGAAATGAAGAAGAACAAAGGACTTTATCTTATGTGTATGCCCGCGCTGGTCGTACTGGTCATGTTTTGCTATATACCCTTTGCAGGTACCTGGATGGCATTTACCGATTTCAATGTTGTGGATGGTATCTTTGGAAGTAAGTTCGTAGGATTTGACAACTTCAAATACTTTTTTTCCACAAGCAGTATGGGGTGGAGGGTAACCTATAATACACTGTTTATTAATTTTTTCGGAATCATACTGGGGTTGATTGTTCCTATCAGTATTGCTGTTTTCTTCAATGAAATCAGGGGTAAAGTCTTTAAGAAACTGACACAGAGCTTTATGTTCTTCCCGTACTTCCTTTCCTGGGTAGTAGTGGGGGCAATTATCTACGGATTTTTCTCCACAGACGTCGGTGTTATCAATAATATGCTGCAATCCATCGGATTACAGCCGGTCAAGTGGTATGCGGAGCCGAAATACTGGAAGGGTATTATTATAATAGCCAGTATGTGGAAGTGGAGCGGATACAGCTCCATTATATACATGGCAGCCATGGCCAACTTTGACGGTTCCCTTTATGAGGCGGCGGAGGTGGACGGCGCAAGCAAATTTCAGAGGATTATCTATCTTACCGTACCCATGCTAAAGCCGACGGCAGTGGTACTGACCTTAATGAGCATCGGACGTATTTTCTACGGTGATTTCGGTATGATTTACGGTATCGTAGGCAACAATCCGGTTTTAATCGATGCGGTAACTGTTATTGATACTTATGTTTATCAGACTATGAGGACACTTGGTTTTTCTTATGCAACGGCAATTGGTCTGTTCCAGTCGGTTATGGGACTGATTCTGGTGACGGCGGCTAACCGGATGGCGAAGAAATACAACGACGGGGAGGGCTTATTTTAATGAGAAAAAACAAATCCTTCAGCGACCATATGGTAACGGTCTTTGCGTACCTGTTCATCGGGTTATTTGGACTGCTCTGCCTGTATCCCCTTATTCTTACCTTAAGCGTATCCCTCTCCGGGGAACACGAAATTGTTATGCACGGATACTCGGCTATTCCCCAGAAGTTTACATTCAATACTTATATTTATATTTTTGCAAACAGCGGTATGCGTATTATAAAATCCTATGGGATTACGATTTTTGTAACAGTGGCCGGGACTCTTGGTGCCATGGTCATTACCAGCATGATTGCTTTTGCATTATCCATTCAAAGCTTGAAATACCGGAATATCATTGCGTTCTTATGTAATTTTACCATTGTATTTTCCGCGGGATTAATTCCCTGGTATGTGGTGTGCGTTAATTATTACGGGCTGAAGAATAATATTCTGGCTCTGATACTTCCGTCTATTTTCAGTGTCTGGAACATGTTTTTGATGAGAACTTATTTTTCAAGTATCTCACCGTCCTTATATGAAGCGGCTAAAATTGACGGAGCGAGTTATTTTCGAATTTATGGCAGAATTGCAATTCCCCTCAGCAAAACAGCAGTTTTGACCGTAGGCCTTATGTATGCCCTGCAATACTGGAATGACTGGTGGAATGCCCTGATTTTTATTAACGATAAGAATCTCTTCCCTCTTCAATACTACTTATACACGATTTTATCCAATGTAAATGCTGTCAGCTCAGGCAGGATTCCTTCCGGCGCAGCAGCAGGTATAACGCTGCCCTCCGAGACGGTGAAAATGGCAGTTACCGTAATTACCATTGGTCCTATTATCTTCTTATATCCCTTTGTACAAAAGTATTTTGTACAGGGTATTATGACAGGTGCAGTCAAGGAATAGGCTCCTTGATAACAATTGTTGTCGAGCCTGGATGAAGGCTTAACATAAAACCAAAAGGAGGATGCAGCAATGAAAAGACTATTTATTCTGACCGCTGCCGTTATTATGGCAATCGGTTTACTTGGGGGATGTAACAGTAGAAATGATGCAAAAGACACTTCAAAGACGAAAACCGTAACAATTCTCTATCCCGGGGATGAAAGTGAAAGAATGTCTGAATTTATGAGCAACGAGTTCGCACAGAAAATGAAAGAAGACCTGGGGATTAAGGTGGAGATGGTCTATACACCATGGGATCAGTACTGGGAACAAAAAGATATCATGCTGGCTGCCCAGGAACCTATCGACCTGTACTGGGACGGACTTCCCGACCTTGCTACTATTGTAAATAAGAAGCAGGCATCGGTACTCAATGACCTGATTGATAAGTATGGCCAGGATATGTTAAAGGTACTTCCCAAAGAGCAGATGGAAGGCTCTACCATTAACGGAAACATCTACGGAATTCCTTCCGCCTATGCACCTTCCTCCGGAATGTATCAGATGGTATGTGTACGCCAGGATATTCTGGAAGCCTGCGGTATGACTGAGATTAAGACGGCTGAGGACCTGAAAGCTTTTGCGGAGAAGGCAAAAGAGTTATTTCCGGAAATGAAAGGCCCGGCAGATCCCATCTTCAAACCGCTGACCAGATATTTTGGAGAGGAGCAGCTTACCTGGTGTGCAAATGAAGACAGCATAGTTTATGGAGAAAAAACAAACAAGGTATATGATTATTATGAAACAGATGCTTTTAAGAAAGTAGCACAGTATAACCGTCAAATGTACAACGAAGGCCTGTATACCGATGACCTGACAACCAAGTACAACGAGAGAGATTCCCGTATGCAGACCGGCTTATACCTGTGGGTAGAAGGTTCTCTTGGCAAGGAAAATGAGATTATCGACAGCGTAAAGGCAAATGCTCCCGATGCCAGATTAAAGACTTATATCCTGAAGCCGGAGGAACCCCGCTACATTATTGCGACGGGAGGCGAAGTACTTTGCATACCGCAGACAGCACCCAACCCGGAAGGCGCAATGAAGTTTGTAAACTGGCTGTATTCATCCCAGGATAATTATCTTATGGCTTTATATGGCGTAAAAGGGAAAGATTATGATATCGTAGACGGAAGAATTAAGAAGCTGGTAAATGATGAGTTCTTCTATGAATGGATGTTCCGCAATAAGAACTATCAGTTATTTGCACCTGATATTGACCAGAGCTATATTGATACCTATGAAAACTGGGATAACGAGGCTGTTACCTCCAATATGCTTGGCTTCCGCTTCAATAACGAAAAAGTAAAAGTATTGGAAGCAGCTATTAAAGAAGTGGCAGGAAAGCAGATGGCACCTATACTCTATGGTTTCGTAGACTACGATACAGAGTATCCAAAGGCCCTGGAAGCATTGAAAAAAGCCGGCATTGACGAATATGTGGCAGAAGTGCAAAAGCAGATGGACGAATTCCAGGCTGCAAAGAATAAATAAATTACCATAGCCCGCCTGATGCTTACTTAGACATTCAAACCGGGGGAAGGTAGAATAGGCCACCCGTCAGCAAGTAACAGCGTTACTGGGGTGGCCTTCTTTCTTAGAAGATTGGCCAATATAAATTTGATATCCACGAAAGGAGATAGGTGAAAAAACAAAAAGATTGTTTTTTCACCTACGGATTCAGGAATATCCAATCAGTGATTGGATGTTCACGAAAGGAGATAATATGAAAGAACCGGTTTTAGTAATTATGGCAGCCGGAATGGGAAGCAGATATGGAGGACTTAAGCAGATTGATCCCATCGACAGCCAGGGTAACCTGATTATTGATTTTTCGATTTATGATGCAGTAAGAGCTGGCTTTAAGAAAATAATATTCATTATAAAGCGTGAGATGGAAGAAGATTTTAAACAGAGAATCGGCAACCGCATTGCAGACCAGGCAGAGGTGGCATATGTCTACCAAGAGCTTAGCTGTCTGCCGGAAGGATTTGCGGTACCGGAGGGCAGGAAGAAACCCTGGGGCACCGGGCACGCTATTCTTAGCTGCCGTGATATCATTCAAGGACCCTTTGCGGTAATTAATGCCGATGATTATTACGGAAGGCAGGCTTTTTCCATGATATATGACACGCTGGTTTCTACGGAGGATTCAGAGAAGTTCCAGTATTCCATGGTAGGATATCTGTTAAAAAATACGTTAACAGAACACGGGCATGTTGCACGGGGAGTCTGCAGCGTGGACGGAGACGGCAGGCTGAAGGGAATCGTAGAAAGGGTACATATCGAAAAACAGGGTAATCGGGCAGTCTATACGGAGGATGAAGGAAAGACCTGGGAGGAACTCCCGGATTCCAGTATTGTATCTATGAATCTGTGGGGATTTCATAAGAGTATCCTTCCTGTTCTGGAAGAGAAATTCACAGATTTTCTGCAAACCAGGGCAGTGCTTAATCCTCTGAAAGCCGAATATTTTCTTCCCAGCGTAGTGGGAGAACTGATAGATGAGGAGAAAGCGGAAGTAAGAGTTTTGAAATCCCAGGACAAATGGTATGGCGTAACTTATAAGGAAGACAAGGAAGCTGTGATGGGGGCGATTCAGAACTTAAAAGATATTGGAATATATCCGGAGAAACTATGGGTTTAAGAGATTAATGATAAGGGAGGATTTATTATGACAAGGGAAGAATATTGCTCCAGAATACAGGAAGCCATCCGGGCAATCGGGTTCCGGGGAGAATATCTGGATTACAGCCGCTATGGCAGCGGGCATATTAACGATACCTTTTTAATCCGTTTTAAGGAATCGGACGGCCGCATTGAGAAGTACATCCTGCAAAGGATGAATCATGAGATATTTAAAAAACCGGAAGAGCTAATGCAGAATATTTGCAATGTAACATCATTTCTCCGGGATAAGATAGAAAAAAATGCAGGGGATATCAAAAGGGAAACCATGAATGTGGTCTATACAAAAGACGGTAACCCCTATTTCAAGGATAGTATCGGTTCTTATTGGAGGGCTTATCTCTTTATTGGGGATGCCGTCTCCTATGACAGAGTGGAGAATGTTAAGGATTTTTATGAGAGTGCCGTATCCTTCGGACATTTTCAGAACCTGCTGGCGGATTATGATGCCGGCAGCCTCTATGAGACTATACCGGATTTTCATAATACACCGGTTCGCTTTGAGGCTTTTAAGAAGGCGGTAGAGGAGGATGCCTGGGGACATGGGGAAGGAGTGCAAGCTGAAATCTGTTTTCTGACAGAGCGGGAAGAGGAAATGAAGGTGTGTATGGACCTGTTAAGAGCGGGAGAACTGCCTCTTCGGGTTACTCATAATGACACAAAGCTGAATAATATATTAATTGACAGCAATACCGGAAAAGGTATCTGTGTTATTGATCTGGACACAGTAATGCCCGGGCTGTCTGTCTTTGACTATGGAGATTCCATTCGGTTCGGAGCAAATACAGCTGCTGAGGATGAGACAGATCTGTCAAAGGTCTCTCTGGACCTGAATTTATTTGAAATCTATACGAAGGGGTTTTTGGAAGGCTGCAACGGCAGTCTCACTGAAAAGGAAATAGAAATGCTGGGGGTAGGAGCCAAGTTAATGACCCTGGAATGCGGCATGCGCTTTCTGACAGATTACCTTCAGGGGGATACGTATTTTCGCATTCACCGGGAAGGTCATAATCTGGACCGCTGCAGGACTCAGCTTAAGCTGGCGGCAGACATGGAAGAGAAATGGAACAGCATGAATGAAATTATAAGAAAATATAGTTGTCAAAGCTAGAGGAAATGCTATAAAATTAGAACTGAGTCAGAGAGTGCTTGAACATTCAGACCAGCTTAAGCAGTTTAAAAGATGATTTAAAGGTTGGAAAGGGGATACTATGGCAATATTGGTGACCGGCGGTGCCGGATATATCGGAAGTCATACCTGCGTGGAATTGTTAAATGCCGGATATGAAGTAGTTGTAGTTGATAATCTGTGCAATTCCAGTGAAGAGGCTTTAAAAAGAGTAAAAGAAATTACCGGCAAGGATATCAAATTTTATAAAACAGATCTGCTGTGGGAAAAGGAACTCAGGGAAATATTTCAGACAGAAAAGATAGACGCAGTAATACATTTTGCCGGTCTAAAGGCTGTGGGCGAATCCGTACAAAAGCCGCTGGAATATTATCATAATAATATTACCGGAACGCTGGTGCTGCTTGCTGTCATGAGAGACTTCGGGGTAAAGAACATAGTCTTTAGTTCTTCCGCTACGGTCTACGGAAAGCCGGAGACAGTTCCCATAAAAGAGGATTTCCCCCTGTCAGCCACCAATCCTTATGGAAGTACGAAACTAATGCTGGAAAATATCCTGAGAGATCTGCATCATGCAGATACTTCCTGGAATATTATACTGCTCCGTTATTTTAATCCCATCGGTGCCCATAAAAGCGGCAGGATAGGAGAAGACCCTCAGGGAATTCCCAATAATCTGGTGCCTTATATAACCCAGACGGCGGTAGGAAAGCATGAGTCTGTGGGCGTGTTCGGAAATGATTATGATACTCCCGACGGAAGCGGTATCAGAGATTATATTCATGTTGCGGACCTGGCAGATGGACATGTAAAAGCAGTAGAAAAGCTGGCGGAGCAGCCCGGCATTTGCACCTATAATCTTGGCACCGGTACCGGCTATAGCGTGTTTGACATGATTAAGACATTTTCCCGTGTGTGCGGTAAAGACATTCCTTATGTGGTAAAACCCCGCCGTCCGGGAGATATAGCAGTCTGCTATGCAGATGTTACTCTGGCAAAGGAAGAGCTGGGGTGGACAGCCAAAAGGGGTCTGGATGAGATGTGCGAAGATGCTTGGCGCTGGCAGCAGAATAATCCGAACGGATACAAATGATTATTTTTCTGGCAAAAGGCCGGTTTTTTGCAAGGGGACGGCAAGCTGTACAAAACAGAATGACGCATGCTTCGATTCCAATGTATAAGAAGTCCTAATTCTCTGGCTGCTTTGTGCCGGACATATCCTCAAACAGATAACTCGTTACACTCAAA